>QKIH01000068.1 GCA_003249645.1 Desulfobulbaceae bacterium | reverse complement strand
GCGTTGGATTGTCCAATGCGCTGGTTGCCTTGAGTGGTGCACTTGTTGCCCAGAATCAGGGGGCAGCCGATGTTGGAATGGGGATTGGAACCATCGTCGCCGGCCTTGCTTCTGTCATCATCGGGGAGACGGTATTTGGAGCAAAATCCATAGCACGCGCCTTTATTGCCGCAGTTCTTGGTTCCGTACTGTACCGGCTAGCAATCGCGGTGGCGCTCAGTGCTCATATCGGCTCATTTTCCTTCAGCCCGAGCGATCTTAACCTGATTACCGCTGTTCTCGTCATCGTTGCTCTGATCACCCCGAACCTGAAGAGGAGGCTGATTCAACGATGATACGACTGGAGAATTTCGACAAATATTTTCACAAGGGAAGCGTTAACGAAGTCCATGCCCTGAACAAGCTGAATTTGCAAGTCAACCAGGGGGACTTTGTTACGGTGATAGGTTCAAACGGGGCCGGGAAATCAACTCTGCTCAATGCAATTGCCGGCAGCTTTTTTCCCGACACCGGTTCTCTTCAGGTTGCAGGCAAAGATATCACAAACTGGCCTGAATACAAGCGAGCTAGACTCATTTCCCGTGTCTTTCAGGACCCCTTGCTTGGGACCTGTCCGTCGGCCACCATTGAACAGAATATGGCGCTTGCATTAAGACGTGGCAAAAAACGCGGTCTGGGGCAGGGAGTAAAGGCGAAAGACCGCAGTCTGTTCCAGGAGTCTCTTGCCCAACTCAGCCTGGGTCTTGAAAAACGGCTGCTTGACAAGGTCGGTTTGCTGTCAGGCGGGCAGCGTCAGGCACTGACCATGCTGATGGCAACGCTGGTTCGTCCGGATGTGCTGCTGCTCGATGAACATATTGCGGCACTTGATCCGAAAACGGCCAATCAGATTCTCCAATTGACCGAATCAATAGTCAAGAAACAGCAGCTTACAACCCTGATGATCACCCATAACATGAAACATGCGATCCATTTCGGCAATCGGCTGATCATGCTGCATCAGGGCCGAATTATTCTTGATGTCAGCGGTGAAGAAAAAAAGGCACTGACGGTTGAAACTCTGCTCAATCAGTTCTACAAAAGCCAGGGAGAGGAGTTGGCTCTCGACTCCATGCTGCTGGCATAATCAGTAAGGTATAGGAAGAGTATGTTTAGGTCATTCTATAAGAGTAAGAAATGGGCCCTCTGGGCCTATGGCGGTGGTTTCGTTCTGCTGGTCTCCCTGTTCATTCAGGTTCATTTTACCGTCATGATCAACGAATGGTACGGCAGTTTCTACACCATGCTGCAAAAAGCGACCGAGCACGATGTCAGTGAGCTGTGGCAGGGGATCGAGCAGTTTCTTAAGATTGCTGTGCCCTATATCATGATCGCCACCATCACCGCCTACTTTACCAGGATTTATGCCTTTCGCTGGCGTGAGGCAATGACTTTTTCATACGTTGAGAAATGGCAGCAGGTTGATGACGAAGTAGAGGGTGCCAGTCAGCGTATTCAGGAAGATATTTACCGTTTTGCCCGCATTGTCGAGAGTCTAGGTCTGCAGGTGGTCAGGGCGATCATGACGCTTTTTGCCTTCCTGCCGATCTTGTGGGGATTGAGTTCCGGCGTTGAAATCCCGTATATCAAAGATATTCCCGGTAGTCTGGTTTGGCTTGCTCTGGTCGTTTCTTTAGGCGGGCTGATCATCTCATGGTTTGTCGGCATCAAACTGCCGGGCCTTGAATATAATAACCAGCGGGTTGAGGCCGCTTTTCGTAAAGAGCTGGTTTATGCCGAAGATGATAAAGTAAACTACGGCAAAACGCCAACCATTGTGGAACTTTTTACCAGCCTGAAATTCAACTATCACAGGCTCTTTCTTCACTACGGGTATTTTGACCTGTGGCTGAACTCTTTTGAACAGGTGCTGGTTATTGTGCCGTTTATCATCATGGGGCCCGGTCTGTTCACCGGTCTTATCACCCTTGGTGTGCTCATTCAGGTTTCAAACGCTTTTGACAAGGTACGTGAATCCTTTTCCATCTTTATCTCAAACTGGACAACGATCACTGAACTCCGCTCTATTTTCAAGCGTTTAAAAGAGTTTGAAATCAATATCAATTATTAAGCAGGAGGGCCGCTTTTTTAGCTTGGCCAGCTTGTAAATCAAAATTTTTTTATGATACCATGAAGGGAGACGGGGGTACTCGTTTCCCTTTAATTTTTTTTACAGGTATCAGGCTTGACGGAAAACACTTCACATAATATTGACCTGCTGTTGACCAATCCGACTCCGCTCAGTTTTGAAGAAAGGGTTAAACAGTTGAGGCTGTCTTCAGCTCTTGAAAAGAAGGCTCTTCTTGCCAACCGGATAACCGTTAACAGCGGCATGAGTGTTCCCCGCCTCACTGAGCAGGATGAAAAAGAGTTGAGCGGGGAGGTTCTGCTGCAGCGGCATCGTTTTACCGAACTTATTTTTGAAGATCGTTCTTTTCGTCAGTCTGCAATTTCTGTTATCCAGAATATCTACCTTTTTCGTGATCGCAGGATATTTTTCAGCAGCGGTGATGTCACCGGCGAGGCAGAGAGACAGCAGGCACTGATGCTGTTGACCGACTTTTCTTTAACTTCGCCGCCATTGTCTAAAACCTTTCAGCACAATATCATGGCAAGAATCTGGGGACGTATTGTCAGTTGCGGTGATGAAGAGTTGCTGCATAATAAGCAGTTTGAAGAGCTTCAGAAGGTAGTCAATAATCTGAATACCATTAGAAATATCTACATGGTGTTGACAACCGGACTGGTTTCCAAACTGACGAGACAGGTCAACAGGCTTTACAGCCAGTCCGTGACCAACGAAGATGCTCATCAGATCGGGACAATAGGGGTTGCACGGGCCTCCTACAGATATCATTACAGAGCAGGTCGGCGTTTCGCTGCCTACGCCTCTCACTGGGTTAAAAAGGAAGTTCAGCGTCAGGCGCTGGATGGCAGACTGATTAAAATCAGCTCAAACCTGCTGGAAAAAATTTCGGTCGCAGCCAGAACAGGCAATAGTGAAGCAGAATGTAAAATGAACGCAAGCCTTGAGCAGGCAACAAGTTATCTGCTTGATCATCATGCAATGGCGGCCATAAGCGAAAACAGATCAGAAGAATTCCAGAATCCGGTCGATTCGGTCGAATACGACAACATGCTTCAACTGCTCGAGGCAGCAATCGATACTGTCCTGCCCACGAAGACCGGGGATGTCATCCGTAGACGTTACGGTCTTTCACCTTATAAGGGTAAAGAACAGTCGGTAATTGATATAGCCAACACTTATGGCGTAAGCCGTGGTTCCATCTATCAGCTCGAATCAAGCGGGCTGCAGAAACTTAGCAAACATTTCTCCCAACAGCTTTCTTAAAGAAAAAAGACTGAAGTACATAAAACTTACAGAATATCCCCCTCAGATATTGTTTCCAGCTTTGATATCATCCTTTTGATGAAGTTGCAGACTGGAAAGCAAATTGTATAGCCTGTTTATTGCATGAATCAATGCAGCTCCCGCAAAGAATACATTCGCTGTGTTCCGCTACGCCTGTTTCCACCATGTTTTCAACATCAAGGCTCATGGGGCATACATCGGTACACCTGTGACAGGAGATACATTTGTCCGGATAAACATGCAGCTGCAGTGAAGGCCATTTACCCAGGTTCCTGACAGTCCGGCCAAGTATCATGAATTCTGCCATCCAGCAGAGCTTATGGCAAAATGCCCGTTTGCCAAGAGTAAATGCTGGAAGAACAATGAGCAGCAGCAAAACAGCGTAATAGACAAGCAGTGCCTGAATATTGCCAATTGATAATCCGTGGCTGGTGAAATAGAAAAAGTCGACCTTGTGATATCCTCCACCTTTTATGGCCAAATATGCAATTGCAGCTATCCAGGGAACCCAAAACACCCATTTAAGAAAATTGCCTTTGGTTATTCTTCGATTCACTACCGGGAAGATGGCTTCCTGGCAGCCTGCAGCTGGACACAGCCATCCGCAATATGCCCTGCCGAAGAAAAGTGATGCAAGAAACATGAGAGTGAACATGATGAAGCTGCCGCAGACCACCCCATTTATTGTTGCCTGGATAATTATGACAGGCGAAAAATAATAGAAAACAGCCGGAAAAAGAAAGAAGGTAATGAGTAGCAGGCCTGTTCTGATTTTTTGTCTTTTTTTCAAATTATACATGATTATTGCTCGCTCTATGAATGTAATACAAGCGGATTGTATTGGTGCTGTCTTTCATGGCCACGGTTTTAAGGAAAAAAACATTGTTACGGTGTGCCGAATCTTTTCTCGAAACTATTTAATATATCATGTTTTCAGGTAGTTGATTTTAAAATGTTGTTAATTCTATCATTTTTTTTCTTTTCTCTTTTCTGCAAGATTAACCATTTGGGAAGAGTAGTTGGGGAAGGCGCAACAAAAGGCTAATCGAGAATTAATCATTACCTGCCCATACTGTTTGTAAATTGCCAGTCAGGTCGTTTCAGGGGAGAATATTGCCGATAAAAAGACATGAACATGCATTGAATGGGTGCTTAAATGGAGTTTAAAAAATCTCAGAATATCGAACAGTTTTTCCAGTTTTCCCTGAGTGCGATCATCAATATACTGATTGTCTATATCATTCTTGTATTGATAATAGGACTGGGAAAGACTCTGTGTTCAATCAGTGATCTGTTCTCAACGCATCAGTTTGCCGAAGAGTTCAGCAAGATAATAATGGATGTCCTCTCGTTTCTTGTTATTCTGGAACTTTTTCGGAGTTTTATTGAATATTTCAAGACAAAGAGATTCAGACTGCACAGCATGATCGACCCCTTGCTTATCTTTGTCGTCAGAGAACTTATTGTTATCCTCTATGTCCATGAAAAGACAACGGATAATAATCTCATTGGTTTTTCACTTTTGATCCTCTCACTTGGCATCGTACGGACTCTTGCGGTTATTTTCAGCCCAGAAAGTGATAAGTAGTGTTCAATTAAATGAAATAATTAGAGTTATGTGAACATTATTCTGTATGGCAGATTCTTCGTCTGTTCAAATAACTCAAAATACAGTAATACAAAGTAGGAGGATGCTGTTTTGTTTGTTGTCGGCAGAGGATAACCGGAATGGTAGCTGTTGCTGCTGCACGGCTTGTTTTATATAAAGAAGGATCTGGTCACAGAAAAGCAGGACGCTATGGATGTGTATATCAATCAGTCGAAGCTGAAAAGCAGGATGATACTCTGTGG
>QKIH01000160.1 GCA_003249645.1 Desulfobulbaceae bacterium | reverse complement strand
AATTAACCTGTTAAGCGGATTTCCATTGATTAATGATCATGGAAAGAATTTCATTTTCCGAATGAAACCTGAGAACAACAGCGACAGTTGAAAGCACAATGATTTCTCCGGGACAGCAAGTAGTAGGATAATAATACCAAGTGATCAAAAATCAACATGGAAATGACAATCAGGAGTTTAGAGATTTATTGCCTGATTATTTATTGCTATATCAGGATAACACTCCTATTTCCGTCAACATTTTTTTCGCTGTCTCAACAAGTGCTCCTGTACCGGCAGGATCTCGGGATTCGACATAAAAGCGGACTTTCGGCTCTGTACCTGACGGTCTTACCATAAGCCATGAGTCATCTTCAAAAATCATTTTTCTGCCGTCGATGGTAATAAGTTCTTTAATCGTCTTGCTCTCATTGCCAACCTGTACCAAAGTGCCGACCTTATAACATTCAAGCCGGTTCAGTTTTTCAAGCAGCGCTTCTCCTTTAAGAGTAACCTCTATACCATCTCTGTCCGGATAAAAGGCGCCGAACTCCCTCTCCAGTTTTTGCTTGTAGTCGCCAAGATTCATTTCAAGGGTCAGCACCATATCCAGCGCAGCCAGCAAGCCGATGTAGGCGTCTTTTTCAGGCGTATGGCCGATGACCGATATCCCGTCAGATTCTTCAAAATAAACAAGAGCCTTGCCGATAACCGGCTTAAACTCCTTAAACCCGACCTTGGGCTCGAAGACATCCTCACCCAGACCTTTGGCTACCGCATTTGCCATATTTGAAGTAGCCACAGTCTTGGCAACCAGACCTTTTTTGTTCTTCGAGGTATGCAGGAAATGATAAACCATGGCGCCGAACTGATTCATGCTGATTTCTGTTGTACCGTCAGTAAAGCGTATGCGGTCACCATCTGGATCAATAATTGCGCCGAGTTTTAATTTTTCGCCTCGCCCATTCAAAGTATTTGTCACTGCCTGCATATTAATAGAAGAAGGCTCAGGCGCTATGCCGCCGAAAGTAACATCGGCATTGCCGCGTAGATGAATAAGTCGACCTGACGAACTGTTCTTGAAAAGCTCTGCAATGTGAAGACGACTTGCACCATGCACAGAATCAATAACCACCACCATGTCAGACTTGTTTTCAAAGCGTTCGATTATGTCATCATAATAAAGGCCATGAACCCCGCTATTTTTGCGCACCATATCAATCCAGAGTTGAAGAGATTCAACCCGGTCAATATCGTTCCGACCAGCGACGGAAGCAGGAACATACTGTGCATCCCCACCATTAGAACCTGCGGCAAAAAGTTCTAGAGTATGTCTGGTGATTGAGTTGGTTACAGCAGGTTCTGCGGGCCCTGCATCAGCGGCATTAAACTTAAAACCACCATACTCCAACGGGTTGTGAGAAGGAGTGAGATTGATTGAGAACGCAGCACCAAGTTCAAGAACCGCTGCAGAAAGCACCCCTGTTGTGCTCTCACCGGCGTAATACACACGAAATCCTTCCCGCCTCAAAACATCAACCACTGCCGAGGCAATTACTTCACCGCCAAACCTGTTGTCAAAACCGATCACTGCCCCTTTTTTCTTTGCCTCATCAGAAGAGCTGATGCCAAGCAGTTGAGCAAGTTCTGCATCGCTGTCAGCTTCAATATACATCGCGGCTATTCCCTGGGTAACAAGTCTGGCTGATCGTACAAAAACATCTTTTCCAAGCTTGCCGCGCCAGCCGGAGGTGCCGAATTTAACTTTTGCAGTCGGGTCATTCTGATTGGTGACGATTTCATCCATCAGCAATTCATAAGCGTGATTGATATATTGCTGCCAACCAGTACCCTCTTCACCGCGCATTTTTACCAATTGGCGAATAAGAGAAAAATAATCACTCTTTTCATGATGTTTTGGCACAACATACTCTTCAAACAACTGCTTCGACTGAGCTGCAAAAGTCATAAAAATCTCCGTTTTTTTGGCTGAAATCGGAATGTTTAGGTGTTTCTTATGGGAATAAGAAGAAAGACAGTTCCAGTACCAAAACAATTTCCTATTAAATATCAAGAGGATGAAAAAGAAACGGTACAGCACCCCTTCTCTTAACAATTTTATTGTTGCTTTTGTACAGTAGAATTGATTAATAAGGTTGTCAGTTGACTTATCTATACAATAATCTTGTCTGTGCTTATCATTTCTTTTGAAGAATAATATATCTTTGAGGCAGACAAGCAACCAATTTTTAACTTATTCGGGAGAATAATCATGGATACCAATCACGCAGAAGAACTGATACTCTGGTTTGACGATATAGGAATTGAAGATGTTCCTCTCGTCGGCGGTAAAAATGCTTCACTGGGTGAGATGTATCAACATCTGACATCTGAGGGCGTTGCAGTCCCCCACGGCTTTGCAATTACCGCTTTTGCCTACAAATACCTGATGAAGGAAACAGGCATCGAACAGGAAATCACCGATGCTCTTGAAGGCCTTGATACTCATAATCTGAGAAACCTTCAGGAACGCGGAGAAAAGGTACGCACCATCATTCGCAACGCCGAGTTTCCTCAAAAGCTTAAAGATGCCATCATTGAATCCTACAAAAAGATGGAGGAAGAATACGGTAAAGATGTCGATGTTGCAGTAAGAAGCTCCGCAACAGCGGAAGATCTTCCTGACGCATCATTTGCCGGCCAGCAGGACACCTACCTGAACGTTCGCGGTTATGATGAAATTTTACGTTACTGCTCCAAATGTTTTGCCAGCCTGTTCACGGATCGTGCTATCTCCTATCGTCATGACAAGGGCTTCTCTCAGTTTGACGTGTATCTCTCTATTGTCATTCAGAAAATGGTTCGCTCGGATTCTGCTTCTTCCGGTGTTCTGTTTACCATCGATACCGAATCCGGATTCAAAGATGCGGTCTTCATTACCGGCTCCTGGGGTTTGGGTGAGAACGTCGTTCAGGGTGCGGTGTCTCCCGATGAATATTATGTGTTCAAACCTGCACTTGCTGCAGGCAAGCGGCCGATTGTCTCCAAACGTGTCGGCGCCAAAGATATCAAAATGGTCTATTCCACTGACCCTGACTGGCCGGAACCGGTAAAAAATATCCCGACCACCCCTGAAGAGCGCGGCTCATACGTTATCAGTGATGACGAGATTCTCCAGCTTGCCAAATGGGCGATGATTATTGAGAAGCATTACGGCAAGGCAATGGACATCGAGTGGGCCAAAGATGGTGACGGCGTCAATACAGGATCCGGAAAGCTCTTTATTGTCCAGGCCAGACCTGAAACCGTTCACAGCCAGAATCATCACAACGTCACTGAAACCTACATCCTTCAGCAGAGCGGTGAGATTCTCACATCCGGTCAGGCAGTAGGATCCAAGATCGGCGCGGGCAGAACCCGTATTATCGATACCGTTGCCGGCATTCACGACTTTCAGGCCGGAGAGGTGCTTGTTACCGATATGACTGATCCTGACTGGGAGCCAATCATGAAAATAGCCAGTGCGATTGTTACCAATCGAGGAGGCAGAACCTGTCACGCAGCGATCATCTCCCGTGAGCTGGGTATTCCGTGTCTTATTGGTACCGAAGATGGTACTGAAAAAATTGCCCATGGAATTGATGTGACCGTATCCTGTGCAGAAGGTGAGACCGGCTTTGCCTATAAAGGCATCCTCAATTATCGTGTCGACACGCTTGATCTTGAAAACGTACCTGAGACCAAGACCAAGATCATGATGAACGTCGGCACACCTGAGAGGGCTTTTGCAGAATCGCTTATTCCAAACGACGGAGTCGGTCTTGCCCGTGAAGAATTTATCATCAACTCTCATATCGGTATTCATCCTCTTGCCCTATACAACTACGAAGAGCTGAAGAAACTGGCCGACAACGGTGATGAGGATTATCTCGAACTGGTTTCCGAGATAGATCGCAGAACAAGTGCCTACCCAGATAACAAGCGTCAGTTCTTTGTAGACAAGATTGCTGAGGGTGTGGGCCGTATCGGCGCCGGCTTTTATCCAAAGGATGTTATTGTGCGCCTCTCCGATTTCAAATCAAACGAGTATGCCAACCTGGTCGGCGGCAGCCTTTATGAGCCTGTAGAATCCAACCCGATGATCGGCTGGCGCGGGGCATCCCGTTACTACGATGACAAATACAAGGCAGCATTTGAACTCGAATGTATGGGCCTGAAAAAAGCTCGTGATGAAATGGGATTGACCAATATCAAGCTGATGGTGCCTTTCTGCCGCACACCTGAGGAAGGCAAAAAGGTTATCGAGACCATGAAAGAGTTCGGCCTGGTTCAGGGTGAAAACGGTCTTGAAGTATACGTAATGTGTGAAATTCCATCAAACGTCATTGCAGCGGACGCATTTTCAGACGTCTTTGACGGATTCTCAATTGGCTCAAACGACCTCACCCAGCTAACCCTGGGACTTGATCGTGATTCCGATCTGGTATCGCACATCTTTGACGAGAGAAACCAGGCCGTAAAAACCCTGGTCAAAATGGTTATCGATGTTGCCAAACGACGGGGCCGCAAGATCGGCATCTGCGGACAGGCTCCCTCAGATTTCCCTGAATTTGCAACCTTCCTCGTTGAATGCGGTATTGACTCAATCAGCCTGATTCCAGACACTGCTCTTAAAACCAGACTCGCCGTCTACGAAAAGGAAAAGGAACTGGGTCTTCACGGCTAACCAGGTAAACAGACAAACGGATTTCCGCAGCCAAATTGCAGAAATCCGTTTGTCTTATTCTCCTGTCTCCTCTATTCTTTTTTCCAAGCTATCATTGCCGGAACGAGCAGTAACAAGATGAACATCACGCTGCGGAAATGGTATGGCAATTTTCATTTCATTAAATGTCTTGTAAATATCCTTAATCAGATCATGGGTCATGCGGCCTCGAACTCTCGGATCGTTTACCCAGCATAAGAGCTGAAAGTCTATGGAGGACTCACCAAATTTTCTTGCCCTTGCCCTTGGCGAAGGATTTTTGGCAACTCCCGGGTGCCTCAAAGCAACAGTCATCAATGCTTCTTCAACTTGATCAAGATCACTGCCGTATGCCACCCCGACATCAATTCGAATCCTGAACATCGGCTGCGGTGCAGACTGGTTAATAATCTTGGAGTTGGCCATGATAGAATTCGGTATCGTAATCAGTACATCGTCCCGGGTTTTTATCTTGGTTGACCGAATACCGAGTTCAACAACTTCCCCCCTTTCACCCGAATCGAGGACAATATACTCACTTAC
>QKIH01000034.1 GCA_003249645.1 Desulfobulbaceae bacterium | reverse complement strand
AATCAATGCTCTTGGTGAGGGAAGAATTTTTGCCAATCCGTATGAGGCAAGAATAGCCTATGATCACGGTGAAGCACACCTGCAGGCGAAAGTTAAGGTTCGCATGAATGGTGAGATGATTGATACTACGGTCGGTCGTATTGTGCTCAGTGAACTGTTGCCGAAGTCCGTACCGTTTGCAGAAATCAACAGGGTTCTCAGTAAAAAGGCTCTGGCGCAGCTTATCGATTTCACCTACCGACATGCCGGAACCAAGGATACCGTTATTCTTGCTGATAGGCTGAAGGATACCGGATATGAGAACGCGACTCTTGCCGGCATTTCAATCTGTATCAACGATATGAAGATTCCGCTTTCTAAAGAGGATCTTGTTGAGAAAGCTGAAAATGACGTGGTTGATGTTGAGCAGCAGTACTCAGACGGTTTGATTACTTCCGGTGAGAAGTACAACAAGGTTATCGATATCTGGTCAAAGGTAACTGAAGACGTTGCTAATGAGATGGAGATCAAAGTCGAGTACTTTAGAGATCGCGATGGTTCGGTAGTTGAAGGGCCGAGCTTTAACTCCATTTACATTATGGCTGACTCTGGTGCAAGGGGTTCACGTGATCAGATCAGACAGCTTGCTGGTATGCGTGGTCTGATGGCCAAGCCTTCCGGCGCCATTATCGAGACACCGATTAAGGCTAACTTCCGTGAAGGACTCGGTGTACTTGAGTATTTTATTTCAACTCATGGTGCTCGTAAAGGTCTTGCTGATACTGCGCTTAAAACAGCTAACTCCGGTTATCTTACCAGGCGTCTTGTTGACGTTGCGCAGGAGTCCACCATTATTGAGACCGATTGTCATACTCTGGATGGTATTATTGCTGAGCCTCTGCTTGATGGTGGTGAAGTTATCGTGCCGCTTGGTGATCGAATCCTTGGTCGTGTTGCTCTGGAGGACGTTGAAGATCCTTATACCAACGAGGTGATAGTAGAGGCTGGTGAGGAGATTACCGAAACCAAGGTTAAAGCAATCGATGCCGCGGGTATCGACCGGGTTGTTATCCGTTCTGTTCTTACATGCCGTTCAAGAAGAGGTGTCTGTGCCAAGTGTTACGGACGTGATCTTGGTCGCGGTCACATGGTTAACATCGGTGAGGCTATTGGTGTTATTGCTGCACAGTCCATCGGTGAGCCTGGAACACAGTTGACAATGCGTACCTTCCATATCGGTGGTACAGCAAGCCGTTCAGTAGAACAGGCTGAAATTCTTACCCAGCGCGGCGGTAAAGTCGGCTTTAAGAATCTTCACTACGTTGAAAATGATCAGGGTATCAAGATCGTCATGAACAGGAACGCAGAAGTTGTGATTCTCGACGAACTTGACCGTGAGCGAGAACGTTTCAAAGTAAACTATGGTGCTCAGGTACTTGTTCAGGAAGGCTCTATGGTTGAGCCTGGAACAGTCCTGGCTGACTGGGATGCGTATACCATTCCGATTGTTGCTGAGGTTGGCGGTATTGTCAAATACGGCGATATCCTTGAAGGTGTTACCATGCAGGAGAAAGTTGACCCTGTTACCGGTAAACGTTCCAAGGTTATCATTCACTCTACAGCAGGTGCACAACTGAACCCTCGTGTTTCTGTGAAAGGTGAGAGAAATAAGACGCTCAAGATTCCTGGAACTGATCTTTACGCACGTTATACACTGCCTGTCGGCTCAATTATCTCTGTTGAAGAAGGTGATGAGATCAAGGCTGGTGCCGTTGTTGGTAAGATTCCGCGTGAATCTTCTAAAACAAAGGATATTACCGGTGGTCTTCCGCGTGTTGCTGAACTCTTTGAAGTTCGCAAACCGAAAGAGCCTGCAGTTATTACAGAGATTGACGGTCGTGTTTCTTTCGGCAAAGAGCTTAAAGGAAAGAGGCGCGTTATTGTTACTCCTGAATATGGTGAACCGCAGGAATATCTGGTTCCGAAGTCCAAGCATATAATCGTCCATGAGGGTGATTATGTTCAGGCCGGCGAACCGTTGATGGAAGGAACTGTTGTACCGAATGATATTCTTCGTGTTCTCGGTGTCAAGGAGCTTGCTAAGTTCCTTGTTAATGAGATTCAGGAGGTTTATCGTCTGCAAGGTGTTAAGATTAATGATAAGCATATTGAGGTTATTGTTCGTCAGATGCTCCGCAGAGTACAGATAACTTCTCCAGGCGATTCCAAGTTCATGATGGGAGAGCAGGTAGAGTGGTGGAAGTTTGAAGATGAACGTGATAAACTTATGGAGGAAGGAAAAACTCCAGCCTACGCTGAGCCTCTGCTGCTTGGTGTAACCAAGGCGTCGTTGTCGACGGAAAGTTTTATTTCGGCTGCATCCTTCCAGGAAACCACCAAGGTCCTCACTAATGCTGCAATGGCAGGAAAGGTTGATGATCTTGCCGGTCTCAAAGAGAATGTTATCATGGGCCGACTGATTTCTGCTGGTACCGGTATAGCAGGATAATTGGACAGTAAAGAACGTGGCTGGTAAAATAATTCTTGACACGTTCTTTATAGTGATGTAAATACAACTTCTTCACGCCGGATTTATGTATCCTTCTTGGCGTGATTTTATGGGTAAACTAAAAAGGCTAATCGAACAGGAGCAGTTAATACGATGCCAACTATTAATCAGTTAGTGAGAAAGGGCAGAAAAAAGTCCGTCACAAAGACGAATACTCCAGCCCTGAAAGGATCTCCTCAGAAGCGCGGCGTATGCGTGAGGGTATATACAACTACCCCTAAGAAACCTAACTCTGCTCTTCGTAAAGTAGCCAGGGTAAGGCTGACCAACGGAATCGAGGTTACCTCTTATATTCCGGGTATCGGACACAATCTTCAAGAGCACTCAGTTGTTCTGATAAGAGGTGGTAGGGTTAAAGACTTACCTGGTGTTCGTTACCATATCATCAGGGGTACTCTTGATACTCTTGGTGTTTCCAATAGAAAACAGGGTCGTTCTAAGTACGGAGCTAAGCGCCCATCTTGATGTGGTAGCTGTTAGGAGAATAAAGAAATGTCGCGCAGAAGAGTAGCAGAAAGACGGCCAATTGATCCAGATCCTCGTTTTAACAGCGTTCTGGTGAGTAAATTCACTAATGGTCTTATGGAGCGTGGTAAGAAGAGTCTTGCACAACGTATCTTTTACGATGCAATGGACATCGTTAAGACCAGAATCCCTGATGAGGATGAGCTCACTATATTCGAAGAGGCTATGGAAAAAGTGAGGCCGAAGGTGGAAGTTAAGTCCCGTCGTGTCGGTGGTGCCACTTACCAGGTTCCTATGGAGGTTCGTCAGGTAAGACGCAATGCGCTCGCGATTCGTTGGATTATTGCTTATGCTAAGTCTCGTTCAGGTAAATCAATGTCTGAAAAGCTGGCAGCTGAGATCATGGATGCTTACAATAATCGTGGAGCAGCTGTGAAAAAACGTGATGATACACACCGCATGGCAGAGGCGAATAAAGCGTTCGCTCACTATCGCTGGTAATTAGCGTCGCCCTTTTGACGCAGGGTAGCGTCAGCAATTAGGACTTTAAGTAATTTGAGGTACGGCTGATGGCTGCCCAGGAAAATTTGAGGGATGTGCGTAATATCGGCATTATGGCCCATATTGACGCAGGTAAGACTACAACCACGGAAAGGATACTTTTTTACACTGGTAAGTCTTACAAACTAGGTGAGGTTCATGATGGTAATGCTGTCATGGACTGGATGGAGCAAGAGCAGGAGAGGGGGATAACAATCACCTCTGCTGCCACCACCTGCACCTGGAAAGATAAGCAGATAAACATCATCGACACTCCCGGTCATGTTGATTTTACGGTTGAGGTTGAGAGGTGTTTAAGGGTTCTTGACGGCGTAATAGCTGTTTTTTGTGCTGTCGGTGGTGTCGAGCCGCAGTCAGAGACTGTTTGGCGACAGGCTGACAGATACAAAATACCAAGAATCGCCTTCATTAATAAAATGGATAGAATCGGCGCCAATTTTGAGCGTTGTATCCAGATGATGGAGGACAAGTTTGATGCTAACCCCGTTGCGATTCAAATCCCGGTCGGAAAAGAAGCCGAGTTTGGAGGGGTTATAGACATCATCGGAGAGAAGATGCTCATTTTCAACGAGCAGTCTCTTGGACAGGAATATGAAGCTGTAGAAATTCCTGCCGAATACGAAGAAGAATTCGCGGCCGCACGTATGGTGCTCCTGGAGAAGTTGGCCGACTTCGATGAGGAGCTCATGGAAAAATACTTGGATGATACACAGGTATCTGCGACTGAAATATACAGTGCTTTGCGAAAATCGACACTTGCTCTTGATGTAGTGCCGGTGCTTTGCGGTAGCGCTTTTAAGAATAAAGGTATTCAGCCACTTCTTGATGCAGTTGTAAATTTTCTCCCTTCACCACTAGATGTTCCACCGGTTGAAGGAGAAGATAACAATCAGCAGGTGGTCACCAGAAAGACCAGCGCCAACGAGAAGCTTTGTGGGCTTGTCTTTAAGCTGATGAGCGATTCTTTTGTGGAAAACCTTGCTTTTATAAGGGTTTACTCTGGAGTTCTCAAGGTTGGTGACAAGGTTTTTAACCCGATAAAGAAGAAGCAGGAAAAAATCGCCAAAATCCTTCGGATGCACGCCAATAAGCGTGAGGAAGTGAAGGAAGTCGTTGCTGGCGATATTGCTGCGATTGTAGGTTTGAAGTTTACCACTACCGGTGACACCTTGTGTGAAGCTGGTGACTTCATCGTACTTGATAGTATGGAGTTCCCAGAACCGGTTATCGGGGTTGCTATTGAACCTAAGAGTAAGGCCGATGAAAAGAAGTTGAACGAAACGCTTGCCAAAATAGCGCTGGAAGATCCTTCTTTTACAATATCGACCAATGGCGATACCGGTCAGACTATCATTTCCGGTATGGGTGAACTTCACCTGGAAATCATAGTTGACAGGCTAATTAATGATTTTAATGTGGCTGCCAATATCGGCAAGCCGCAAGTGGCCTATAAAGAAACTATTACTGCTGCAGCAGTCGCTGAAGGAAAGTTTGATCAGCAGACTGGGGCGAAAGGGCAGTATGGCCACGTAGAAATTAAGATAGAACCGCTTAACCGCGGAGCCGGGTTTGAGTTTGTCAGTGAGGTTAAAGATGAGCTGATTCCGCGTATGTTCCTTGGAGCTATTGAAAAGGGTATTAAGGACAGCCTGGATTCAGGGCCTCTGATAGGCTACCCGCTTACCGATGTAAAGGTGAGTTTGATCGGCGGTTCGTATCATGAAGAAGAATCAACGGAGATGGCGTTTGGTGTTGCTTCTTCAATGGCTCTTAGAAGAGTGGCAAATGAGGCTAAGCCGATGCTTCTTGAGCCGCTCATGGATTTAGAAGTTATTACTCCTGAGGAATACTTGGGAGATGTGATGTCGGATCTGAACTCCAAAAGAGCAAAGATTGCTGGCGTTGAGGCAGTAAGTGATAGACAGATAGTAAATGCACATGTGCCGCTGTCGGAGATGTTCGGATACTCTACATCTCTTCGGTCAGCTACTCAGGGCCGGGCCAACTTTACAATGCAATTTTTAGAATATGATATTGTCCCTGCCGCTAAAGCAGAGGCTATTATTAAAAAAATCAGAGGGATTTAAGTCCAAGATTACTGAGGTAAAACGATGTCAAAAGCAAAATTTGAAAGGACAAAACCGCATGTCAATGTAGGAACAGTGGGTCACATCGATCATGGTAAGACAACTTTGACCGCTGCAATTACCCGTGTATTGTCTAC
>QKIH01000111.1 GCA_003249645.1 Desulfobulbaceae bacterium | reverse complement strand
AAAACCCCTTGCCCTTCAACTTGCCAATCAGGTTTATGAAGGCATCATCGGAGCAGGCAGCCTTGCCAAATACGGTAATGAAAACAAAGAATTGGACATTGTGGTTGCTGATTTTTTCACCAAAGATGCGCCGCCTGCCCAGCTGAAGGATAAAAATGTATTTCTCGACAAAGCCTTCAGCCTTGCCAAGGGTGAAATGAGCTCACTGATTGAAACACCGGATGGCTATTCAATCATCTTTGCCGAAGATATAAAAGAGCCTCAAACACCTCCATTTGACACGGTCGCAAATGTTGTCAGAGAAGACTTCATGAGCATGCGTGCAGCGGAGCTGGCAAAACAGAATGCTGATGAAGTGCTGGCAGAACTCAAGAAGGGTAAAAAACTTGCGTCAGTAGCCGAAGAGAAATCACTCCCTGTAAAAAACTCCGGTTTCTTCTCCAAAGTCACCCCATCCGCACTGCAAGATTTTCCTGGCTCACTTGCCAGCCGTGCTTTCGGCCTTACCCCTTCTCAGGCATATCTGAACGAAACGGTTGCTGTCGGCCCCGATTATTACATCATGGAACTGGCCGAGAGAAAAGCTCCTGAAACCAGCATGAGCGATGATCAACGTAATCAATACAGTCAGGCATTGACCAGATTAAAGCAGGACAGATTGACCTCAGCATGGATCAAACATCAGCAGGAAAATGTCGAGGTAACAATTCATCCGAGCCTCGCTAAAGAATAAGAAATAAAAAAGCCCCGAAAGATTGTCCTTTCGGGGCTTTTTTATTTTCCGTTCGCAAAAGAGCAACGACTAATTATCAGCCTGCTCCAGCTTTTCTCGGTTTCTCTCCAATACTTTTCTGACTCCTTCGTGGGACATGCGTACGTCGAATTTCTGCCTCAGCTGTACTGCAATTTCACGATAAGAATTCTTGTTTTTCCGTAACTGCTCGATTTCAGAAATGATTTTCTGCTCAACCGGATTATTGACAAGAACCCCTTCTTCACTGACCATCCAGCCGAAAGGAACCGGCCCGCCTAGATACCGCCCTTTTTTCTTCAGCTGAGTCTTTGCAGCTTTTATAGATGCTCCATGCTCCGTACTTTCACAGACACTTAACCCCTCCAGCAAACGCAGAACAAGATTTGCAGGCCCTTCAGAAACGACGAGTTTTCGTTCATTGGGTATGGAAATATTATCTCCAAGATTAATACAGTACAGAGCAGTCTTTTTGGCGGCCAGACTTTTCAGGACTCTCAGAGCCTCTTTTGCAGAACTCAGTATCCAGGAAGACTGCGCAACCAGAACTGCATCACCTTCACAGCAATGGTCAAGCAGCTTTCTTCCCTCTGAACGTTCCCGAAGAGGTTTCTTCAACGTTGCGGCATCTTCGATAAAAAGCGTATCGACACTCTGATTAAAAAGCTTCCTGCTGTAATTTTCCAGCTGCTGTTTCTGATCATCGATCGGAACGTGATGTTCTTTTTCTGAGGCCAGATATATATAACCGATTATTCGCATATTTTCTCCGTCACCCAAATTCTCCTATCTTTTTCTTTCAGCATATTTGAATGGAACGACCGTGTCAACTATCTTTTTCTAAGATGACACTTTTTTGCATTCTTTAACCTGTTTTTACAGACTGTTATGCATAATCAATGCGTATAGAAGGCAAACAGAAACAAGCGTTTGTCAGAACGAATTAATTTCCTTTCCATCGCTTTTTTTGGTTCTCATTGGAGGCTTGCAGTGATATAGTTTCATGTTCCGTGGCCCAAAATGAGCTATTTAATCATATCAAGAACCCGTTTTAAAACTTCATAATGTCAACACTAGAAACTGCACAACAAGCAGCCGAGGAACTTTTCGAACAATACCAGAAGCTCAACTCTTTTGAGCAAAGCCTTCTTCAATTTCTCTCCGTCGTTTATGAGCCAGCACATACAACTCTCATTGTCAACTGCCTGCGCAAAATGGAGCTCAACGGCCCAAGAGGAAACCGCCCCACTGCCGCCAATCTGAACCACTATATTGGCAAATTTCAGAAGGCCGGCCTGGTTACAAAAGAAAAACAGTGTTCCCCGCATATTGTAGAAATACTCAGCAAAATAGCTGTAAAAGAGGGAACTTTTAATACTTTTGCAAGAACAGTAAGAGATGAAGCCCCTGTATCATATTATTACGGTAAGTGGTCAACCAGATGCTGGCGTGCCATACGTGAAATGCGTATCGGCATCTACACCCAGCAGTTTGACCTGCTACACGATGCAGAGGAGTTTATTGCCACCCAGTGCAAGGAACTCATCTACTCTCTGCCGCCTACTGTTCAGATTCTTGCTGCCCCTTTTGACCGCGACTGGTTCAGGTCTCTGCCGAGTTCGTTTCAGTTTTACCTGCTGAATCAATTCTTTTCATACAGTCAATCTGATCTCATCTCATTTGAAAAGATCATTGCATACGTTGAAAATGATGATGAATTCGAAGGCCTCACCATTGATGAGATCCTGCCGTTTAAACGTCTTCTTTTCAACCACCTGCTGCTGCAAGGTGAAATGAAAGAGGCACAGAAGATCCTTGACCGCTTTGAAGAGGTTTTTCAAGGCACCGGTGCTCAAGGCTCCATTCTTCTCCTGCAGGGTAAAGCCGAAGAAGCACGGCAGTCATTTGAGCAGGATCTTGCTTTCCTGCAGAAAATCAACAACAGCGAAGATGTCGCCTTTTTCGGACCTACCGGACTTTTTTACATCATATGTCTGGTTAAACTTGCCGATAAAGATCAGTATCCTGAAATAGCCAACAAGATATCGCTTGCCCTCTCCCTTTTCGGCTCATCACGTGAAAGCGAAGCTTACACCTATCTCGGTACCGTCATCAACACACTGATAAATGACGAGATGGCACAGGAAGAGATAGGTTTTCTTGAAGACAAGCAACCCGACAGTCTCACCGTTTTATTTGCCGCTCTCAGCCAATATTGGCTGACCAGTTCAATCCAGCCGGATACACTTGAGCTTGCAAACCGTTTATTTGAAAATGCCAGGAACAACAGTTTCCATCTATTCTCGCTGCTGTTTGCCGATCTGATGGCCAAGACAAACATCAACAAAGAAGAGAACCAGCAGTTTGTCGAGTCCATCCAGAAGGAAACCGGCCTTGTTTCACTCGTGCCAATACTCGAACCGGAAGAACCATGGAAACGCAGCCTCCAGGCACTTATTCAGGCCACCAGTGCCAATAACGCGAAGATACCTGAACAGAGTATCAGGATCGCCTGGATGGTTGAATATAAGAAAAAGAAGATATCCATAAATCCCAGAGAACAAAAAATAGGACCAAACGGTACATGGAGCAAAGGCAGACCTGTGTCGCTGGAACGGCTCCACAACCCAGGCAAACTTAAATTTCTGACTCCGCAGGACCGCAAGATCTGTGTTTCAATCCAGAAGGTGCACAACCCCGAGACCAATGGCGTTAACTACCATTTCGATTTAAACAAAGCCCTTGTTGCAATGATAGGTCATCCCTCCATTTTTCTTTCAACGTCGCCAACCACACCGGTTGAATTCGTGTCCGGCGAACCTGAGCTTCTGGTCGAAGAGCGTGGCACCAACCTGCATATCTGTTTTGCCCAGCAGATAACAGAGAAAGAGGTTTCGATATATCGTGAAACGCCGACCAGGTTCAAAATTATCCAGATCAATGATAATCACCGGCGCATTGCTCAGATTACCGGGCCAAACGGTCTCACCGTTCCGATCGAGGCAAGCGACCAGGTGCTCACTGCCATTGGCGGCATTTCCTCATTCATGACGGTTCATTCAGCCATTGCCATGGATGCCGAAATGAGCCAGCAGAATATTCAGATAGTGGAAGCCGATTCCACAATCTACATGCATCTTCTGCCATACGGTTCTGGTTTCAGATTGGAAATGTTTGTCAAACCCTTCCCCGATGGAGGCCATTATCTCAAACCGGGCCAGGGAGTTGAAAACATCATGGCTGAGGTCCGCGGCAAACGGCTTCAGACCAAAAGAGATCTCGCTCTTGAAGAACAGAAAGCAAGAGACATTGAGGAACTCTGTCCGATCTTTGATCTCGCCATTGACATGGAGCAGGAAAATGACCGTGAATGGCATCTGCAAGATCCGGACGACTGCCTGCAGGCCTTACTTGAGCTTCAGGCTATCCGTGATAAGGTGATCATAGAGTGGCCTGAAGGAGAAAAGCTTTCAATTTCTCATCAGGCCTCTCTGAAGAACCTGAATCTCAAGATCAGGACCAATCGTCAGAACTGGTTTTCCATGAGCGGCGAACTGATCATCGATCAGGATAAAGTTATCAAGCTCAAGGACCTGCTTGAAAAGGTCAAAAACGCCAACGGACGCTTCATTGAAATTGCAGACGGCCAGTTTATAGCACTGACCCAGGAGTTCCGTAAACGCCTTGAAGAGATGAACATCTTTTCTGACGGCTTCGATGACGAAAACGACGAACTGCTTATCCATCCCCTTGCTGCGATGCCGCTTGAAAAGCTCACCAAGCAGGCAAATACTGTGGCTGACAGCGGTTGGAAAGAGCAGCTGAAAAAACTCGAGCACCTTGAAGAGTATGTGCCGGAAGTACCGAGCACCCTGCATGCCGAGCTGCGTGACTACCAGCGCGAAGGATTTAACTGGCTGGCACGTTTGAGCAACTGGGGCGTAGGCGGATGTCTTGCCGATGATATGGGACTCGGAAAAACCATCCAGTCACTGACGATCATGCTTAAACATGCTTCAGATGGTCCGTCTCTTGTCGTAGCTCCGACTTCGGTTTCAACAAACTGGCAGTCCGAGGTAATGCGTTTTTCACCGACTCTTCAGCTCAAAAGTCTTTCCGGCAAAGACCGGCAGGAAGTCATTGACACCCTTGGCCCGTTCGACTTGCTGATCACCACTTACACCCTACTGCAGCAAGAGAGTGAACAGCTCAGCCAGGTAAAATGGCAAACGGTTATCCTTGATGAGGCCCAGGCGATCAAAAATGCCGCAACCAAACGAAGTCAGGCTGCAATGTCATTGGATGCCCGGTTTAAGCTGATCACTACCGGAACCCCTATCGAGAATCACCTGGGCGAATTGTGGAACCTGTTCCATTTCATCAATCCAGGTCTCTTAGGCAGCATCAATAAATTCAACGAGCGTTATGCCATCCCCATTGAGCGGTATCAGGACCGGACGGCCAAAAAGAAACTGAAGAAGCTTATTCGACCATTTATTTTGCGCCGTATAAAATCAGACGTTCTTGATGAGCTGCCGAGCAAAACAGAGATTACCCTTGATGTACACCTGAGCCCTGAAGAACAGCAT
>QKIH01000021.1 GCA_003249645.1 Desulfobulbaceae bacterium | reverse complement strand
TTTAGTGAAAGCTTACTATTAATTTAGTATACAGTCTCAACTATTGCATACATTGCTTAAAACAATCTGATTACAACACACTTCTATGTCCGTACTCGATCACGACAGTGTATTTACCTCACTTCAGCAAAGCGGCCCGCTTGCGGTTACCGACAGCGTCAGTTTGACCAATCCGTTTTCTACCGATACGAAAGTGTGGCTGAAAGTTCTCTGCCAGTCTTCCACCTTCATGACGAAATATCGTGCACTTCGTAATCAGGTTTTTGAAATCCTTCATGTATCCGATTACCGTGAGATCGAACCGCTGCTCTATGACGCAGATTTGCGCGCTGAACGAAGCCGAAGGGCACATCAGCTGCTGGGCAACATGTTCGGCATCCAAGGAACGCCGCGAGAAATAAAACGAAGCATTCAGGAATATGCAAGAACAGCAGACGCCGTAATCAACTCCCTCAAAGGGAAGCTGCTTGCCCCCTTTGCCTCACATATAGCCCTCACCAACGAAATTGAAATAACCTCGGATCCGGTTGAACTGCTGACTATTATGTTCAACGACCGCTACCATAAAAAGGCCCGATTTGAAGCAAGAAGAAAACTTGTCCTGATGAGTCTGGCCGCTTCAATCGACCAGCGCGAGAGAGAAACAGAAATTGAGAAAAAGTTCTCTGATTTCCTCGTATTTCTCAACAAATACGTCTGGTCTAAAAACCTGAAAATCGGTCAGCATGATATCGTCTACCTGCTTTCGCATCACACTGAAGAAGATTTTTCCTGCACTGATGTAACGGTAATTGACAGGCATGAAGCGAAAAACATTGCCAAAGAACCAGGGACAAAGCTCACACTGCTCAAACGCCGTAAATTCACCTACGGGAAACAGGATATCCCCATTTACGTGTCGATCCGCAAAAAACCTCCGGAAGCTAAGGTTCTAAAACTTTTGCGAAAAAATGAAAAAAACCCCGCTGTAGCAGTGGATGATGAACTTGGCTTGATGGCAGTATTAAATACCGTCAGCGATATCAAGATGTTTCAGATGCATCTGACAAAGAGCGCTGCCAAGGCCAACTCTTTCATGGTGCTGGAAGACATGTCCGACACCCTGTCAACCGGCAAATACTCGTCCACTTCCATCGGCAGCTCAAGTCAGACCCCGATGCTCAAATTTTTTGCACGACTGGGCGGCATGCGGGTTGAATTCATCATACACACCAACAAAAGCTGGCTCAACTATATGAATCAGCAGGATGTGGCCCACGATGAATATGAGGTGAAACGTTTTTTTGATTCAGGGGTCGCCGAATTACTCTTCCCCCACGACATTTTCCATCTTGATATGGAATCAATCAGAAACGATATGCTGAAGCGATTCAGAAAACAGATTGAACAGTTTTAAAACACAAAACCCCTGAAAGAGGATACTCCTTCAGGGGTCTTTCTTTTTTACTTCCTACAACTTATTTCTTGGGAAAACAGATTCTCATAACATCGTCATAGGTTCCGACAAATTCTGCCTCCACACCTGATCGAATGTGCTCGGGAAGCAGTTCGAAATCCTCCCGGTTATCCTTCGGCAGCAGGACCTTTGATACCTTTGCCCGGGTTGAAGCAATGATCTTTTCCTTTACTCCGCCAATCGGCATCACCAGTCCAGAAAGGGTTAGTTCTCCGGTCATGGCTGTCTTTTCTATCATCGGCTGACCTTTTACCAATGAGTAAAGGGCGGTTGCCATGGTTATGCCGGCAGAAGGGCCGTCTTTCGGTGTTGCTCCTGCAGGAACGTGGAGGTGAATCAGATGATTCTTAAAGAAATCTACCGCATCGTCATCATCACTCAAGATTGAACGAACAAATGAATAAGCGATTTCAGATGACTCAACCATAACCTTGCCCAGTTGGCCGGTCTGTTTGAATCCGGGCGAACCGGTTTTTATGGCTATGGCCTCGATATGCAGTGTTGCACCTCCCATTGAAGTATAAGCAAGACCAGTCACAACGCCAACACGAGGTTTCCTGAATGCCTGATCTTCTGAAAAGTAGCGTCTGCCTATAAGAGTGGTCAAATCACCTTTCTTGATCTCAACACGTTTATCCGGTTCGGCGACGATTTCCTTCGTCGCCTTTCTGAGAATCTTCTTAATCGAGTTCTCAAGTCCACGAACACCGGCCTCTCTTGCATAGCCGTCGATTATCTCTTTCACCACCGTTTTGGAAAGTGAAATCTGCTTTTTCGTCAGTCCATGAGCTTTCAACTGTTTCGGGATAAGGTGTCTGGTTGCAATTTCAAGTTTTTCCTCCAGGATGTAACCTGGAAGCTTTATCACTTCCATACGGTCTATAAGCGGTCCGGGAATGGTCTCCATCTGATTGGCCGTACAGATGAACAGAACATTTGAAAGATCAAAACGAACATCAAGATAATGATCGAGAAAGTCCTTGTTCTGCTCCGGATCAAGGACTTCAAGAAGAGCAGAAGCCGGATCGCCTCTGAAACTTGCTCCGATCTTATCTATTTCATCAAGCATAATCAGAGGATTAGAGGTTTTGCAGGTCTTAATTGCCTGAATAAATTTGCCCGGCAGCGCACCGATATAGGTTCTTCTGTGGCCTTTAATTTCCGCTTCATCGCGCATACCGCCTAACGAGAAGCGATAAAATTCGCGTCCGAGACTTTTTGCAATCGACTGCCCGATGGATGTCTTACCAACACCGGGAGGGCCCACCAGCAGGATAATTGAGCCTGAGAGATCACCCTTGACGATGCCGACAGACATGAGCTCAAGTATACGGTCTTTTACATCCTGCAGGCCATAGTGGTCATCGTCGAGAACTTTAGCCGCCTTTTTCAGATCGTAATTATCCTTTGAGTTGACTCCCCATGGCAGCACAGTCAACCAGTCAAGATAGGCCCGGCTGACATTGAACTCAGCCGAAGACGGTCCCAGCAGTTTCAGTTTTTCAATCTCTTCGTTGATGCGCTCTTCAGCTTCTTCGCTCAGGGTCAGCTTTTTCAGGCGCCGCTGAAATTTTTCGATCTCCGTCTGGGTGTCATCCTTTTCAATGCCAAGCTCTTTCTTGATTTCCTTGAGCTGCTGTTTAAGAAAAAACTCCCTCTGCTGCTTTGAAAGCTGTTCTTCAATCCGTTTAGATATTTTTGCCTTAAGCTTTGATATCTCCAGCTCATTCTTTAAAAGAACCAGTACCGCTTCAAGCCGTTCCCGGACATTTACTATCTGAAGAATTGCCTGAATCTCTGCGCCTGACGAAGTCGTCATAGAAGCGGAAAAATCGGCAAGAGAACCAGGATCACTCAAATTCACACGCTCAAGCAGCAGGGACAGCCCCTCTTTAAAGAGCGGGTTTAAATTCACCAGCTCTTTGATGCAGTCAATGATCGCGACAGAATACGCCTTAAGCTCTTCACCGTTATTGATAACATCCGGATCTTTCCAGTATTCAACTCTTGCCCTGAAAAGCGGAGTCATTTTTTTCATACTGATCACATTGAACCGCTTCATTCCCTGCACCAGCATCTGCATCGGTTTATTCTCGCCTGGATGACTGATCTGCATTACCCGGGCAACAACACCGACCTCAAAAAAATCATCAATACTTTCAGGTTGATGCGGGAGATTATCATCACTTGGCCTGGTGAGGACAAGACCGATATAAATCGGTGCATTGTCAGTCTGAAGCCGCAAGATAGTATCCTGCATGCGCGGATCGTCAATAATCACCGGCCCCATCATTTTGGGAAACGTTGGACGGTCAAAAAGTGGAATGATAATAAGGTCTTCAGGAAGAACTTCACCCGGAAGAACCAGAGACGAATCGTTTCCTGCTTTTTCTACAGGGTCAGTATCGATACTGTCAGGGGTAATTACTTCAGGTTTTTCTGCCATCAAAATTCTCCTTGTTTAAAACCCTGCCGGATTTTTATCCGTCAGTATGTGGATTCGGGTTAGCCCTATTCTATCGTAAAGGACTTTTAAATTACAAATCTATATTTAATTAATATCGATAACTATTATCATATATTCCTACTGTAATTATCATCTCTTATGATGCTAGTTATTATTAACATTTTTTAATATTACTCAATGATTTGGCTATGAATTATTTTTCCAAAGCAAAAATTCTTTTTGTTTTAAATATTGATCGCATCTATAGGATAAAAAAATATTGATACCTATTGCAGAACTTTCTGCTATTGTGTTGCAATGAAGACACAACACTTAATTGAGCTCCTTGCTCCAGCCCAGAATCTCAGTTGCGGAAGAGCAGCTGTAGACCATGGCGCAGATGCCGTTTATATAGGCGGACCATCATTTGGAGCCAGAAAAAGCGCATCCAACAGCATTGAAGAAATTGAACAGCTCATTCAGTATGCGCACCCCTACCGGGTAAAAGTTTATGCCGCTTTAAATACGCTGCTCTATGATCATGAGATAGAATCGGCGGTCGAACTGATTCACCACTATTACAACATCGGTGTTGATGCTGTTATCATACAGGACATGGGGCTGCTGGAATGTGATCTTCCTCCGATTCAGCTGCACACCTCAACCCAGGCCAACAATGTCACCGCTGAAAAGGTGCAGTTCCTTGAAAAAACAGGATTTTCCCAGGTTGTTCTGGCAAGAGAACTCAGCCTGGAACAGATCCGGGATATTCGTCAAAAAACTTCTGTTGCTCTTGAAGCTTTTGTTCACGGGGCGCTTTGTGTCAGCTACAGCGGCCAGTGTTATATTAGCAGAATCATGGCCGAAAGATCTGCCAACCGGGGTAACTGTGCCCAGTTCTGCAGACACCGCTTTACCCTGAAAGACAGTGACGGTAAAATAATAGACCCAGGCAGCTATCTTCTTTCTTTGAAGGACCTTGATCTCTCCTCCCACCTTGAGTCAATGCTGCTTGCCGGTATATCCTCATTCAAGATTGAAGGCAGACTGAAGAATGAAGAATATGTGAAAAACATCACCGCCTATTACCGACAGAAGCTCGATAAGATTCTCAACCGCTATCCTGAATATGCTAAATCGTCATCGGGCAGCTGTGAATTTGCCTTCACCCCTGACCCTGAAAGAACCTTCCACAGGGATACAACAACCTATTTTATTCAGGACAGAAGGAACAAAGCGGTTAACCCTGTTACGCCCAAATCAACCGGCCAGAAATTAGGTATCGTCTCAAAGAGTTCCAGAGATGGGTTCATTATAGACACAGACCAGACACTGAACAATGGCGACGGCCTCTGTTTTACCGATTTTTCAGGTTCACTCAAAGGGCTCAGGATAAATTCGGTGAAAAACGGTCTTATTCAGACCCAGGAAAGAGAATATCCACCAATAGGAACCTTGATTTTCAGG
>QKIH01000149.1 GCA_003249645.1 Desulfobulbaceae bacterium | reverse complement strand
ACATGACAGGCAAGAGGATTCCCCATGTACGTTGGACCATGCATTAAGACACCGGGTTCACCTGTGCTGAGTCCTTCAGCAACTTTATCGTTACAAAGAGTGGCTGCCAGGGTCATGTACCCGCCTGTCAGTGTTTTGCCTAGACAAAGAATGTCTGTTGATATCCGTGCATATTCCGAGGCAAAGAGTTTACCGCTTCTCCCTAAACCAGTGGCAATTTCATCGGCAATCAGCAGGATGTCGTATTCATCGCATAAAGCCCTTGCTGAACGAAGATATTGAGGATGGTAAAAGCGCATCCCTCCTGCACCCTGAACAACAGGTTCTAAAATGAGCGCACAAAGCTTCGCGTGGTTCTTTTCGATCAATTCCTGAAGTGGCTGAATATCTTTGTCATCCCATTCTTCATTGAATTTTACTTCAGGTCTTGCTGCAAAATAATATTTTGGCAGAACGTCCGAGTAGATCTGGTGCATACCGGTTACAGGATCACAAACCGACATGGCATGAAAGGTATCACCATGGTAACCTGATTTTATTGTGACAAATCGATTTTTGTCTTTCTTGCCGATACTGTAGAAATACTGCATCGCCATTTTCATGGCTACTTCAACCGAAACCGAACCGGAATCTGCCAGAAACACCTTATTGAGTCCTGGTGGTGTGATTTCAACGAGAAGTTTTGAAAGATTTACGGCAGGCTCATGAGTAAGCCCGCCGAACATAATGTGGGCGAACCTAGCTGTCTGATCATAGATCGCTTCATTCAGGATGGGATGATTATATCCGTGTATTGCTGACCACCATGATGACATGCCATCCACTAGTACCCTGCCATCCATCAACTCAATCTCAACTCCACGGGCAGCGGCTACAGGATAAACCTGCAGCGGGTTGATCATTGAAGTGTATGGATGCCAGATATGTTCGCGATCAAAATCGAGGAGTTGTTCTATTGTTTTTTCAGGAGATATCATTTTGCGCCATTATTTGGCAATTTGAAGTTCATCCGTTCTATCTGTCTGAGATCTTCCTGCAGATTATTCCCCATGGTGGTGAGAAAGTTCCCGACGATGGCACCGTTTGCTCCACTTGCAAAACACTCATACTGACGTTCACCGTATTGGTTACGTCCACCGGCCAAGCGGATAACGGCTTTCGGATTAATGATTCTAAACATGGCAATCGCCCTAATCACTTCCTCAAAAGAAATCGGCTGAACGTCCTGCAGCGGGGTGTTTGGAATCGGAATAAGAATGTTAACAGGTATAGACAGTACACCTAGCTCCCGTAATTCAAATGCCAGTTCTATCCGGTTTTTTAACGACTCTCCTATACCGAGAATACCACCGGAACAGATTTCAAGTCCGGCTGCTTGCGCAATTCTTATCGTTGCAACCTTTTCTTCATAGGTATGGGTTGAGCACACTTCAGGGAAAAAGCTTCTGGCGGCTTCAAGGTTACAGTGATAACGGCTGACACCGTGTTTTTTCAGCTGCTCCGCTTTTTCAACAGTAAGCATTCCCATTGAGGCACAAAGCTTTATTGAGGTCTGCTTCTGAATCTCGGTGAATATTGTTCCGAATTTTTCAATCTGATCGGATGTGAGTTGTCGTCCGGCAGTGACAATTGAAAAACGCTGTACTCCGTTATCAGCATTATCTTCAGCCTGGCGAACCGCTTCTGAAGTTGAGACAACCGGGTATTCTTCTATCTGGGTCTGATACCACGAAGACTGCGCGCAAAACTTGCAGTTTTCAGAGCATCTTCCTGATTTTCCGTTAATTATTGAACAAAGATCAAACTGATCGCCCTGCAGGTGCCGACGGAGTTCATCAGCACCTGCGGCGAGTTCTGCTGTATCGGTTTCTTCAAACAGAGAAAACGCTGAAGCAAAGTCAATTAGCTCACCGTCCTTAACAGACTGAATCCATTCGTTGAAAGACTTTTTTGTACTCATCAGAACAATCTGATTATCAGGCAGACATTTCACCTATTTTTTCTAAACATTTTTCAAGAGTATCAGGTGTATCAAACTGTAATGCTGTTACTTTTACCCCTTTAGGAACAATCTTCTTCATCATACCCTTGAGAACCGTCTTGGGACCAACTTCAATAAAGGTGTCAACTCCGTCTTCGATCATTTTTGATATGATCTCATACCACCTCACCCTCGAAGCAATCTGCTTTGCCATCATCTCTTTAATCACTTTAACATCTGTTTCAACATCGGCACTGACATTAAAAATTACAGGTGACTGTGGCTCATTAAATGTGACGGATTGCATAAAGGTACTGAAATCAGGAACCGCATCAGCAACCAGCGGACTGTGATTCGCAACAGCAACATTTAATGGAATCACTTTCGCTCCGTCTTTCTCAAGCTCTGCTCCGACTGCATCCAATGCATCCATGGTTCCGGAAATAACAATCTGTTCAGGACAGTTGTGGTTTGCAGCCGTTACTACTCCTTCTCCATTATATGCATTAATTGCCGCTTCAACAGCAGCAATATCAACGCCAAGGATTGCGCGCATTCCACCCGGATGTTTATTTCCTTCACGTTCCATCAAGGCACCGCGCTTTGCAACAAGCTTCATCGTGTCTGCAACAGAGATCACCTCTGCAGCACAGAGTGCGGAATATTCACCCAGACTGTGTCCAGCAAAATAAACAGGTTTCAGACCTTCCGGCAGTTTTGCGGCAAGAGCTGCATAACAGATGAGATTGGTGACGGTAATGGCAGGCTGAAGATGGACCGCTCGGGTCAACTCTTCCATCGGACCTTCAAAGCATAACTGCTGAAGTGGAAAATCACAGACTGAAGCTGCGGTATCCATAATTTCTTTACAACTATTCTCCTGCTCGACAAACTCTTTGGCCATCCCAATATATTGAGAACCCTGGCCCGGGAAGAGAACTGCTATCTTCATATCTTTCCTGTCTTTTTGGTAGTATTTAAATTTAATAGAAAAAAGAGAACTACACCGACACAAATACACGAGTCGGCTATGTTGAAGGCAGGCCAGTGATAACTTTTCCAATAGACGTCAAGAAAGTCAACAACGGCCCCATGCATCAGCCTGTCGATGAGATTCCCGACAGCGCCGCCTGCAATGAGGCCCAATGCAACACCGTAATACCTGTTTTCGCTTATGAATTTAAAATTTGCATAGGTAAGCCCAACACAGGCGATGACACCGATAAAAAGAAAGAAATAGTGCCGATACGGTGATTCAAACTGGGCCAGCATACTAAAAGCCGCGCCCTTGTTTGTCACATAGACGAGATTAAAAATGCCCGGGATAATCTCTTTGGACTGATAGAGTGACATCGAGTGAACAATCCAGAGCTTGCTCAACTGGTCAAAGAGTATGGCAAGCCCTGCTATGATAAAGTAAATCACGTCTGCCTGATATTATGCAAGATCCATCTCGGATACTACGGCGAGACAGCGATCACAGATTTCAGGATGTTCACTGGAGTCGCCAACCGTCTTGGAACGAATCCAGCAGCGCTCACACTTTTTGCCTTCGGCTGGCTGAACAAGGATTTTAAACCCTTCAATTTCCTCGGACACAAACAGCTGTTCTTTGCCATCGAGAACTTCAGCCGCATGGGTGAGTTCTGAAATGATAGAGATTTCCTGCAGGATGCCCCAATTGCTTTCAATACTCTGACTCAACGCATCGGTATATTGAATAACAACTTCAGCCTCGAGCGGATGGCCAATCACCTTGTCGCGTCTGGCTATCTCAAGAGCTTTGGTTATCTCTGAACGGACACGAATGATCTTTTTCCACTTTTCAAGCTGATCTGCCGACATTGTCTGCTCCGGCAATGCCGGGAACTCCTGAAAGAAAACAGAAGTATTCAGAGGTGCGTTGTCATCAAACCCATGTAATGAATCCCACGCTTCCTGACTTGTAAAGCTGAGGATTGGGGCCATGATTTTCAACATTCCGTCGAGGATCATATAAAGCACGGTCTGTGCTGAACGCCGTTTAACGGAATCAGTTCCCTCAGTGTAGATTCGATCCTTGATAATATCAAGATAGAAGGAACTCATGGTGGTGCCACAGAAATAGTTCAGGTTCTGATGAATAGTATGGAACTCAAACACTTCGTAGGCGGCGATAGCCTTTTGCATGAATTCTTTATATTTGGTGACAGCCCACTGATCCAGCTCCGGCATATCTGCATATGCCACCTTGTTGGTTTCAGGATTAAAATCACTGAGATTACCAAGCATGTATCTGATAGTGTTCCTTATTTTTCGATACGAATCAGATACTTGCTTCAGAATTTCATCTGACACTTTGATATCATCACGGTAGTCTTCAGAAGAAACCCAAAGCCTTAAAATCTCTGCACCGTATTTTTCGATCACTTCACCAGGAGCAACAACATTGCCGACAGATTTAGACATTTTCTTTCCGTGTCCGTCCACCACATACCCATGGGTCAAAACACCTTTGAACGGTGCACGATCGCGGGTACCGACAGAAGAAAGCAGAGAACTCTGGAACCAGCCTCTATGCTGATCAGAACCCTCCAGATAGAGATCTGCAGGCGATGTCAGCTCATCCCGAATCTCAAGAACAGCGGCATGAGACGTTCCGGAATCAAACCAAACATCGAGAATATCATTTTCTTTGGCAAAGTTTTTCGAACCGCACTTGGTACAAGTGTAATTTTCAGGCAGAAAATCGTTTACCTCATATTTAAACCAGGCATCGGCACCCTCTTTCAAAAACAGCTCATCAATCTTTTTATTCAAAGCATCGTTCTTGACGATTTCACCGCAGTCTTTACAGGATACAACGGTAATAGGCACACCCCAGGAACGCTGACGGGAAAGACACCAGTCCGGACGCCCTTCAACCATAGAATAGATACGCTGCATTCCCCATGACGGCGTCCATGTAACCTGCTCGATTGCTGCCAGAGCCTTGCTACGAAGGTCATTGTTAACCATGGAGATAAACCATTGCGGAGTAGCACGGTACATAACCGGTTTTTTACAACGCCAGCAATGCGGATAGCTGTGACGCAGTTTATCCTCATGAACAAGTACACCGCTTGCGGCCATATCGGCATTGATCTCTTTATTAACTGCAGGAACTGATTTACCTGCATAGACACCTGCCTCTGCTGTATAAACACCTTCATCATCAACTGGAGAGAAGGGCTCCAGGCCGTATCGCAGGCCGGTTAAATAGTCATCGGCACCATGGCCGGGAGCAGTGTGAACACAACCGGTACCCGCATCTGTGGTAACATAGTCTGCCAGCATCAAAAGAGAATCTCTTTCGATAAACGGATGTCTGCAGTGCTTTCCTTCCAGAGCGGCAGCCGAGAATTCACCGAGAATTGAATACTCTTCTATGCCGCATTCCTTCATCACTTTTTCAACCAGTTCTTTGGCAATAATCCATTTTTCACCGTTAACCCCTACGCAGGCATATACAAAATCAGGATGAAAAGCGATGCCTAAGTTTGCAGGAAGAGTCCATGGAGTGGTTGTCCAGATAATGACATTGAGATTTTCACCGCTCAAAGACTTTTCCACATCACTGATATCATCTTTTACTGGGAACTTTACATAGACTGAACTTGAAGTGTGATCGTGGTATTCAACCTCTGCTTCAGCAAGAGCCGTGGTACAGGTGGAGCACCAGTAAACAGGCTTCTTGTTTCTGATTACCGAATCTGACATCAGGAATTTATTGAATTCTCTGGCAATGGCAGCTTCATATTCGAAATTCATTGTCAGATACGGCTTATCCCAGTCACCGAGCACACCGAGTCGTTTGAATTCATCTTTCTGGGTCTTGATCCATTTTTCTGCGTATTTACGGCAGGCACCGCGCTTTGAGAGGATCGGAATGGTTTTCTTCTTATCGCCGAGTTCCTTGTCGACGTTATGCTCAATGGGCAGACCATGACAATCCCACCCTGGGATATACGGGGCGTTAAATCCGGCCATTCTCCTGGATTTGAGAATAATGTCTTTGAGAATTTTGTTAAATGCAGTACCCAGATGAATATGTCCGTTTGCATACGGAGGGCCATCGTGCAGAATATAGAGAGGTTTGTCCTGATTTGCCTGCTGAAGTTGCTTGTATAAGTCTTCTTTTTCCCAGCGTTTCAGGTATTGAGGTTCTTTCTGGGTAAGATTAGCCTTCATCTTGAATGAAGTTTGAGGCAGATTAAGGGTATCCCTATAATCCATGTGAATTCTCCTTTTTCTTATTGTAAATGCACCGAAGTTTTTCAAGGCACATTGCGCTTAACTGTTTACAGATCGAACACAATAGAATACCAACTGAATAGCAAGATGCAACTGTATTTTGTAATGATACTATTTGAGCCGGTTTTTTGTGAATTTTCCGTTATTATGGAATGTATCAACACTGGTTGTTAGCCTAGTTTTCAGGTCGATAAATAAAATTGACAAGATATTGGTTTTTCATTATTTTCATTTTAGAATGTTTTCTGAATAATAATAAATGGTTCCCCATGATACGATTCGGAAGAACTGCAGTTTTTCATAGCATGAGGAAGGCCATTAAAAGTGCCGATCTAATTGATTTAACTACTACTTTTACACACCATGACTGAGAGCACTATACAACCTGACTCGATGATTGAGATGATCAAAGTCAGCAAAGTTTACCCGCCTGACGTCAAGGCTCTTTCTTCAATTTCACTCTCTATAGATCGCGGTGAGATGTTTTTTCTCATCGGAATGAGCGGAGCCGGGAAAACCACGCTACTTAAGCTGCTCTGCAATATGGAAACACCAACGAATGGGCTCATAGAGGTAGCCGGGCACCAGATACATCAGCTTAAAGGTGCCAAACTTGCGAAAATAAGACAAAAGATCGGTGTTGCTTATCAGGACTTTAAACTTCTCGATAATCGTACAGTTGCTGAAAACATCGCAATATCCATGGAAGTCAGCTACAAAAAGCCAACTATTATCAAGAAAAGAGTAAGAGATCTTCTCGATCAGCTGCTGCTTTCTGATAAACACGACACCATGGCCGGCGAGCTTTCCCGCGGCGAACAACAGCGGGTTGCTTTGGCCAGAGCTGTCGCCAATTCCCCTACCCTTATCCTTGTAGACGAACCGACCGGCAACCTCGACTCGACAACAACTGCCCGGGTAATGAATCTGCTTAACAAATGCAACCACGCCGGAGCGACTATCATTATTGCAACCCATGATGAATCCATTTACCGGAATTCTCAGCATCGCATCCTTGAACTGAGAGAAGGCAAGATTTTTTCACTGCAGGGAGGAAGCCCATCATGAATTTCTGGTTTGCAGTTTTACGACAAGCCGGGCGCAACCTTCGCCAGACCTGGCCTTCACAGATAATGACTCTTCTTACTGTCGGCCTTTCTGTACTGCTGTTCGCGCTTTTTTTTCTTATCTACCAGAACATGCTCAATGTGGGCGACAAACTCGGCGACGACCTACGTCTCATAGTGTACCTTCAGGAAGAACCGGGGCCTGAGATGCAGGAACAGCTCAGAAGAAAGATCACCAACTTTGATGAAGTTGAACAGATAAAATTCATCTCTAAAGAAGACGCCTATAAAAGGTTTTCAGAACAACTTGGGGATGATCGTGATGTACTCGATGATCTTCCCACAGATTTTCTCCCTGCCTCTATCGAAGTAACACCAAAGAAAAACTTACGCAGTCTTGCTCAAGTCCAGCTTTTCTCCGAATACCTTAACAAGCTGCCCGGCACTATCAAAGTGCAATATGGTCAGGAATGGGTGGAACGTTTTTTTTACTTCACCAAGCTGGTCTCACTGGTTGTCGTCTTAAGCGGCAGCCTGCTGATTTTGACATCAATTTTCAAGGTTGCCCATACAATCAGACTGACTATTATCAACAGGCAGGCTGAACTTGAGCTGCTCAAACTTGTCGGGGCAACCAATAACTACATCAGGACTCCTTTTTTGATGGAAGGTCTGCTACAGGGCTTATTAGGGGCCTTAGCCGGCATCGCTGCCCTCTATCTCATCTATACCTGGATAAAACTCAAATTCAGCGGGCCGGGATTACTTCATCTTTTTGACTTCACATTCTTCAACGGGCCAACTATCTTCACAATTATCGTTATTTCAATAACATTATGTGCTGTGGGCAGTTACACGTCCATTCAGAAGTTTTTGAGAAAGTGATTATGTCTGCAAAGCCTCTCTCATTCAGTCTGCCGGGCACCCCCTTTGCCAAGAAGAATCTGGCTGCATTTTTTGCATTGTTTTTTGTCGCAGGGATGTTTTTTTCTGCCGCACCGCTCCTGGCTCTTGATCAGAAATTGCTGGAGTCGCAAAAAAGAGAGGTTCAGGAAGATATTAACCAATACCAGATTAATATCAGCAATCTGCAGGAAGGCATAAAAACACAGGAAGATGAGATCCAGGAATCAATTCGTCAGGAACACGGCCTTCTTTCTGACATCGAGGATATTGACACCAGGCTTGCAGATCAACGGCAAAAACTCGATGAGCTTTATGATCGGATGCTCAAACAAAAAAAGCTGATTGTTGTAAAAGAAAAAGAACTCGAGCAGGCAAATGAAAAAAAACAGACAATGAGTGAGCACCTGCAGGCGCGTATAAAAGCCTATTATAAAATGGGCCGTATCGGTGCCATTAATGTCGCATTTTCCACTCAAACATTCCCTGAACTCCTGCAGTTTCATGATTCCTATCAGGTGCTGCTCCGTTATGACAAAACGGTATTTGATGCCTACAAGCACTCAATTGATGAAATTGAAAAAGCAAAACAGGGCCTGGTGCTGGAACAGGACGTCCTGAAAAATTTTATCGATCAGGCTCTTGCTGAAGAAGAACAGCTCGACTTTATTCGCAATGAAAAATCAACCCTGCTAACCGATATCCGTAACCAGAAAAATCTGCAGCAACAGGCTATTCTCGAGATGGAAAAAGCTTCCCGTGAATTGACAGCATCACTGACAGTACTCGAAGACAAACATGAATTCCTTCAGCAGGGTTTTCTGTTAAGCAAAGGTGAGCTGGAGCCGCCTCTTGAGGGCCATGTTCTAGTGAAATTCGGCGAACGCACTCAAAACAAGATGGGTGTCAGCAAAATAAGTGCAGGTATTTCTATCGCAGCAATTGACGGAGCCCAAATCAAGGCTATCTTTGAAGGAGATGTGATTTACGCAGGCTATCTCAAAGGATTTGGCAACACCGTCATCATTCACCATGGTTTCAATTACTTTACTGTCACATCAAGGCTTGAACAGATAACTGTGAACAAAGGTGATTCTGTCAAATCCGGCGATATAATCGGCCTTGCAGGGGTCACTGCCAGCCTGATAGAGGATGGCGTCTATTTTGAAATACGAAAAGAAAAAGAAAGCCAGGATCCGCTAGCCTGGATTAAACATACAAACCTTATTATCCCGTAAGTAAAGCAAAATTTCATTTAACTGTCTCCTTCAGGACTGCCAATGAACATATTCCCCAGGCTTTCGAAGCCATTTTTCATCTGTACTATTTTACTCTTCCTGCCTTCAGCATCAGTTTTCGCCGAGATTTCTCCTGAAAAACGAGCCGAGACCTACCAGCAGCTAGAGATTTTTGCCAACGTACTCACTATCGTGCAGGAAAACTACATAGAAGATCTTGACCCGAAAGAGAGTATTGCAGGAGCGATAAACGGGATGCTTGCCTCCCTCGATCCGCACTCGTCGTATCTCACCCCGGAAGATTTCAGAGAACTTCAGGATGAAACAGAGGGTTCTTTCAGCGGCATCGGGATCGAAGTTACTATTAAAGACGGCGTACTGACCATAATCTCTCCTATTGAGGGCTCTCCGGGTGATGCCGCCGGTCTTAAAGCCAATGATCTCATCATGAAAATCGATGGCGTCAACACCAGTGAACTGACGTCAGAACAGGCAATAAAAAAACTTCGCGGCAAAAAAGGCAGCAAAATTACTATTTCAATTTTTCGTGAAGGGTGGAATGAACTCCACGATATAGAAATAGTTCGTGACATCATCTCTATGCAATCGGTTAAAGGCTATTTCATAACACCAGGTCTTGCCTATGCCAGAATCTCAAATTTTCAGAGCCACACAACAACGGATTTTAAAAAGAAACTCGTAGAGCTCGATCAGCAAACACCCATTCAAGGTCTTATCCTTGATCTAAGAAATAACCCCGGCGGACTGCTGAATCAGGCAGTTGCCATATCCGATATGTTTCTCGACGAAGGCCTTATCGTGTACACCAAAGGGCGCACTCAAGAGCAGAATATGACTTTTAACGCCACCGATACCGATGCTAATTATAATTTCCCTGTTATCATCCTGGTCAATGAAGGTACTGCCAGCGCTTCTGAAATTGTATCCGGCGCGCTGCAGGATCACAAACGTGCAATTATTGTCGGTACTCGAAGTTTTGGCAAAGGTTCTGTTCAAACCATCATTCCCCTTAATGGAGGTAATGGCATAAAGCTGACCACAGCTAAATACTACACTCCATCCGGACGCTCAATTCAGGAAAAAGGAATAGCTCCCGATGTGGAAGTACGCCTGCAAGACAAGAATGACAAAACTCAAAACAATTCCAAGCAGGTGATTCGTGAAGAAAATCTTAAAAATCACTTTTCCAACACAGGCGGGGATAATGATCAAGCAGATAAACAAATAAGTCCGCAGATTCAGAAAACTCTTGATGAAGATGCGCAATTTAAGGCAGCCTTTAATATTCTCAAAAGTCTCTGCCTGTTCAGCGAATTTAACAAATAGTTTTTATGTCGATTTTAGCAAGCATTGCAGAACGTAAAATAGCCCAGGCCATAGAAGACGGAACGCTTGATTGTTCCAAATTCAAAAATAAACCTTTAGTTCACGAAGATGATTCTTTTGTGCCAACCGATCTAAAGATGGCCTACAAGATATTGAAAAACAGTGGCTATCTGCCGGCTGAGATAGAAACACGAAAAGAGATCCATAATCTCGAACAGCTTATTTCTAAGACGGAAGATGCCCACCTTCGATTAAAACAGATGAAGAAACTCAACGTTCTCCTGATGAAACTTGATTCACAGCGTTCAAAACCTTCATCAATCACCAGTCAAAATGATTATTTTGACCGGATTATAGAAAAAACAAACGTGAAGCAGAGATAGTTACGAGATTAAAACCCCAATTCCTCTCTAAGAAACCGTTCATTTTTCGACCAGTTTTTCTTGATTTTCACCCAAAGCTTGAGATTAACCCTGCTGTCTAGCAGGTTTTCTATATCTTTTCTGGCCGCAATGCCGATACTTTTCAGTTTTTTGCCGCCCTTCCCTATGACTATCGGCTTCTGTGAATCACGCTCAAGAACAATGGCCGCATGAATGGTAACAAGACCATTTTCTTCATTTTCCTTAAAAGATTCAATAATCACTGCCGTAGAATATGGAATTTCCTGTCCGGTCTGCAGGAATATTTTTTCCCGTATGATCTCTGCTACAAGAAAACGTTCTGTTGCATCGGTAGGGATGTCTTCAGGAAATAATCGAGGCCCCATCGGCAGCAGAGGAAGGATGGCATTAATCAGCTGTTCTGTTCCTTCATCACGAAGCGCTGAGAGCGGCAAAACCGCATCAAAGGGATATAATTCACTGTAGGCCTTAATCACCGGCAAGAGTTCTTTTCTATCAAGCAGGTCGATCTTGTTTAGCACCAGCATGGCAGGGCATTTCACCTGCTGCATCCACTCTGCCAGTTGCTCTTTCTTCTCGGTATCTTTCTCTTTTGGAAGCGGCAAAGAAACATCAAGCAGGAAGAGAACCACATCGACTTCGGTAAGACTCTCTAGTGCTAGCCTGACCATTTCACGGTTTAAAGGCTCTCTTGCCTGATGAAGTCCCGGCGTATCTATCAGCACAATCTGATAAGCATCTTCATTGACCACTCCCAGGATTCTGTTTCTCGTTGTCTGTGCTTTTGGTGTTACTATAGAAATTTTCTGTTTGAGCAGGCAATTCATCAGGGTCGACTTACCGGCGTTGGGCGGACCAACAAGAGCAACCATTCCACATTTAACCGGAACATATGATGTAAGGATATCGTTATTCATATTTCTCTTTCGTGAAAACAACTATTTCAAACAAAATAAAAAAATAAAGCTACCGTATATACGTTTTTTCTATTACATTTTAAAGGGTATACGTAATTAAGCCAAACGGTCACGGGTGACTTAATCAATCTTTTTTCTCCTGCACAGTATGAAACTTTACCGCCATATAATCAAGGACTCATGATACCAACCGGAAAAATCGTCGAATATCTTGAAAATGGCAAATTCATTTGTGCTCTCGTCACCAGCAGCCAGGCTAAAAAGCTCCATCTTTTAAACCAGAACGGTCGAGAAATCAATCTTTCCGAGTCACGCGTAGTCCATTGTTCTTCCTCTGCATCACTTGATATGGATGATAATAACGAGGATATCATTCGGCAACTGAAAGAAATCAACGAAAAACGCATGGAACTCATGGACCAGATCAATCTTCAAGAGATCTGGGACCTGATTAAAGAAGAGCCTTCTACGAACTTTTCTCCCAATTTTCTGGCAGAACTCAATTTCGGCAACACCATTGACGACCATGTCATCGCAGCACTTCTTCGCTGTGTTTTCGCTGACAGACTCTACTTCAAATATAAAGAAGGTGCTATTCGGGTTCATCGAGAAGAACAGGTTGAACAGCTTAAACTGCAACAGGAAGTTGAAAAGAAAAAACTGCAGCTGATAGAAAACGGTATCGAACTGATCAGGCAGATTGACAGCAAAGGCGGGAAGTGCGTTATCTTGAATGAAGAGAGCACAGCCATCCTGGAAATGCTCAGGGATTTTTATCTGTTTGGCAATGATGCTGAGAACAGCGATACCGCAAAACGTTTACTAAAAGAAGCCGGTGCGCATAATCCGCACGCCCCTTTTCATCTGCTTGTTAAAGCGGGCATCTGGGATAAAAACGAAAACGTCCCGCTTCTTCGCAATAAATTACCGACCACCTTTTCTCTTGCGGCAAGACAGCAGGCAGAACGTATTCTGCAGACTAACCCTCAGGAACTGTTTGATGATCCGGGCAGAGTTGATTTTACGCATTTAAAACCGATCACCATCGATGGTGCCACAACACTTGATTTCGATGATGCTCTTACCATCGAAAAGGAAGACGGCAATTATCTCGTCGGCATCCATATTTCCGATGTTGCCCATTATGTCCGGCCAGGAGATCCTCTATTTCAGGAATCTATGACAAGAGGGACTTCACTGTATCTCCCGGAAGGACAAATCCCGATGCTGCCGAGACATCTCTCACAAGGGGTGTGCAGCCTTATTCAAGGAGAAGTCAGAGCAGCCTTCAGCTACATGATTCTGCTCTCACCAGATGCGGAAGTATTGCGTGTGCGTATCAAGCCGTCCGTGATTAAGGTTGCCAGACGACTAACCTATGAAGAAGTCGATGCGATGCTTGAAAAGGATGAAGAGATAAAAATGCTCAACATGCTGAGAATCAAGCTTCGACAAAAACGTCTCGACAGCGGGGCCCTGCTGCTGCCCTTTCCCGATGTCAACATTTTCATCGATACCGGCGGAAAGGTTCACGTCAGTCTGGGCAAAAGCGACACCCCAGCTAGAACACTGGTGTCTGAAATGATGATACTTGCCAACAGTGAGGCGGCCAGATATGTTTCAGACAGATGCACCCCGGGGCTTTTCAGGTCTCAGGGACCATTGAAAAACAGAATTGTGCATGGAGATGATGACAGTCTGTTTCAGAACCTTAAACAGCGCAAACAGCTTCCCCGCGGTGAGCTTCTCATAACTGCAGCACCACATAGCGGGCTCGGGGTAAACCAGTATACCACGGTCACATCCCCTATCAGGCGTTTGCTCGATCTTGTCATGCAGCACCAGATCAACTCCATGGTTCGCAGAAAAGACCTGATGTTCACCCAGGAAATGTGCAAAGACTTTACTTCAGTCATTACCCGGGTACTTACCACTGCAAACAACGTTAAGCAGCAGCGTCATCGATACTGGCTGTTACGCTACCTCCAGGATCACAAAGGCCAACCGCTTGATGCTCTGGTTATTGAGTCCGGACCGAAGAGAGTGTTCATGGTCCTTACAGACCTGTTAATGGAACTCGACCTTGCCAGCCCGGGTGGAAGCCGACCGCAACCTGATACCATTGTCAAAGTCAAGGCCGTTAAAGTTGATCCTCTGGACAACACTGTTAAATTCGTCTGGGGATAAAACGTCTTAAACCTTTTCTGGTATGGGCCAATGCCTGGATTTTGCCTGTGCCAGCTTTATCCCGTCCTCAGTGGTTACTTTTGCATCAAAGAGCAGGAAGCCGTTTTCTTCTCCTACATATCTTGCAGTTACAAGAATAGAGCCAAGACCGAGTTCCACCGGTTTTGAATATTTTATCTCCAGATGTCTTGTGATATTTGCCTTTGCAACCACCATGCTCAATGGCCCGATGGTGTTATCGATAGCCGCGGCAATCATGCCGCCCTGCATAATCTTGTAAGGGTTCATATATTCCTGCTTAACAGGAAACTTATTCACAAGAACCTTCAATTCCGCATCAAAGCTGATCACATCAACATCCATCAATTCAAACACCGGAGGTGAATCAATGGTGCCTGTTTTGGTTTGTTGAATCTGGGCGATTTTTCTGAACAGTTCGTCACGAACTTCAACCGTCATGATATTGCAACCTACTGTTTTTCGTTATCTCTAATTGCCGCCTTCGGTCTTAACCTTAACGGTATCTCCCTGATTAATTTTTCCCACTACCTGGCTGCATTCGAGTACAAGCTGGTTTCCGTTACTTTTAACTACCCTGCATTTTGCCGTTGCTGCGTACAGTGCCAATGGTTGCAAAAAAAGGACTGCCAACACCGCTATTACAATTTTCGTTTTCATAGATGCTCCTTTGTTTTTTCTGTTCAATGTATCCTTTTCATGACCATTGTAAAGTCTACATCTATAGACATCTATATTTTTTTATCAACAAATCAGTTCATTGGGGTATAATTCAGTTTCGTTTGATTTTTTTTTATAAAACACAACTTAATTCGATTCTATGTCAAATCAGCCACAAAAGGGCGGCGGACCGCCGATGGTAAAAATTGATGGTACCAAAGCAAGAGCCATCCGAGAAGATCAGGGTCTGACCCAATTATATGTGGCTACGGCAGTTGGTGTAACAACAGACACGATCTCCCGCTGGGAAAACAATCGTTATCCGGCAATAAAACGTGAAAATGGGTTAAAACTGGCTGAAGCTCTCTCAGTTGATATCAACGATCTACTGCAGGAAGAACAACCTGATAATATAGTTGAAAAAACTGTTGATGAACCCTCAGAACCGGAGATAACTTTTGAGGGCCCTGACGAATTTCCTGTTGCAGCAGCAAGTGAACCGGCTCAAAAGAAAAAACCGAATTTTTTGCAGCTTTTTCTCATCACCTTCCTGATTGCGCTTGGCACAATAGGCGGCTGGTTTATTCTTGCAAAGAAAAAAACATCACTGACAGCAGTCCGTTATGCTCCTGAACATTTTATCCCCGGCCAGCTTTTTCCGGTAATTATCGAAGTGCTGACTGAAAACGATACAGACAGCTCTTACGTTGTTAAAGAACAGATTCCAGCCGGAGCAGCCATCATCAGTACTCTTCCAAAAATCAATAATGACAACCCGCAGGTTTCAACAATTAAATGGCTGAATAAGGATAAAACCACAAACACATATGCCTATACTCTCAAAGCAGATGGCGAGAAAGCTCACTTGCTTGAATTCCATGGATCAATATCTGAAAAAGATCATCAGAATATCCCCATAACAGGCCAGATATCGATCAAGGCATCCTATCATCACTGGGCAGACGCCGACAGTGACGGTAAAATCAGTGATCAAGAGATAATGCAGGCATACAACAGATATTCTACTGTACCCGAACTTGATTTCGAGATGATTGAAGAAATCTGGATGGGAGCAGGTTATAGCTTTGACGAAAAAAACAAAAAAATAGACATTTTCTGATTACGGCCTGCCTATCCATTTCTCATTAAGAGTATATTCCAGCCGATCGCAAACATTGTGCATGCGATCACACCGTCTAAAATACGCCAGGTGTTCTGTTGTCTAAACAGCGGTGCAAGTAAAACACCGCTGAAACTTAGCAGATAGAACCAAAGTATCGATGAAATAGAGGCCCCGACACCAAACAGATACTTGCCCGTCGGACCGTACTGCCCGCCTACTGCTCCCATCAGGACAATGGTATCAAGATAAACGTGAGGGTTCAGTAATGTTAATGCAAGCGTGGTTCGGATAACCGGTCCTTTTATACTGACAGCATCAGACGGGTCATCCATACTTCTGGGCTGCATTGCTGAAATGAAGGATTTTAAACCATACCAGAAAAGAAAGACAGCCCCTCCAATGGCCGAATAATAACGAAATTCCGGATGAATCTCGATTAACCGCCCCATTCCTGCTACACCTAAAAAAATCAGACACACGTCACAAATACTGCAAATAAAAGGCACAATAAACCTGTGCTGCTTTTTTATCCCCTGCTCAAGCACAAAGGCATTCTGCGCCCCAATGGCTATTATCAGCCCCGCCCCTGTTAAAAAACCGCCAAATACCGGATACACTCTTACCTCTCCTGTTGATGTTGAACTTGGCGATTTTTTATAGTAGACAGCTAATATAAAGTAAAATTAATATTTCTTATTTTAAATTAGCAAATCTTATCATGCTTGATTACAAACTCCTTGAAGCGCTTGATGCCGTCATAGAACACCGGACATTTGAGAAAGCTGCTGTTGCCCTGCACATTACGCAGTCGGCGGTCTCTCAACGTATCAGGCAGCTTGAGGAGTTAACAGGCAACATTCTTCTTATACGATCATCACCTCCAACACCGACAGCAGAAGGCTTGCGACTTATTCGCCATTTACAGCAGGTTAAACATCTTGAAAAAGTGTTAGACGATGAATTTCATGATAATCAATCGGACGCCTACACCTCAATATCTCTGGCATTAAATGCGGATTCACTTAATACGTGGTTTTTCAAGTCCGTAGAACCGTTTCTCCATCATGAAAGAATCACTCTTGATATCCGCAGTGCTGATCAGGAACAGACCCACACCCTACTGAAACAGGGCCAGGTTCTTTCCTTCGTTGGGATAGAACCAAAGCCGTTTCAAGGATGCAGGTGCACTTATTTAGGCACTGTCCGATATGGCCTATTCTGTTCCAAAGACTTTTACAGCACCTGGTTCAACGACGGTTTTTCGTTGCAATCAGCAAAAAATGCGCCTTCAATTTATTTCAACCAGGCAGACAAACTTAACCATCATATTTTCCAGAAGCTGTTTCATGAAAACTGCAATAGCATAAACCGCTTTTACGTCCCCTCAACGGAGCTCTTTCAGCAGTTCATTGTCTCGGGTCTTGGCTTTGGCGCACTGCCGGAACAACAGAGCACCCCGCTGTTGCAACAGAACAGGATAAGAAGCCTTGATAACGCAGGCTATGTTGATGTTGATCTCTATTTTCATTGCTGGAATCTGAAATCAGCCCCGCTGCAAAAATTTGAAAAACAGCTGTTAAAGGCGGCAAAGACTTTACTGAGGCAACCCTAGTAAATTTCATCTCTTTGCAAATTTGGTTGTCAGATAAATACCGGTCGCAATGCATCCTATTCCGATAAGATGAAAAAGATGCATGGTTTCAGAAAGAAAAATTATCGCCATAATCGAACCGAAAACCGGCATCAGATGAATGAACATCCCGGCTCTGGCCGGTCCCACCAGTTCAACACCGCGATTATAACAGAGATAGGACATTATGCTGGGGAACACGCCAACATAGGAAATTGCCAGCAATGTAGGACCATTGAACATGATTTGTTTAACAAAGACATGTTCGTATGCATAGAGAGGGACAAGACAGCAGAGTCCGACAGAAAATGTAATAAAGACAAAACTCATCGGATGAATCGGCGGTCGTTTTCGTAACCCGACTGAATAGAGCCCATATGCTACTACGGCTATAAAAACAAGCAAATCCCCTCTATTGAGGGACAGTCTCAGAAGCAGATCCGGGTCACCCTTGCTGATGATGGTAACCACCCCGACAAGCGAGACAACAATACCCAGTAGCTGAATAAGGGTTAACTTTTCGCGATAAATAATAAAACAGAGCATCACAATGATAATCGGGATCATCGACTGCAGCAGGAAGGCATTAATTGCAACAGTTTTCTGCAAACCAAGGTAAACCAGAGTATTAAAAGATGCTATGCCGGTGATCGAAAGAAAGAGTAAAATCAGCTTGTTTTCTTTTATGACCGGCCAGTCAACCTTTACATGACGCAGCGCAAAGACTGCAACAAGAGCCGTTGCAACTACCCAGCGGTAAAAAGCAAGTGCAATGGGCGGAATATCAGCCCTTACGGCCCTGCCGACAATAAAATTCCCCGACCAGAACAACACCGCCAGGATAAGAAGCAGATAAGGAAAATCCTTAATGATATTTTTCTGCTCTTTCATATTACCTTTCAGTCACAGCAAGTTTGAGTCCTAAAGCCAATAATGACACTCCCATGACACGCTCAAACCAGTGCCCGCTTTTTTGAAACAGCTGTCTTACAACCGATCTGCCGAACAGCATAGATAATAATGAAAACCAGGCAGCTGTTGCAAATGCCATATACAGCCCGTAACCAGCCTGTATAAGAGTGGGTGTCTCATGATCTATGACAACTGTGAACAGCGACAGGAAAAACAGTGTCGCTTTCGGATTCAGCCCGTTAGTCAACAATCCGGTAATAAAGGCTTTTTGAAAAGATGGCTGATCTGATTTCTGGTTGCCGGAGAAATTCAGGTGTGCAGGTTGAGTACGGATTGCTTTTAAACCTATATAACAGAGATAAGCCGCACCAAGATATTTCATCACAGAAAAGGCCAAGATTGACTGTGAAATAATGACCCCTATTCCTATAATCGAATAAGAAACGTGCAGTAGTATTCCAACCCCAAGACCGCAGCTGGTCTGGACAGCCGTTTTCGTTCCATGGCTTATCGATTGCCTTAGCACCATGGCAAAATCGGGCCCCGGGCTGGCAACAGCCAGCAGATGAATGAAGGCAACCGTCAGAAACTGACTGATATATCGTTGGCCTTCACCGCCGAGCACGCCGCCTGTAATTGTAGAGATATCTGTCATCTACTGCATTACCCCTCTGATTCCGTCTGATATAAACTGTATTGAGAGAGCGGCCAAAAGAACTCCAAGAAGACGTTTTAAAATATCATTGCCGGTTTTGCCGATTAGCCTTGCCAGTCTCTCTGCTGCAAGAAAACAGATTAAGGTAAATGAAAAGATGGCAATGATTGCTCCTGATACAAAAACAAATCCGTTTTCCTGAGTTTTGGCATTAGCACCA
>QKIH01000124.1 GCA_003249645.1 Desulfobulbaceae bacterium | reverse complement strand
AGGGCGGTATCGTTGTAGTTGACGGAGGCAAAAAACTGGCTGCGGTCGAGCTTGAAATCGGCGGTCTGATAACCGGCCGAAAAGCTGAAGCTGTTATCGATGATCTGGCACAACTGCACCGCGAGATAACTGCGCTTGCGCCTGAATGTTCGTTTAATCCGGTTCTGGCCCTATCCTTTATGTCCCTTGTGGTAATACCGGAACTGAAGATCTGCGATTCCGGGCTGTTTTCTTTTCAAAAATTTGATTTTATTCCAGTTGCAGCGGCAGATTAGTTGGTTGTCTGCAGCAAGAGAATATCATGGTTGGAATAACGATCTGACCAGGTGATTTTAATCAGAGTGGATAGAGTGTGTGGAGGTACTATCATGAAAAAATGTGTTTTCCTTGTATTACAGCTCATTTTTTTGAGTCTTGTCATATCGTGTTCTGATTCTGATGAGAAAAGCAGTGTTGAAGAAAAGCAAGAGCAAATTGGACATGACGCCGCTGATGCAATCAAGGCCCCCATGGACAAGGCAAGTGATGTTCAGGCCGTTGTCGATAAACATTATGCTGAAAAAGAAGAGCAGACTGAGCAATAACTGAGGGTATATGTAATTGCCTGACGCGTAGAGGTCGTTTTCCAGCCGACAGGCTGGGAATATCCAGGAACAACGACTGGAAATGTAAAAGAAATAATAGATATGCATCTCTTTGAACTTACAGCCATTCTTATGGCGCTGACTGCTTTATTCAGCTATCTGAACTATCGTTATCTGCACATGCCGACCACCATCGGTATCATGTTTATCTCCCTTCTCTGTTCGCTGGTTCTTGTTACCGGCAGCTGGCTTGGCGTTGATATCGGCCAGGAACATGTCGCCTATATGCTCAGTTCCATAGATTTTAATGAGACATTAATGCACGGCATGCTGGCCTTTCTGCTTTTTGCCGGAGCTATGCATTTAAAAGTGGATGACCTTTTGTCTCAAAAATGGGCAATTCTGGTGCTTGCCACTTTGGGAGTAATTTTTTCAACTTTTCTGATCGGCACCTTGAGCTTTTATCTCTTTTTGCTTCTTGGGCTGTCTGTGCCTTTTATCTATTGCCTGCTCTTTGGTGCGTTGATTTCACCTACGGATCCTGTGGCGGTTCTCGGCATTTTAAAAACAGTGGGTGTACCGAAAAGTCTTGAGACGAAAATTGCCGGAGAATCGCTCTTCAACGATGGCGTCGGAGTTGTTGTCTTTTTGATACTGTTCGAACTTGCAACAGGCGCCGAAGGAGTCACCGTGACCTCGGTGATATCTCTTTTTGCCAAGGAAGCAGGCGGTGGAATAGTGCTTGGATTCGCGTTGGGATATCTTGCTTATCGGATGCTCAAAATGGTAAATAATTACCAGGTCGAAGCTATTATTACCTTGGCGCTGGCCATGGGCAGTTATGCGGTGGCCGACTATCTTCATTTGAGCGGCCCCATAGCAACTGTTGTCGCAGGCCTGCTCATCGGCAACCACGGCCGATCCTTTGCCATGTCAGACCATACAAGGGAGCGGCTCGATGACTTTTGGGAGCTCATCGATGAGGTGTTGAATGCAATCCTTTTCCTCCTTATCGGTCTTGAAATTCTGATTATCAGCATGAACTGGAATCTGGTATTTGCCGGTCTCGGAGCTGTCATGGTTGCACTTTTCTCCCGTTTTGCAACTGTTGGCACGCTGATCTCACTTATGCGTCCGTTTCGTCCATTTTCGCAAGGTGTAATCTCAATGCTGACCTGGGGCGGTATTCGCGGTGGCATCTCTGTTGCTCTTGCCCTCTCATTACCGGCAATTCCCGAACGCAATACGCTGCTTGCGGCTACCTATGTTGTGGTTATTTTCTCGATCGGCGTGCAGGGCATGTCCTTGGGACGGCTGGCAAGGCGTAAGTATTCGCCAATTACTGACTAACTGTATCTGCTGGCATTGGGAGGATATTCGGCCGATTTTGCTTCGACGATCCGGGCGGGATGATCGTCCCCGTGATTTTCCCGATGCCGACAGTTGGAGAAAATATGCTGAACAATATCGGCAGAAGATGACTCTCAAACGATAGAAAAAGGCTTCGTCCATAAGCTTGCACATCATAAAAACGCAACAATCCAAAAAAAAAGTTCATGAACTTCACTTTTTCTGAGCCTTCTGTATAATTAAATAACATCACATTTACGGGGCTTAAATGAAGAAACTACACAGGTTGTTTCTGATTTGTGTTCTCTTTTCTCTGTGGGAACGGAGATTTTAAAAACTATTAAGTCTGATGTCTTAGTATCGGCGGGGCATTGGCAGACGGTTATTCCTTATGAAGGTTCTTGCTGATAAAAAGAACATGTTGCGATGCAGCTGCATTCCTAACCCCATTTTCCAGTCATCTGCAGGCAGCCGATGAAAAAGATACCTTTATCCATTCATATCATCGCTTGCCTGATATTCATCATCACTGTTCTGCTGTCAGTTTTCGGTGGGATTGTCGGATATAAATACAGAGAAGCAGAACTTGCCAAACTGCATCGTGAGCTTGAAGTTGAATTGATGAAACTGCAGATATCACTTGGTGGCGGTTTCAGAAATTACGATATTGATCAGGTTAAAACGGTTCTCTATGCTTCAATGCGTGACCCCCGTATAACCGGTATTGTAGCTTCTTCAGATGAATTGCTGCTGGTTGTCGGGCGTAATACAGATGACCAGGTAACAGAAAACATTTCCAAAGATAAGCTTGATCAGGAAATTAAGCTTGATGGACAGATTGTCAGGGATGATATTGTTCTGGGGCATGTCGAGCTTTATGCGACAAGCAGGCAGCTCTCTGCTCAGCTGTTCATTTTTTTCAAGATATTCGTGATCTCTATTTTACTGCTTGATCTCTTCCTCATTGTAACCCTGTATTTCATGTTGAAGAAGATGATGATTTCTCCGCTGATGACCCTGAAGGACTTTATCATTTCAACGAGAACAGGAAATGTGGACCGGATAATGCTCAGTAAGGTTAAATTCCGCGGTGAACTTGAGGTCTTACGAAGTTCGATTGTCGAGATAATCAATGAACTTGATTATCGCTATAAAGCTCTTCAGGAGAGTGAGACTGGTTTTAAAGCGCTTTTAAGAACTATCCCTGATCTTGTCTGGTTAAAAGATATCAACGGAACATATCTCACCTGTAATAAGGCCTTCGAACGTTTTGTCGGAAAAAGTGTCAATGAAATCATCGGCCGGACTGATTATGACCTGTTTGATAAGGAGCTGTCTGACTGGTTTCGGGCCCATGATAAGCTTGCCATGGATAAGGGTGTTCCGCTCAGTAATGAAGAGTGGGTTCATTTCAGCGGTGATATTGAAAAAACGCTTCTTGAAACGACCAAAACCCCTATGTATACAGAAGACGGTGATATTGTCGGTGTCCTTGGTGTGGCACACGATATAACCGCAAGAAAGCGGAATGAGGAAGAACGGATTTCACTGCAGAACGAATTGTCACGGATGCAGAAATTTGAAGCAATAGGGCGGCTTGCCGGCGGTATCTCGCACGATTTTAATAATATGCTCAGTGTGATTTTAGGGCACACCGAGCTCATTCTTGAACAGCTGCCGGAAGACAGCCCGCTGCGTGAGGATTTACATGAAATTTTAGAAGCTTCAACACGTTCCACCGAATTGACACGTCAGCTGCTCACTTATGCCCGGGAACAGAAGCGGGCTCCTGAACTTATTAATATGAACAATCTGATCGGCAACATGATTCGCATGCTGAACAGGCTGATCGGTGAAGATGTACATATTAAATGGGAACCGGGCAAGGACTTGTGGCAGGTCAAAATCGACCCTTCACAGCTGGATCAGATAATGGTCAACCTCTGTGTCAATGCCAGAGACGCTATAGATGGTCACGGAACCATCCTGCTTGCAACAAGCAATGTCAGTGTCACTGAGACGCTTAAACTGACAACCAGCGAGGCAGTGAAGGGAAAGTATGTGAAACTTACGGTTACGGACAGCGGTTGCGGCATGGATGCCGGAGTGATGGAGAAAGTCTTCGACCCATTTTTTACCACAAAAGATTTTGCCAGAGGCACTGGACTCGGTCTGTCTACAGTCTATGGAATTGTAAAACAGAACAATGGTGTGATTGATGTAACCAGTGAGCCGAATAAGGGAACAACGTTTGACATATACCTGCCTCGATGTCTTGAAACAGAAGTCCTGGCAGAGCTTGCTCCGCCACGAGCCGGGGTTGAAATACCGCAGGGCGGTATTCTGGTGGTAGAAGATGATCCGTCAATGCTTTCGCTCATTACAAGAAGTCTGACCAATGAAGATTACACTGTATTAGCCGCAAACAATCCGGTAGAGGCTCTTCTGGTTGCAGAAAATAATCGAGATGCAATTGCTCTTGTTCTGACCGACATCATTATGCCGGGAATGAACGGGGTAGAAATGGTATTGAAAATAGAGGCCCTTCTGCCGGGAGTAAAACATGTTTATATGTCGGGCCACGGCCATGATGTCCTGAAAAAATTCCATTTTGATAAGGCAAATGAAAACTTTATTCAAAAGCCCTTTCTTGCAAGTGAACTTCTTATGCTTGTTCGCAAAGCTTTAGCAGTAAATAAGCACAATTAGAAGACGTTGCATAACTTGTCCACACCGCTTTGAAGAATAGGGGGAGGAGAATATTCTGAGCATTGAAAGGAGTGACAACCGCAGCCCCGTGGATACTTTTGTTCTGAACGGATACTGCGGTTGCAGGTTTTCATCATTTGTTACACCATAAAAAGAACCGAACTCGCGGTCAGGGTGCCCATCACCATATTGAATATTCTAAAAGATGTTCTGCTGTTTAATCTTTTTCCGATCATGGTACCAAAACCTGCCCAGACAGAAATGGCAGGGATGCAGACCAGCCCGAAAACAGCGATAATCATCACAACGGAAAGAGTATAACCGCTGCCTGAAATGGAAAAGGTTGATATGGAAGTGGTTGCCATGACCAGAACTTTCGGATTGACGATCTGAAAGGCAGCCGCCTGAAATATGTTTAAAGGTCGAGAACCCTTTTGATCATCACTGTCAGCCTTCTGTGACAAGGCGATGCGGACAGAGAGATAGAGTAGGTAAAGTATCGATGCGTATTTCAATACCTGGTGAAAAAGAGGAAAACTGCGAAAAAGAATTCCGAGTCCGATTCCGCTCAGAGCAATCATCGCCAGAAGACCTATCTCGATCCCTAAAATATGGGGAATGGTGCGTCTGAAACCAAAATTTGCACCCGATGCGGTGAGCATCATATTGTTCGGCCCGGGGGTGATGCACATGGAGAGGGCAAATAAACCAATCGGCAGTATCATCTCATTCATCGTATTCTCCTTCAAATCTTTTGTGTTACTCACCACAGGCATGCTGCAGTGCTCATTATCAGTGATTGACAGAATATGCCTTTCGGAGTAACCATAACAGATACAGAAATTAATATTTTTATACATAACAGATTTGATATAATGATATGGAACCGCAATCGACACGATACAAATATGAGCAGATTGTAGCCCATTACAGGAATGCGATCAGAGAGGGGAGAATTGGGGGCGGGGATAAACTTCCTTCATTGAGAAAAACTGCATCCCAGTTCAGCTGTGCCTTGTCGGTTGTTATGCAGGCCTATCAGGAACTCGAAGTGACTAATCATATCCAGGCGATTGAAAAGTCCGGATTTTTTGTCTTGCCAGCCGGGGCAAGCAGGGTGCCGACTCCAGAAAAATATAGGCACAGATTGGCTGTTCAGCCTTCAATGCCCAGCAGCTATACCGGCAAGATTATTGCGATCAGCAACGATTCTTCGATAGTGCCGCTTGGGGCTGCGATTCCTGATGAACAACTTCTGCCCTTAGGTAAATTCAAACGTATACTGGCGACCCTGGCGAATTCTTCATCCCGCCTGCTGCGGCAGTATACTCCGCCTGACGGGATGCCGGTTCTGCGCCGTCAGATTGCTCAGTTGATGCTCTCCCGTGGCGCAGCGGTTGCAGCTGATAACATCTTGATTACAAACGGCTGTACCGAGGCTCTTGCCTTAGCTGTCCGTGGCTGTACCGAAAAGGGTGATACTGTTGCTGTTGAGAGCCCCGGTTTTTTTGGTTTGCTTACCATTCTTGAACAATATGGACGTAATGTTATCGAGATTCCTGCTTCGCCGGTTGATGGCATGCAGGTATCGGTTTTAGAGCTTGTGTTGAAAGGCACCGAAATTAAAGCCTGTATTTGCTCACCCAACTACCAGAACCCTCTTGGTTCGGTTATGCCGCTTGAGAAAAAAAAGCGGCTGCTTGAGCTGTGCAGCAAATACAGTATGACCTTGATCGAAGATGATATCTATGGAGAGTGCTCATACGATAACAGTATATTTCCGCCGCTCAAGCAGCTTGATAAAAGCGGGTCGGTGATCTATTGTTCTTCATTTTCAAAAACTGTCAGTCCCGGTGTGCGGATCGGATGGCTCTCGGGAGGGAAATATCACAAGCGCTGTGCTGAACTGAAATTTGCGGAGAGTCTTGGCGGACCGGCAATTCTCCAGCAGGCGATGGCAGAGTTTCTCGCAACCGGAGGATATAATTATCATATCAGAAATTTCAGAAAGCGTATTGCAAGACAGAGCTACAGTATAAAAGAGCTGCTTGTCCGTTATCTGCCCGAACAGACAAAAATCAGCCGTCCTGGAGGCGGCTATTTTCTCTGGGTGGAATTACCGCAATCGGTTGATGCTATGGAACTCTTTTCTGTGGCCTTAAATAATAAGATCGGTCTGGTGCCGGGGCCTGTTTTCAGCGGCAATCATAATTTGTTTACCAATTGTATCCGGATAAGCTGCGGCTCCCCAGTTACAGAAGAGATGGAACGGGGCATCGAAAAACTGGGCGCACTCATTGGGGGTCTAATGAAGTGAAGTACCTTTTTGCTGAAAGTTGCTGTTGCCAGAAGCTGCCGGTCTGCAGGGCAGTTTGTTTTTTCTGCCAACGGGCACACTGAAAAATTGTCTCGAGCGTTTCAGTCAAGCTGCTCAAACGGTTTCATTGAACAGTTTACTTTCAGTCCCTGGTCCTGGAGGTATCCGGTTCCCCAGCTGTACATCGATTCCAATACCGGTTTAATACTTTTGCCGAACTCCGTCAGAGAATATTCCACTTTTGGCGGAACTACCGGATAAACCTTGCGCTTGATCAGCCCGTCAGTTTCGAGTTGCCGAAGCTGTTGTGTCAGCATTTTCGGGGTGGCGCCGGGAACCTCGCGGCGCAGATCTGAAAATCGCAGAGTTCCTGAAATAAGGTTCCACAATATGAGTGATTTATACTTACCTCCAATGAGGTTGATGGTTGCCTCGACAGGGCAGTGGGTTACACCGTTCGGTAGTAAGTCGTTCTGAATACAACAGGATGGTAACTGCTTTTTTGCGCTCTTCATCAGTATCTTTTTGGGTACTATGTACCATAAAGGTGCATTCTTGCGTATATGATCTTTATAGTTATTATTGCTCTAAGTGATAGAATAAAGCATAGAGGTGCAAGATGCAAAAAGAGATTTTCACCATTTCCGGTATGACCTGTTCAGCGTGTTCCCGCAGAGTTGACAAAGCGGTTTCTGCTCTTGACGGAGTTGATGAGGTTGCTGTCAACCTTCTGAAAAACAGTATGACGGTCAAGCTTGACGAACGCAATGTCTCTGTTTCTGACATTATCGCTGCCGTTGAACACTCCGGGTACGGTGCGGCACTAGCCAAGCCTGCGCGGGGTAAAGCTGTATCAGCAGCAGACAAACAAGACCCTGCAGTTCTCGAGCTTGCAGAGATGAAGCGGCGGCTGGTTATTTCCTTGCTGTTTACCATTCCGCTGTTCTATCTGGCGATGGGCGATATGATAGGCTTGCCTTTGCCAGCTTTTATGCAGGGAACCCAAAATGGGCTGGTCTTTTCTTTTACCCAGTTTCTGCTGGTTGTACCGGTCATATACGTTAATTTCAAATTTTTCAGGGTTGGTTTAAAAACGCTGCTGCACGGCGCACCTAATATGGACTCGCTTATTGCCCTCGGTTCCGGTGCAGCGGCTGTCTTTGGCATTTATGCCATCTATAAAATGGCTTTTGCTCTTGGACATGGGGATTTGGCGACAGTTAGTCATTTCTCGGCAAATCTCTACTTCGATTCTGCGGCGATGATCCTGACCCTGATTACTCTAGGGAAATTCTTTGAGGCCAGGGCAAAGGGCAGAACTTCTGATGCTATTGCCAAACTGATGGATCTTGCTCCGAAAACGGCCACTGTTCTGCGTAACGGAGTGGAAGAAGTTGTTCCGCTTGAAGATGTGGCAACGGGTGATATCCTGGTGGTCAAGGCTGGGGCAAGTGTGCCGGTTGACGGCGTTGTTACTGAAGGCAAAGGATTTTTAGATGAATCTGCCATAACAGGTGAGAGCCTTCCTCTTGCAAAGAAAGAAGGTGACAGCGTAACCGGAGCAACCGTGAATACTTCCGGCCATTTTCTCATGCGTGCAACCCGTGTTGGTGAAGACACCACTCTTGCGCAGATCGTCAGGCTTGTGGATGAGGCGACCTCCTCGAAGGCGCCGATTGCAGGTTTGGCTGATAAGATCAGTGGAATTTTTGTTCCAGTGGTTATCGTTATTGCGATTATTGCGACACTTATCTGGATGCTGCTTGGTTATGACTTTGAGTTTGCCCTGTCAATCGGCATTGCAGTACTGGTTATTTCCTGCCCCTGTGCGCTGGGGCTTGCAACACCGACTGCCATCATGGTCGGTACCGGACGAGGGGCGGCAAACGGCATTTTGCTGAAATCGGCTGCAGCAATTGAAACTGCGGGAAAGGTCGATACTGTTGTCTTGGATAAAACCGGCACTGTGACCGAGGGTAAACCGGTGGTTACCGATATCCTTGCTTTGGAAAAAGACGGCCAAAATTCTCTGCTGGCCATTATTGCCTCCCTTGAAAAGCTCTCAGAGCATCCATTGGGAACAGCCATTGTCAAGGAAGCGGAAAAGCGCGGCTTGGCCTTTCTTGAAACAAAAGATTTCACCCAGATTCCGGGACAGGGTATCGGCGGGACAATAGACGGAAAACGATATGGAGTCGGTAATGCAGCAATGCTTAAGGCCGCGGGTGTCACCAATGCTCTTGTGCAGCAAGCCGATGATCTTTCTGCAGCCGGGAAAACAGCTTTGTACTGCCTGCGTGGGCAGGAACTGATTGGCCTCATGGCGGTTGCTGATGTCATCAAGCCAAGCAGCCGTCAGGCAATAGAGGAACTTGAGTCCATGGGGCTCGATGTGATTATGCTGACAGGTGATAATGCTGCTACTGCTGAGGCAATCCGAAAACAGGCTGGGATAAGCCGTGTGGTAGCTGAAGTGCTTCCACAGGACAAGGAGCGAGAGATCCGCCTGCTTCAGGAAAAAGGAAAAAGGGTTGCCATGATCGGTGACGGCATCAATGATGCTCCTGCCCTGGCCCGCGCTGATGTGGGGATTGCCATCGGTGCAGGAACAGATATTGCCATTGAATCGGCAGATATCGTGCTCATGCACAGCGATCTGCTTGATGGTGTTTCTGCCATTCAGCTCAGCAGGGCGGTAATGCGCAATATCAAACAGAACCTGTTCTGGGCGTTTTTCTATAATACTGTGGGTATACCTGTCGCCGCAGGAGTGTTTTACTCTGCTTTTGGTCTGACACTCAGCCCGATGATTGCAGCGGCGGCTATGAGCTTCAGCTCGGTCAGTGTGGTTACCAACGCTCTCAGGCTGCGCTTTTTTACACCTGTTCATGCAGGATTTTCCGAAACTGAAACTACAGAGGACAACGATCAGGCTGTCCATGTTTCTTCACAACACAATAACACAAAAGGGAGTAGTGAAATGAAAAAGACAATATTGAATGTTGAAGGTATGAGCTGCGGCCACTGTTCAGCATCCGTTGAAAAGGCGCTGGGTGCAGTAAGCGGCGTTAAGAGTGTAAATGTTGATCTTGGTGCCAAAACAGCAACCGTTGAAGCAGACGAAGCTGTGGCCGGAGCAAGCCTTGAAAAGGCGGTCACTGATGCAGGTTATCAGGTTGTAGGTATTCAATAAACTATGTACCAGCTTCTTCTTCCGGCAGATTTGCTCTTTTCTCTGCAAATCTGCCGGAAGGGGGAATGTATCAGCAGTGTTTCTTCACCATTTCTTTCCATCCTGCATACGCAGCAAGACAACTGGCAGGAGCTGCTGCCGGGAAGTAGGTTTTTGACTCCGGATGGCTGGAAAGAGTCTCTTCAACTCTAGGAAAAATCCCGTGCTGCAGGCCTGCAATATTGGCCGCACCAAGAGCGGATACTTCTTCGATACCGATGGACGTCACCTTGACCTGGAGCAGGTCGGCCAGATACTGCATTAGCCAGCTGTTGCTGGTCATGCCGCCGTCTACCTTGATCTCAGAGAGGTTGAAGCCGCTGTCTTTTACCATGGCTTCAATGACATCCTTTATCTGAAAAGCCACGGATTCAAGGGCTGCACGAACAACGTGGGCTTTCGTTGAGCCGAAGGTAAGCCCGACAATGGATCCTTTTGCGTCCATCTTCCAGTGCGGCGCGCCGAGGCCGCTGAATGCAGGGATGAGGTATACTCCGCCGTTGTCTTCCACGCTTTCGGCAAGGGCCTTGGTTTCCGCTGCAGTGTCGATCAGCTGCAACTGGTCGCGAAGCCATTTAATGGTGGCGCCGCAGGTAACGATAATGCCTTCCAGTGCGTAGTCGGTTCTGTCGATGCTGCTCCAGTTGATGGTATTGACCATGCCGTGTCGAGAGGGAGCGACCTTGTCGCCGATGGAACAGAGGATCGAGCTTCCGGTGCCCAGAGTCACTTTTGCTTCACCCGGTGAAAAACAACCTTCGCCAAATGACGCTGCATGAGAGTCGCCTATCATACCGGTGATGGGCAGCGGAAAATCGAGGAGTCCGTCAAAGGTCGTTTCACCGAATCTGTGGGATGAGGGAACCGTTTCCGGCAGGTTGATGTTTTCAGCGCCAAGCTGCTCAACGAGATAGCTGTCCCATTGCAGCGAGTGCAGGTTGAACATAAGGGTTCTAGATGCGTTGGTATAATCTGTAAAGTAGGATTTGCCGCTAGTCAGCTTGTAGAGGAGCCAGGTGTCGATATTACCGAAATAGACTTCGCCCTTATCCAGTTTTGCTTTGAGGGCCGAATCGTTATCGATCAGCCATTTCAGCTTGGTTCCTGAAAAATAGGGGTCAATGATTAAGCCTGTTCTGGCGGTTACTTCATCTTTCAGTGGCGTTGCGGCCAGTTCCTCACAAATGGCAACAGCACGTTTGCATTGCCAGACGACAGCGTTATGCAGGGGCTTTCCGTCTTTATCCCAGAGAACGAAGGTTTCCCGCTGGTTTGAGATGCCGATGCAACCGATTTTGCCGATTATCTCAGCATCGGTTGTCTTGGCATTTTCAAGACATCCTTTCACGGAATCAAGAACGGTCTGGTAAATTTCAAGCGGGTCCTGCTCGACAAAGCCTGGTTTCGGGTAGAGAGAGTTCAGCGGTGCTGACGCTTTGGCGAGCAGTTTTCCTTTATCATCAAATAAAACCGTTTTGGTGCCGCTTGTGCCCTGATCAATTGCCAGAAGTAACCCTTTCATTTTGCTCCTTATGCTCGTGCTTATTGCTTAACCATATCTTTAGCGGCCTGAACGATACCTTTCACATCGATACCGATGAAGGCGCGCATTTCATCCCGCGGGCCGGAGACGGCAAACTTGCCTTCTTCAAAACCGAGACGTTTCAAGCGGCAGCCAAGCCCCTGGTCTGCAATGGTCTCAGAAATAAGCGAGCCGATCCCGCCATGAACACTATGCTCTTCGACGGTGATAGCCTTGCCGGTTTTGACAAGCGAAACGGTTGTGCCCTTTACATCGAAAGGCCGGATGGAAGATACGTTGACGATTTCGGCATCGATACCCGCTTCAGCCAGTTCAAGGCCAGCTGCCATAGCTTCATGAGCCGTTGAACCCATGGCAAAAATAGTGATGTCGCTTCCGGATTTCAGGATATCAATCTTCCCGGGTTCGAAGGGATGTGAATCTTCATGCATCTGAGGAAATTTCGCTGCGTCCATACGCACATAGACGGGGCCTTCATGTTCCAGAGCGTAGCGAATGATTCCCGCGGCCTCGATACCGTCTGACGGCGCGAAGATCTGTACGTTGCCGAAACCGCGCATGATGGAGACATCATCAATGGCGTGATGGGTGCTGGCAAGCGGTCCGTAGCAGACCCCTGCATTGAGGCCCATCATCTTCACATTGGTGTTCGAGTAGCAGACGTCGTTTTTGACCTGCTCGTTGGCGCGGTGGACAAGGAAGGGTGCTGCATTGGTGGTGATTGCAATAAAGCCGCCAAGCGCCATTCCTGCTGCGGTGCCGACCAGAGACTGCTCGGCGATGCCTACATTGATAAGACGTTCCGGGTATTTTTCTTTAAATGGCCCAATCTTGGCAGTTGAGGTTGAATCGCTTACCAGTACGGCGAGATTTTTTCCTTCCTCAACGGCGGCATTGAAGGTTGCGACCATGACTTCACGTAAATCTTTTGCTTTTGAATAATCTAGCATGACAATTCCTCCATGGCCTGCTTCAGCTCTTCAGCATTCGGTATCTTATGGTGCCAGGCCGGCTGCGATTCGATAAAGGAAACACCTTTTCCTTTCGTTGTCTGGGCGATAACCGCTTTAGGCCGGCCGTTTTTTGGCAGGCTGGTAAGGGTGCTGACAATTTCTTCAGGGTTGTTTCCATCTATGACATAGAGCTCCATGCCAAAGGACTCGATTTTTTTATCAAGGGGTTCAAGAGCATTGATGTTCTCGGTGAAATCGGCCAGCTGCAGCCGGTTGCGGTCAACGATCCAGACCAGGTTGTCGAGGCCGTATTGCGATGCTGCCATAGCCGCTTCCCAGTTCGAACCTTCCTGCAGTTCACCGTCACCGGTCAGGACATAGGTCATGTACTCTTTTTTCATTTTCTTGGCGGCAAGGGCAAGACCGACACCGATTGGCAGGCCGTGACCGAGGGCACCGGTGTTTACCTCTATAAATGGGATCTTCTGGCGGACTGGATGACCTGGAAGTTTGGAGTCAAACAGCAGGTAAGTGTCAAGAAGCTCCTCTGCTATCAATCCTGCCTGGGCAAGGGTACAGTAATAGCCGCCGACGCCGTGGCCTTTGCTTAAAATGAAACGGTCGCGGTCGGCATGTTTCGGGGCATCCTTGTCATACTTCAGCATATGAAAATAAAGAGACGCCAGTATGTCGGCTTCAGAAAGGTCGGCACCGGTGTGTCCCTGGCCTGCCTTGTAGTTCATGTTGAGAACCTTTCTGCGGATTTCACAGCTTGCTTTTTTGAGCTCAGCTATATCGAAATTAAATGGATTTTTCATAAAACCTCCATTGGAATGAGTGGAACGATTTTCTTTTATTTTCTTTTTCTACCAAAATCGAAAGTTTTTGTAAATCGAAAAAAATGTGGCCTGCACCAATAAAATTACCACTGAATGAACGGGAAAATGGCGAATAATGGCCTTAATACAATGAAATGACCATGTTATAGTTGTGTTATGAAAATTTTCGATTCTCTATTGACAGTTTTGTAAAATTATGGAATTTTTGTTTTTATGTTGTTTAATCATAAAAAAAAGAAAAAAGGAGAAGTGTCATGAGAAAACTGACGTTGTTAGCTGTTGCTCTCTGTGTCTGTTTGTACAGTTCAATGGCGTTTGCCGCAAAACTGATTGTTGTGATCACCCCGTCCCACGACAATCCGTTCTTCAAGTCTGAAGCAGTGGGTGCCTCAGAGAAGGCGCAAGAGCTTGGCTACGAAGCCCTGACCCTCGTTCACGATGATGACGTGAACAAGCAGAGTGAGCTGTTCGACACAGCAATCGCACGCGGTGCCGCTGCAATCATTCTTGATAATGCAGGCGCTGATGCCACTGTTGCTGCAGTTGAAAGAGCTAAAGCTGCTGGAATTCCTACCTTCCTGATTGATCGTGAGATCAACAAGAATGGTGTCGCCATTTCTCAGATCGTTTCCAATAATTACCAGGGTGCAAAACTCGGCGGTGAGGAATTCGTTATGCTGATGGGTGAGATGGGAAACTATGTTGAGCTTGTTGGTAAAGAATCAGATACCAACGCCGGTATCCGTTCTCAGGGATATCATGATGTAATCGATCAGTATTCAGATCTCAAAATGGTTGCACGTCAGAGTGCAAACTGGAGCCAGACTGAGGGTTACGAAAAAATGGAGTCTATCATTCAGGCGCATCCGGACATCAAAGGTGTAATCTGCGGAAATGACACCATGGCCATGGGTGCTATGGCGGCTCTTAAAGCGGCAGGTAAAGGCGATGTGATTGTCGTGGGTTTTGACGGCTCCAATGATGTTCGTGACTCGATCCTTGCAGGCGATATCAAGGCTACCGTTCTTCAGCCTGCTTACCGTGTTGCTCAGATGGCTGTAGAACAGGCTGACAAGTACATCAAAGAGGGTTCTACCGGTCTTCCTGAGAAACAACTGATGGATTGTGTTCTGATCAACAGCGACAATGCTGCTAAACTTGAGACCTTTGCTATTAAATAATTTTCAGGCGTAAACAGCGGCCGGTTCTAAGAGAACCGGCCGTATTAATTTTGCACCTTGCAGCAAACCCCTCCCAATTTCCAAGAGGCTGAGATGGTAAGCGTTTTACATTCAGACAACAGGTTGTTTTTTCGATCAGCACTTCTTGCTTTAGTGCTGGCGCTCACGACTTCATGCACAATCGTCCCGGATAAAAAGGATGAAAAGGGCAATGAGGAAAAGCTGGACATCTATTTCGTCAATGACGAATTCAATCCGGACACCTACGTGGACAAAATCTGGAGCGAAAAGATCGTGCCATACTTTGACACAAACTGTCTGGAAATTGATACCGTACTTGAAGTCTGGAAAAAAAGTCAGGACGAGGCAGGAAAAAAATTCGGTTACCGCGAAAAAGCTGAGGGTAGCCCGTATAACTTCAGGGTTAAAGGAAGCGGTAAGATAGTTGCTGCCAACACCAAGTCACGGGCCTCAACCATCGATGTTGATCTGAATCCGCAAGACGGGACCGCCGATGTTACGATTCAGATAGGACCGGTTATAAAAGACAGTGCGATCAGAGATTCGCTGGAGTTCATTTCATTTACCGACTTTACCAATCAGCTTGAGTTTGCACGCCTGTCCAATGCAATAAACAAGAAGATCGACAAGGAAGTTCTTTCAGGGCTTGATCGGGAAAATCTGGTTGGCAAGGATGTCCAGTTCAATGGTTCCTTTACCAATCTGCAGGGCTCCGACCTGGTACGTATTACCCCGGTAATATTGAGCGTCAAGCAGGAGTAGAATATGACAGTACAAACACGCGACGAAGTTGTCCTGCGGGCCGAAAATATTACCAAACTCTATCCTGGAACTGTCGCCCTCAACAAGGTCAACTTCAACGTTTATAAGGGAAAGGTCAATGTCCTGGTCGGCGAAAACGGTGCCGGAAAATCGACCTTGACCAAGATTCTGGCCGGAGTTGAAACGCCGACCAAGGGAACGCTCTACCTGGCTGACAAACCGGTTGTGATCAATTCCTTTCACGATGCGACAAAGCACGGTATCGGCATGATCCATCAGGAACTGAATCTCTTTCCAAACTTAAACGTTGCCGAGAATATCTTCATAGCCCGGGAAAAAACCGCAGGCGGTATTCATATCGACCACAAGGCGCAGATTGAGGAAGCACAGAAAATCCTTGATAACCTCGAATCTGATATTAGGGCCACTGCCAAGGTGTCAGAGCTTCGTATCGGCCAGCAGCAGATGGTTGAAATAGCCAAGGCCCTGGCGCTTGACACTAAAATACTGATTATGGATGAGCCTACTTCAGCGCTTTCAGTGACGGAAGTTGAGGTGCTTTTTAAAGTTATCTCCGATCTCAAGAAAAAAGGGGTCTCCATTATCTACATCTCACATCGGCTGGAAGAGCTGGTGACCATCGGTGATTACATTACGGTCTTGTGTGACGGTAATCTTATGCAGGAAGCGCCGATGAAGGAAATTGACGTTCCCTGGATCATCTCGAATATGGTGGGTGAGGCGGGGAACCGCGAAATTACATACGAAAGCCATAAGACCGACCAGGTAATTCTCGAAGTTGAAGAGCTTACCCTGCCAAGAGAAGGGCGTGGTTATGCCGTTGATCATCTCAACTTCAGCCTTAAAAAAGGTGAAATTCTCGGCATATACGGTCTTATGGGGGCTGGCAGATCAGAGCTCTTTGAGTGTTTGATGGGACTGCAGCCGGAGGTGAAAGGCACGGTTCTGCTTGATGGTCAGGATGTGACCAGGGGGACGGTGGTTGACCATATCCGTTCTGGGCTTGCGCTCATTCCTGAGGATCGTCAGCGGGAAGGCCTTGTGCAGCCTCTTGATGTGACTCAAAATATGACGCTTTCAAGTCTGTGGAAATTTCTTACAGGTTTTCATATCAACGATTCAAGCCTGAAAAGTGCTGTCGGCAGGATGATCAAGAGCCTCTCAGTCAAGGTTGCCAGCCCGATGGTTATCATCAGTTCACTCTCGGGGGGGAATCAGCAGAAGGTTGTCATTGGTAAAGCCCTGCTGACAGATCCGAAGGTCCTGTTGATGGACGAACCTACCCGCGGTATCGATGTCGGTGCGAAAGGGGAAGTGTTTGATATCATGAAGAATCTTGTCAGTCAGGGGCTAGGTATTCTTTTTGTTACCTCTGAGCTCAAAGAGATTATGGCGATATCAGACAGGATTCTGGTGATGAGTGACGGCAGGATTACCGGTGAATTTGATCGTGAAAGTGTAACGGAAGAGGCCTTGGTATCTGCCTCGGCTGTGGCCCATAAGCATCCGGCAGCCATGCAAATATAGTGAAGTCAGGAGAATAACAGTGAATACAACATCAGTGAACACGGCTGCATCAGCCGGCAAAAAAAGCAATTTGAAACTGGGCATGCTGCTGCTGAAACTACGGACCTTTATTGCCCTTTTTCTTGTCGTTGTCTATTTCAGCTTTATGGCCCCTAACTTCCTGTCCATGGCAAACCTGGTGATCATGGTCAAACACGTTGCCATCTATGCCATACTTGCAATCGGAATGACCTTTGTCATTGTTACCGGCGGTATTGATCTGTCTGTAGGTTCTGTTGTGGGCCTGACAGGTATGGTTGCAGGCGGGCTCATTTATAACGGGCTTCATATACCGGTGTGGGATGTTACCATCTATTTTCATCTGCCCATGGTTATCCTGATAACCCTTGCAGTGGGTGTGCTTTGCGGAGCGTTCAGCGGATTTCTGGTGAACCGGTTTAATGTTGCACCGTTTATTGCAACGCTGGGTATGTTGTATATTGCCCGTGGTGCGGCGCTGCTGCTTTCTGACGGCAAGACCTTCCCTAACCTGGTCGGCAAGGAAGAGCTTGGCAATACCGGCTTCCCGGTGCTTGGTTCCGGCACCTTTCTGGGGGTTCCGGTCTCCATCTATATTTTGATTGTTCTTGGTTGTGCGGCGGCTTACCTGGCAACCAAAACACCTCTTGGCAGACATATTTATTCCGTCGGCGGTAACGAGCGTGCAGCAATGCTTTCAGGCGTCCGGGTGAAACGGGTGAAGATGTTCGTCTACATGTTCTCAGGCTTCTGTGCGGCCATTGCCGGGATGATTATCGCATCCCAGCTTGTCGCTTCCCATCCGGCTACCGGTGAAATGTTTGAACTAACAGCCATCGCCGCTGCCGTTCTTGGTGGAACATCGCTTGCCGGTGGCCGCGGAACCATCGGCGGGACCATAATCGGGGCCTTTGTTATAGGTGTACTTGGAGATGGTATGGTCATGATGGGCGTTAGTTCGTTCTGGCAGATGGTTATTGGTTATTAAAGGTATCGTTATTGTCGCGGCTGTTATTGTCGATCAGCTTCAGCGTAATATGCAGTCAAAGGCTGCCCTTCAGGAAGATTAATTGGAGACAACAATATGAAAGTTATGGAAAAAAAGACCTGTTTAGGCGTAATCGTCGGTACGCGGGGCTTCTTTAGTCCGGCCTTGATAGGCGGTGCGAGGAAGGAAATGCTGGCGCTGCTTGACAAACTCGGCATTGACTACGTTATCGGCGGGGAGACTGAAACACCCCATGGTGCTGTAGAAAGTCTTGCCGATGCCAAGCACTACGCAAATATGTTCAGAAGTCAGGCTGAAAAAATTGACGGTATTATGGTCGTGCTGCCCAACTTTGGTAATGAACTGGGTGTAGTCCAGACCATCGATATGGCCGCACTCAATGTCCCCGTGATGGTTCAGGCCTGTGACGATGACATTGACAAGGTTGATGTTGCCAGCCGCCGTGACGCCTTCTGCGGTAAGATTTCTGTCTGCAACAATTTCTATCAGTACGGTATAAAATTCACCGATACTGCAGAGCATACCTGTAATATCTCCGATTCTTCATTTGAAGAGGATGTAAAGAAATTCGCCGCTGTCTGCCGAACTGTAAAGGGCTTAAGAAATGCCAGAGTCGGCGCAATCGGTGCACGGCCTGCTGCTTTCCAGACCGTTCGCTACAGCGAAAAAATACTCCAGCGCACCGGTATCACTGTTATTCCTGTTGATCTCTCAGAGATCTTTGCTGCTGCAAATAAGATGGACAACAGTGCTGAAGCTGTTAAGAAGATGCTTTCTGAAATCAGAGCCTACGGCACCATTCCAGGCCGCATTCCCGATGAACAGGTGATGCGTCAGGCCAGATTCGGTGTTGCGGTCAATGACTGGATGGCGGAAAATGAATGTGTCGCCAGTGCCATTCAATGCTGGGAATCGATGCAGAAGAACTACGGCTGCGCCTCCTGTCTGACCATGAGCATGATGGGGGAAAAATTCATGCCGAGTGCCTGTGAGGTCGATGTGACAGGGGCTGTCTCCATGTATACCCTGCTACTGGCAAGCGGTACTCCTCCGGGATTTCTCGACTGGAACAACAACTACGGAAAAGAACTTGATAAATGTGTCAATACGCACTGTTCAAACTTTCCGAAGAGCTTTATTGGTGCAACTCCTGAGATTGCTGATCTCGATGTTCTTGGCGAGAGTCTTGGCCGTGAAAACAGTTTCGGTGCCGTGAAAGGGAAGGTGCTTTCAGGACCTATGACTTATTTCAGGGTTTCAACCGATGATAACCTTGGCTGCATCAAAGGCTATCTTGGTGAAGGCTCTTTTACCGACGATCCCTTTGCCATGGATGGTGGTATCGCTGTTTGTCAGGTGCCTAATCTGCGCGGTCTACTGTCTCATATCTGCCAGAACGGTTATGAACATCATGTGGCAATGGTTCGCGGTAATGTTTCTGCTGTTATTGATGAGGCGGTCAATAAATACCTTGGCTGGCAGCTGTATCATCATCAATAAGAGTGAAATGAGGCGGTATCTTTAATCTCTTAAATTCAAAAAGATACTGCCTCGTTGCTTTTGCTTTTCATTCAGAAGATATCGAGTATTATAAGCTTTAAAGAAAATAACAACTTACTGCATGTACTTGTCATACATCGTTACAGTTTAAAAACTCATGCTAGCTGAACAGAGAAGAAAAAAAATATTTGAGTTGATTCAGGAAGAGGGCTATGCCCGGGTCAGCGATCTAAGCAAACATTTTGATGTTTCCGAGCCGACCATCCGGCAGGACCTCGAAAAGCTTGAGAAAGAAGGCCTTGTTGCCCGTAAGCACGGCGGCGCTTTTCTGAAGTCTTCCACCAATAATGTCCAGTCCATGAGCCTTGAGCACATGGAAAATCTGGACAAGAAGATCGTCATCGCCAAAAAAGCCGTCGAATATGTTCTCCATGGCGAGACCATTATTCTGGATGCCGGCTCAACCACCACAGAAATGATAGAAGGTCTCTCGGCCAAGCAGAACCTCAAGGTCATGACCAATGCCTTGAATATCGTTATGCGTCTTGGTGCTGTGCCCGGCTGTACGGTGTTCTGTTCTGGCGGCCAGTTCAAACCGCCGACCCTGTCTCTTTCAGGTGAAAAAGCTGCCGAATTTTTTCAGGATATTTATGCTTCCAAGCTTTTTCTTGCCACCGGTGGGATCAGTTTTGAAGCGGGGCTGACCTACCCGGGCTTTAATGATCTCTATGTAAAAAAGGCGATGATTAAAGCTGCAAAAGAGGTTTTCCTTTTGGCCGATTCGACCAAAATAGGGCGGATTTCCTTTGCATCCCTTGGCGGCCTTGACCTGATTGACTATTTTATAACCGACAGTTCTATCAAGGATGAAGACAGAATACGCTTTGAGGAGCTTGGCGTAAAAGTAATTATCGCCGGCTGATTCACTGCTTTTCACCGTTTTCTTGTGCGATCCCTGTCTATTTGTTCGAAATATCAGGAGATTTCACCATGTCACAGGGTCCAAATTATAAAGCCGAACTGGTCGGGGTGTTCGGTCATCCGGTTGCAGAGAATCCAACCATCCTGATGCAGGAAGCGGCGTTTGCAGCCCTTGGTCTCAACTGGCGATATCTCACCATAGAAGTGTATCCCGAAGATTTAGAGAATGCCTTTATCGGACTCAAGGCTTTTAACATGAGGGGAATAAATCTTACTATCCCGCACAAAGTAAAGGTCTTGCAATATCTTGATAAAGTTGCCGATGATGCGGCTCTTATGGGTGCAGTGAATACTGTACGCGTCGAGGACGGTAAACTCATCGGTGAAAACACGGACGGCAAGGGATTCATCAATGCCCTGGTAAAAGATGCCTGCATAAGCCCGCGAGGAAAAAGGGCGGTGATTCTTGGTGCAGGCGGTGCGGCACGGGCAATCAGCGTGGAACTAGCCTTGAATGGTGCCTCGCATATTACCATTGTCAACCGTTCTGTTGACAGAGGTGAAGAACTTGCTGCTTTATTAAATGAAAAAACGGACGTGAAGGCCGAGTTTGTTGAATGGAATTCGGTATACCAGATTCCTTCAGAGACGGAGCTTCTGATCAATGCCACTTCAATAGGTCTTTATCCTGACGTAAACAACAAGCCAGCTCTTGATTATGAAACAATAACCGGGAGCATGACTGTTTGTGATGTGATCCCCAATCCTCCTCAAACACTTTTTCTTATTGAAGCTGCCAGAAAAGGGGCCAGGACCATTGACGGACTCGGCATGCTGGTGCATCAGGGGGCTATCGGCTTTGCAATGTGGACGGGCAAGGAAGCTCCAATCCATGTTATGCATGATGCTCTTGCACAGGTCTTCCATCTGAAATAATTTTTCGACTCTTGGTTCAGAGTAAAAAGACGACGTCGGCTAGAATAAAAGATTCGTGTGCGAGCAGACTTCGCAGCTAGAAGATAAATTATTTTTTTTCGTCGAGTTCTTTCTTCAACATTTTATAACGGATTTCTTCAAGCATTATCCTGTTGACGCTCAACAGATCTGCAAGTAGTGCTGTTGTAAAGGTCATAAAACCGACTCCAACAAGAGAGGCGCTGATAATAAGCGACTGGGCATGCCCTCCACCTCCACCGGTCATATAAAAGTAGAGGAATCGTAAATTTCCAAGAATACCAACGGTGAGAAAGATACTGGATAAAAAGGTGAAGAACCGAAAAGGCTTGTAAACAACATGATTTCCAGATATAGCTGGCGATGGATTTAACCAGTCTGGAATCCCTTAATTTGGGGTTTGTCTTGATTGGTACCCAGGTCGTCGGGATGCGTTTCTGTCCAGCCTGAATCAGGGTTTCCAGCGTGTAGGTATAATTGTTGAAGACATTCAGACGCATGGCACAGTCTCTGCTTATAGCTCGAAACCCGCTCGGGGCATCAGGAACATCGGTGTTGCTGGCCACCCTAACCGTCCAACTGCCGATTTTCTGTAGGAATTTTTTCGTCCTGGAAAAATCATCAATTGAGTTTATAGGTCTTGCACCGATCACAAACTCTGCTTCTTTATTCAATATTGGCTTGATGAGATCGAGAATGCTTTCTGCACAGTACTGGTTGTCAGCATCCGTATTGACAATGATGTCTGCACCTTTTTCAAGGCAGGCCTGCAGACCTGTTTTAAATGTACGTGCAAGACCGAGATTCTTGTGGTGTGATACAATATGGTCTACACCGCATTGTTTAGCAACTTCAACCGTATTATCCTTACTGCCGTCATCAATTATAAGCCATTCCACTGTCTCTATCCCGTCTATCTGGCGAGGCAAATCTTTTAATGTGACCGGCAGGCTCTTTTCTTCATTATAGCAGGGAATTTGTATAATAAGTTTCATATCGTTTATCAGTTAAATGGCAGGTTGATTGTAAAGATATTCAGTATGCTTTTACTAATAAAATGTCGTTTAGTAAATACTTGGAAGGACTGATTCATAACGGCTTATTAAAACGGCGGCTATTTTATCTTTAGAACACTTATCTTTCACCAGATTAATCTGCAATCTCTGCGATATTAAAGACAAATTAATCCTTTATATATCTCGAATTGAATCACATTGATTTTTTTTCAGGGATATTTATTTTTTTTTCTGTATCTCACCGATTCGGTGCGATTTCTAACCGTTTTTTCAAAAAAAACTCAACCTCAATAGAGGAGGTTCATATCATGAATAAGTTTTTGTTGTTTTTTACCTGTCTTTTTTTTCCGGTGATCTCAATGGCTGCAGAAGGCACCTTTGTGGCCTATAACGTCGATAGTAAGGCATACGAAGGATATTATGTCAGCCCTGCCAAAGGAAGCCCGTTTGTGCTGCTGATCCATGACTGGGATGGACTGACTGATTATGAGGTCAAGAGGGCGGATATGCTTAAAGATTTAGGATATTCGGTTTTTGCCGCTGATCTGTTTGGCAAAGGAGTCCGTCCGACAGAAAATGAAGAGAGAAAGGCACTGACCGGTGCTCTGTATGCTGATAGAGAAGAGATGCGTAAGCGAATTTATGCTGCACTTGAAGAAGCAAAACAACTTGGAGCAAATATTGAAAATGGTATTGCTGCAGGATATTGCTTCGGTGGTGCTGCTGTTCTTGAATTTGCCAGATCCGGTGTCAGTCTGAAAGGTTTTGTCACCTTCCATGGCGGCCTGACGACACCTGAAGGGCAGGATTATTCAACGGCGAAGGGCAGTTTTCTCATTCTGCATGGTTCTGCCGACACCTCTGTGACTCTGGATGATTTTGCTTCTCTTGGCAAACAGATTGAAGCTGCCGGAATTACCCATGAATTGATCAGTTACAGCGGTGCACCCCACGCTTTCACAGTTTTTGATTCACCGCGTTACCGGGAGGATGCTGACAAAAAATCCTGGCGGCGATTTACTGAATATCTTGAAGAAACTTTGCAGTAAAAGATATAGGGGGGCTGTTCCACACCCCCCTATTTTTTATAAATTGCTCTTCAGTTCAGATGGCACTTAACTAGTTGACTGTGTGTTTTTGGTAAATTACCAACATAGGATGTACAGTCATGTCTTCTGTGGCCAGTTTTTCGTTGCAGTATATAGGAATCTGATTAATAACTCAGCTCAAATGTCTCCATCTCATATTGCCCTGCTAGTTTTCCGAAATCAATGCGCAGGCTGTCAATTGCAACCGGTTCATAGAGCCGCAGGTATATATCATTGATGCCTTTCTGGATGTTGGTTTGCAGCATGTTTTTTTCTGTATAATAAGGTGTATTCTTTGTCTGATAGAAAATTTGGAAAATCGTATTTGCAGGAGCAGTCATTCGGCAATGAATATATAGCGGTTTTTTTGAAAATCCGGACGGAGAATCAAACACGAGTTGGGGGTCGTTGCCATTGCTTTGCAGAAGAAGCCTTCCCGACTCATATTTATACTTAGTACCTGCTATTTGTTTGATATGGCTACTAAAATCATTTCCAGATAAGTGATAGAATGACTTGTTGTTATTAAAGACTTTCTTAATGCTTTCATTTCTCAGGGCTATACTGTCACCCAGAGCCACCGGAAACCGAACAGATCCATTGAGATCAAGTACAACATCTGGATGTTCAATTTCAATTAGGTGCATAAGATCCTCGAATCGAGCGTCTTGAACAAAAATGATTTTTCTGAAATTCATAGCAAGAAAATTTTTCAATGCGGTCCCAAACGAGTCTGTTATTACAAGAGCACTTCTGTTTTCTGAAGGGTTGAGGCTTATTTCTGCTCTACCATGTCTGAGCCTTTGTAGAGAGTTTTCTGGTGGTGCAGGAAGCTGATAGGCTTGTAGCAGGACTTTCTTGCCAAAGTCAGGAATATCGAGAACAAGGTTATCTTCTTGGTAGAGAGATCCTATATTTATAAAATCACTGAGATTCCCATTGAAGCTTATGTTGTTCTTTTTCAGTTCATCCCATGGAAATGGCTGCATTTCCGGGAACCAGCGTTGGAAGTGGTTGATGATAGCAGTGTAGGCAATATAAGCTCCAACGAGATTCCAATGGGTATCAGTCTTATGGTAAACGAGTTGTGAATTTTTAGCCTCCATGAATAGTTTTTTTACATCAATTACATCCTCAAATTGCGGTGGTTGGTTCAGAAAGGTTAGGAATTGTTCAACCTCTGTTTCACCAGCCAGTGGTTGAATTCGATCCGGCAGGTATTCACTGTAAACTGATATTTTGTATGGAACTGGCAGAAGAAGATATCGAATACCCTTTTTAGCCAGCCATTTTTGGCGTTCTTCCAGGCGCTGTTTCCATTCCATGAGCGTGCCAACAGACTTCAGTCTGCTGCCGGTAAAGTCCTGGTAATTAAATCCAGTTGCAAAAAACAGCCATTTATCATTCCCCACTATGACATCAAAGTTAGGAGACGTTTCCAGCAGAGAGACAAATACGGAATTATAGAGCCATACAAATCTTGACCTGAGGCCGAAATGGTCATTGAAGTAGTTTTCGTAGTTTCTTGGATATGTTTTTATGTCTTCTATGCTGAAGTGAAATTCCGGCAGTTTAGCCAGACGCCTTTTTTCAACCATAGAAATCTGAGATTCCCTGGTGAATTTCATGACCAGAATCGGCATTAGAATCATCACCAGGAAAATTACCGTAACAGTTAAACCTGTATACTTTTCAAGTTTTTTCAGCTGCATCAGAATCGAAAATAAATAAATGGATTATATGTATCTGTGGCCAGAGCTGCGATTGATAATATCAGTGTCAGACTCAACAGTAATATTTTAAAGCCATGGAAAAACGTATCGGGGATAGTTACTTGACGCTGCGAATCAGATCGAGGCAGTATTTTCGCTGAAAAAGGGAAAACACAGAAAACGGCTGCAGAAAAGGTGATAAAGAATAACACATCAAGTTTGTACACTATGTTGATATGCATACTTGCGGCTCCACCGATTCCTGCCATTATTTTAAGAAAATCCAGAGCCTGGACCAGATTGTCAGCTCGGAAAAAGACCCAGCCTATTAACACCACCAGTACAACATAGAGGTGCTGGACAAGTTTTGGCAGGGCATGAATGAACTTGCCGAACCGTGTCCTTTCAAGAGCCAGAAAACAGCCATGAAACAGGCCCCAGACGATGAAATTCCAACTGGCTCCGTGCCAGAGACCGCAGAGAAAAAAGACGATAAACAGGTTGAGCATTGTTCTGGAGGGAGAGATACGGTTTCCTCCAAGCGGAATGTACAGATAATCTCTAAACCAGTTGGAGAGAGATATATGCCATCTGCGCCAGAACTCCTGGATAGAACGCGATATGTAGGGAAAATTGAAGTTCTCCAAAAATCGGAAGCCGAACATATGGCCCAGGCCGATGGCCATGTCCGAATAGCCGGAGAAATCATAAAATATCTGCAGCATATAGCACAGGGCACCAAGCCATGCAACTCCGGTACTGAGATCTGTCTGCGGTATTCCATAGGCAATGTCTGCCATTTGTCCCATGGGATTGGCAAGCAGGACCTTTTTCCCGAGGCCAAGGATAAATCGCTCAACTCCATAGTTAAATGAAGACAGGGTAACTTTTCTGGAGACTATCTGCTTTGCAACATCATGATATCGGACGATAGGTCCTGCAATTAATTGTGGAAAAAGTGCGATATAGAGGCCGAGATTAATGAAATTCTGCTGAGCTGTGGTTGTCTGCCGGTATGTGTCAACAAGATATGAGAGTGCCTGAAAAGTGAAAAAGGAGATTCCGATTGGCAGGTGAATTGTCTGGCTGAGCTTTATGTCGACAAGTGAGAGAAAAAACACACTGTACTTGTAAAAGAGTAAGGGCAGGAGGTTGAGACCGACCCCGACGGCAAGCAGTATCTTTTTCCTTATCGGGGGCGTTTTCTCGAACAGGACACCGATCAGGTAGTTAATAAGAACAACAAGGAGCATGAGGAAGACATACAGTCCTTCGCCCCAGGCATAAAAATAGAGGCTGGCAAGTAGCAGAAACAGGTTTTTTCCTCTATTTGGAACAATCCAGTACAGGATGAGTACCACGGGAAGAAAGTAAAAAAGAAAAAAAAGAGAACTGAATACCATTATTGTGGGTTGAAATGTCTGTTGTATCTGTTCGATTCTGCTAAACAGCTGGATAAAAAGTTATTTGGTTAATGGGATGGAAAAGCAAAACATATTAAATCAACATGCTAAATGCATCTTATATGCTATCCACGTGATGCAGACTGGATAATTTTTGTTTTTTTCATGACTGAAGATGAAAAATGAACAAACTGCAGAATTACATCAGCTGGATTTGACGGTAAATGGTTGAGTAAGACGTCAATTTATACTAGGAGGCTGAAGAATTGTAAACACAATTTGATAATTGAACGCGGCTGTATTTCGGTATTATATAAGCACATTCTCTGTGTTGACAGTTGAGACATTAAACCGTAGTATGAACAATCAGAGCGAAATATTTTTGCAGAGGGGTGGCCCGAAAGGCCTGAGATGATACCCGTTGAACCTGATCTGGTTGAAACCAGCGTAGGGACTTGCAGATTCTTTGTGTGACAGCTTGGGCTTTCTCACATCATATCTATCATCTCTACCTCTACTACCAGAAAGTTTACGATGAAGGTAATAGAATGGATGATCTTGTCAGAAGAGCAGTAGAAAACCTTGAAAAAGTACGAGCCCGCAGGCCGCTTATTCACAATATCACGAATTTCGTGGTGATGAATTTTACGGCTAATGCCCTTCTTGCCTCAGGGGCTTCGCCGGTCATGGCCCATGCCGAGGGTGAAGTTGAGGAGATGGTGAATTTTGCCGGGGCTCTGGTACTTAATATAGGAACCTTGACCGATACCTGGATAGACTCGATGATCAAGGCCGGTCAGCAGGCCAATAAAAATATGACACCGATTATTCTCGATCCGGTTGGGGCCGGGGCGACAAGGATGAGAACAGCTGCAACCAGACGTATTTTGCATGAGACTTCAGTAAAAGTAATACGCGGCAACAGTTCCGAGATTCTGGCACTGCGGGATGAAGGGTCAAAGACCAAGGGAGTTGATGCTGTTCACACAGTTGATCAGGCCAAGGATACCGCAATTATACTGGCTCAGGAAATCGGATCAACCCTTGCCATAACCGGGGCAATCGATCTCGTCACTGATGGGCAGAGGACTGTGAAAATTGGCAATGGTCATCCTCTGATGCCTTCTGTAACCGGAACAGGCTGTGCTGCAACGGCTATTATCGGGGCCTTTAACGCAGTTGATTCGGATCCTGTAACAGCGACGGCCACTGCTCTTGCCTACTATGGGTTGGCTGGTGAAATTGCAGGAAACAGGAGTTCAGGCCCCGGCAGTTTTGTTCCTGCCCTGATGGATGCTTTATATTCGATCAAGTTGGGTGAACTTGAACGGGGATGTAAATTTATAGAAGGATAACTCTATGAAGTTCGATTATTCCCTCTATCTGGTTACGGACAGTAAACTTGCTGCAGGAAGAGCCTTGGAGGGTATTGTAGCTGAGGCGGTTAAAGGAGGGGTGAGTTGCGTGCAGCTGCGTGAAAAGAAGCTTGATACCCGTGAATTTGTTGCCATGGCAAAACGGCTGAAGCAGCTGCTTGGGCCCTTGCAGATACCATTGATTATCAATGACCGGATTGATGTTGCGCTTGCCTGTGCTGCTGAAGGCGTTCATTTAGGTCACAGCGATATGCATATTTGCGATGCGAGACAGCTTGTCGGACAGGATATGGTGATTGGCATTTCGGCAGAGTCTGCTGAAGATGCCGTTGCTGCAGAGAAGGATGGGGCTGATTATATTGGCATCAGCCCTGTTTTTGCTACCTTGACGAAAGATGATATTGCAAACCCGCTTGGCCTTGCAGGGGTAAGAAAGATTAGATCTCTAGTTGATATTCCCCTCGTCGGTATTGGCGGCATCAATCATGAAAACTGCAGAGCAGTTATCGATCATGGCGCAGATGGTGTTGCGGTTGTTTCAGCTATTGTAGCGGCCCCAGATCCTGAACTGGCTGCACAGCAGCTGGTGAAAAAGCTCCGAAAACCATAGTTTACCGTTGTTGTCTTCTCTCTTGCGCTTTGAATCCTTAACGGTTGATCAGGTTGAGATTAAAGCCCCTGCCTTCCGGTGAATAACCGAATTCCGCCTCGAATTTAAAAAGAATTCCAGGGTTGAATTCTCTGCCTGTGTCGGCAGGGAAGGTAAAGAACGGCGAAATCTCCAGGGCAAGCCAGTCACGATAAAAGCGCTGGCGGTGTGTTGCCTGGAATCTGGCATCATCCATATAGTAATTAGGTGATGTTTTAAAATAAAATCCGACGTCATATCGAAGTGAATGGTATATATCGAGAAACTGATAGAAACGGAAACGGATTGCATTATCGATCCCGTCTTCATCTTCAGCCCAGTCTGCGTTTAATATGGTACGAAACATCAGATTCGTTGTAAGAGGATGATCCAGTTCTATGCTTGTCTTGTTTTCCCATCCATCGTCAGTGTAATAGTATAAATTGTTGATGAATCGGCTGTGCCAAAGGCCAAAATCACGTGAAAAGCGGACGCGAAGTCCACCATAAACATAATTATATGATGCGCCGGTGGTAACCGAAAGATGTTGGCTGACACTCTGGCGAAGAAAATATTGGAATCCGGCGGTGACATCCTTTCTCTCGGTATCGTCTTTCACTGAGCCGATTGGGGATTCAGAGTCGTCTGCTATACCGCTGTCGTCCGAAGCTGAGATTATAAGGCGTGCTCTTTCTTCCAGATGAGGAAGCTTGAGACGAAGGCGAAATCTGGGAGCAAACTCCACATCGTCGTCTTTACTGTAGCCGACAGTTACTGAGGCTTTGGCATTGGTCTCGTTAGTTTCTTCAAGGTAATTGTCGTCGTCAAAAAATGAATCGAACCAGCTTGCCTTGGAACCCAGCCAGCTGCCGAATCTGGCCTGAAAGTCATCAAGAGTTTGTTCACTTTCCGCATCAAGAAACGGGATATCTTCTTTGTTGCCAGGGGCTGTCGTTGCCTCTGCAGCAATACTGAACGATGCGAAAAGAAAGGTGTATGCTATGCAGAAAAGAAAAATAGTTGGAGCCGCTTGGGATTGTCTTGCCATAAATCTCTTCTCAACTTTTTGAAATGAAGTAAATCAGTTTACGATCTTTCTGGTGCATTAAATATACTGATAGATATCTGACATTATAGCACTGGAAAAATTTGTTACACAAATTTCACCCTCATAATATATTGGAAAATTTCAAATTAAAGTTTTTGTTATGATTAAGCAAAGAAAAACTATTTATCTGCTGTTATTGCGGTAAAGTATTTAACCGCTTCATGAGAGTACAGCCCGATATAAAGACCGGGCTGTTTAATCAAATCAGTTCTGGCGAGGCGAAGAATCCTTCAGTTCAGGAGTTCAATCATGTCTTTATGGAGTTTTCCATTGGATGCAAGGGTTCCTTTCTCTGGATAATCTGCATTTCCTTCAAAATCAGTTACAATTCCACCTGCTTCCTGAACAAGCAAAACTCCGGCTGCAATATCGTAATTATTTAATTGAAGTTCCCAGAAACCATCCATTTTACCTGCTGCGGTATAGGCAAGATCAAGAGCCGCAGAACCCATGCGCCGGATATCCCTGATCTTATACATGATTGTGTTGAGAAGTTGGAGGTTGTTTTCTTCAAGTCCAGCACGGATGCAGGCAAACCCCGTAGCCCAGAGCGAATCAATCATGCTGCTTTGTTCGGATACCTGAAGCCTGGTGTCACCAAGAAACGCTCCTTTTCCTTTGGCAGCATAAAAGAGCTGGTCCAGTGTCGGAGCATACACAACCCCTGCAACGGTTTCCCTGTTTTCCTGATACGCGATGGAAATTGTGTAGGTCGGCAGGCCATGCATGAAGGAAACTGTCCCGTCGATCGGATCAATAATCCAGCGGTGCGGATCTTCATCTCCAGTGGTTCCGTACTCTTCACCGACTATTATGTGTTTGGGAAAGCGCTCGGCTATCTTTCCGCGCAGAAACACTTCGACCTCCCTGTCGGCTTCTGTGACAAGATCGCGGATTCCTTTATATTCAAAAGCAAGTGATGAGAGATGCTGTTGTCTGTCTCTGCATATTTTCCCGGCTTCAAGAGCCAGTTCTTTCATAAAATCGAGCATAGTTTTTCCTGTGTTTGTATCTGGTGTGATAGTGATATTCCCAAACAGGTGATGCCGAACGTAGTGGTGTGAAACCAGCCTGTTGCAGGAGTGTTATTGCGTGTCATGTCATTTAATCTGCTTGAACCTCATGGCGGCAAATTAATCGTAGAACAAGGTTATAGGATAAGGTTGATTACCAATCGAGCAATGGAAGTTGTGCTAATCTCTTGCTTATGGTCGTTTAACTGTCTGTATAACAGAATGTTTTAAAAACATATTAAGAGAAACAAATCCGGGAAGAATTGTGAATACAAATATTTTCTCGAAAAAATTTCTGGATAATCTGTGTTGTTGCATCATGACTATCCGCTGCATTGTGCAGGTGCAATCATACCGCTTTGTGTAACTTTTAATAAATTGCAAAAACCATTAATGATCTTGCCTGGTTCATGACAATACATATTTTTCCGAATTGCATTTATGGAATATGTTATCTGCAATATCAGAATAGCCTTGCCTGACATCTTTTGCAAGTAAGCGGAAATACAGTGAAGAACTTAGATAGAACATCCAGCTTTTATTTTTACAGGAGAGACATTATCATTGAGAATGAGATGCACCTGATAAAACAGTTGCATATTTGATACAGGAGCGATGTCATTGTTGTCATTGCCTCATGGACTGGAACTCTCTGTTCACTTTGGCATGATCAGCTTAATTCTTTTATCGGTTCGGTTTTATGCGATTTTTGCAGAAAGATTTATTGGAGCACTTGCAGGGAAAAGAGTTTGAACAGTTACGGACGTCTTTTCATTCAAGGCAATTTGCTAAAAATGCCTTTGTTTCAACACCGGATGGTGAGGAAAACAGGATCTTTATTGTTCAATCCGGTAGGGCAAGAGTGTACCTCGGCTACGAAGAAAAGGAGTTCAATCTGGCTATTCTCGGGCGGGGAGATATCTATGCGACCCACACAGGCACCTTCGTCCAAGCGCTTGAGCCGCTTGAGCTGCTGGTAACCGATGTCTCTGCCTTCCTTATGCATCTGGCAAGTGATGCTGAGGTAAATAAGGGAATGATTCGGGTTCTAGGCAACATCCTACAGTCATCCTTTTCGATTATTGACGGACTTGTTTTTAAAGATACCAGCTGCAGATTGCTTCATCTGCTGCTTAATGAAGCGAAAAGAGAAAAAGTTCAACCGGATGGTTCGGTTATTCTGAAAATCGAATTATCTGTGGAGCAGATTGGTCACCTTATCGGTGCCAGTCGACAGACAGTTTCTACCCAGCTCAATAAGTTGATAAAAAACGATGTATTACGTAAAGGAAGCCGAGGAAGTTTTGTTGTGCCTGATATTGATTTGCTGGTTGCGGAATACCAGGAAAGTGATTGCCCGTAGACTGTAAAAAAAGTAATAAAAATTCTCAAAGTGTCGTCCGGCTGACAGTTTTAAAAAACAGATAGTGTATTCAAGGGAGGTTGGCAAAGTAACATATACACTCTAACAGTATCAGACAGCGATGTCTGAAGGAGGTCGCATGACAAAAGAATTAAGGCCGGTAGAAGAATTGTCAATCTGGGATGACGCTCAGCAAATGCTTGAAAAAGCGCGAAGAGATGGTGTTGAAACCGCCTGGGACAGATACCAGACCCAAAAGCCTCATTGTACATTTTGTGAATTAGGCCTCACCTGTAAGAATTGTAATATGGGACCATGTCGAATAAGTCCCAAAGAAGGGGGAAAAATGCAGCGCGGTGTCTGCGGCGCTGATGCCCATGTCATTGTTGCTCGTAATTTCGGGCGCTTTGTTGCCGGTGGTGCAGCCGGACACTCTGACCATGGCCGCGATCTCATTGAAGTTCTCGAAGCCATCGGTGAAGGTCACACCAAAGATTACAAAGTAACCGATGAGGTAAAACTCAAAAGAATTGCTGCGGAACTCGGCGTTGAGGTTGAAGGTCGGACGCTGACCCAGATTACCCAAGATCTGACAGAAGTCTGTTATTCCGATTTCGGCAGCCGAAAAAAAGAACTGGCATTTATCGGCAGGGTTCCTGAAAAACGCAAAGAAATCTGGCGTAATCTCGGCATAATGCCTCGGGGTATTGATCGGGAAATTGCTGAAATGATGCATCGCACCCATATGGGCTGTGATAATGATGCTCCTAATACGCTTCTGCATGCGGCCAGAACTGCCCTGGCCGACGGCTGGGGCGGGTCCATGATTGGAACCGAACTCTCAGATATTATTTTCGGTGTTCCGACGCCCTCCCAATCAAAGGCAAACCTTGGTGTTCTGAAAAAAGAACAGGTGAATATCCTGGTGCATGGCCATAACCCTGTTGTCTCTGAAATGATTCTTTCAGCGGCAAGAGAGCCGGAGATGGTTGAAAAGGCTAAAAAGGCCGGTGCCGAAGGGATAAATATCGGTGGTCTCTGCTGTACAGGAAATGAATTGCTGATGCGCCAGGGGATTCCAATGGCCGGTAATCACCTGATGACAGAGCTTGCCGTGGTCACCGGAGCGGTGGATGCCATGGTTGTTGATTATCAGTGTATCATGCCAAGTCTTGTGCAGACCTCTGCCTGTTATCACACCAAATTTATCACTACCGCAAACAAGGCTAAATTTACCGGAGCAACCCATATTGAATTCGATCATCACGATGCCATATCCAAGGCCCGTCAGGTGGTCGAGATTGCCATCGAAGCCTTTGAGCAGCGTGATATGGGCAAGGTTGAAATCCCCGGTAACCCTGTTGATATAACCACAGGTTTTTCTGTTGAGGCATTACTCAGTGCACTCGGAGGCAGTCTTGATCCGCTTCTTGATGTTGTCAAATCAGGAAAAATCAGAGGCTTTTGCGCCATTGTCGGCTGTAACAACCCGCGTATCAAGCATGACTCCGGAAACGTCGGACTTGCAAAGGCGCTAATCGAAAAAGATATTCTCGTTCTTGTTACCGGCTGTGTAACGACAGCTGCCGGAAAAGCAGGATTGCTGGTCAAAGAAGGGGCCTCAATGGCTGGTCCGGGCCTCCAGGAAGTTTGTGGAGCACTTGGCATTCCACCTGTTCTGCATATGGGCTCCTGTGTTGATAATTCGAGGGTTATTCAGCTTTGTGGCGCAATTGCTGATGCCTTAGGGGTAGATATTGCCGATCTTCCCGTCTGGGGAGCCTCACCGGAGTGGTATTCTGAGAAGGCAGTTGCAATCGCCCTTTACTGTGTTGCATCTGGTATTCCTGTCCAGATCGGTACTCCGCCCCATATTACCGGCTCAAGTGTTGTGACGGATCTTGCACTCAATGGTCTTGAAAATCTTGTCGGGGCAAGCTTCCTAGTTGAAGAAGATCCGGTAAAAGCTGCAGATATCATGGATGAACGTATCAAAGCAAAACGCATCGCTCTTGGTCTGCAGCCCTGATATCTGTTTCCAGCCGGATACCACCCACGGGTATCCGGCTTTCTTGTCTAAAAAGGAAAACCAATGAAACTCGCTTTTGCAGGTAAGGGCGGGGTGGGCAAGACCACCCTTGCCGCCTGGACTGCCAATTATCTCGCCAGACAGGGAAAGAATGTCTGGCTCATTGATGCGGATACAGCCTTATCCCTCGGACAGGCCGCTGGCCTGAAAACTGAAGAATTGCCTGTCCCGTTAATTCAGCGAAAGGATATAATCGAAGAGCGTATAGGCACAGGTATTATTCACATGAATCCTGTTGTTGATGATCTGCCCGAAAAACTTGCAGTAGATATTCCCGGGGACTATAGCGGTACGCAGAAGCTCATTGTAATGGGAACCGTCACCAATGCAGGCGGTGGATGTGCCTGCGGAGCCAACGCCTTATTGAAAGCGCTCCTATCTCATATCATGCTGGAAAGAGATGAGTGGGTACTGGTTGATCTTGAAGCCGGGATAGAGCATCTCGGCCGGGGAACGGTCAGAGCTGTAGACGGACTTGCCATTGTGTCCGAACCGAGCAGACGCGGTCTTGATACTGCCTCTTCAATTGCACGTTTTGCAAATGAGCTCGGTTTGACTAGACAGGCATTGGTTCTCAACCGAACCACACAATTTGGTGTGACTCTGCCGGGGGAAATGGGAAAAGCTTCTCTGGAGATTCCGATTGTTGAAGGGCTTGCCGCTCGTCAGCTTGAAAACCCATCGGTTATCGGTCTCGCAGAACAGGAACAGCTTGATGGTTATGTTGCCAGTCTGCTGAACACATTTGCTTAAATAAAATACTCTCAGCCCGGGTATTGCTCCCGGGCTGAAGCGTTGTATCTTACTCTTTCAGAGTAAATCCGTGCTATTCTGAAGCTTCAGAAAGTATTTCCGTCGGAACGTTTTTATCTCTTCTTTCACCAGCTCAATCGCTTTGTTTTTTGCCACTGCTCTTGCATCATTCTCCTTAAATTGGATATATAAAAGAGAGGAAAGGATAATTGATATTATATTTAGCCGGTTAGTGCTGGATGTGATTTCGTGGAAAAAAGGTGCTTATTGGAAAAAATACGACTTAGCATGTAATAGAAAGTTATACTATTGTATCGGGAAGTTATAGACAGACAATGCCGAAGCTGAATAGATTCTCGGCGACATCTTACCTGGTAAGTTTTATCAGTAAATAACATGTATGAAGTGAATCCATTTTTCAAAAGATATCATATAGCTTTGAATACGCAATACCCGTGTGAAGAGGAGAATAGAAGAGGGGAACATAATTGCATTGGAATTCTGAACTCCTGCAAGTTCAGAATAAAGCCCTTGAAAACAGCTGATAAGGAAATTGTCAATTCTGTTGAACAAGCTGATTTCTGCTATATAATATTAGCATAATTCAAGATCTTACCTGGTTGCAGATGCATGACAAGATAGAATGGGGTGACATCATGGAATACAGAATTGAAAAAGATACCATGGGCGAAGTGAGGGTTCCCTCTGATAGACTATGGGGTGCTCAAACGCAACGTTCGGTTGAGAATTTTCGTATCGGTAAAACCGGTTCAATGCCAATTGAAATCATCCGGTCCTTCGGCTTACTGAAAAAAGCTGCGGCGTTCACCAATCGGGATTTGGGCGTTCTCACTGAGCAGAAAGCCGGGCTTATCGCGGCAGTCTGTGATGAAATAATTGCAGGAGATTTTGATGACCAGTTTCCTTTAGTCATCTGGCAGACCGGTTCCGGAACACATTCTAATATGAATGTTAATGAAGTAATTGCCAACCGGGTCCATCAGCTTGAAGGAAAAACGCTGGGTGAGGGCAAACGGACCATACACCCCAACGATGATGTAAACAGATCGCAGTCTTCCAATGATACTTTTCCAACAGCCATGCATATTATGGCAGCAACAGTATTGCTGACCAGAACAATTCCAGCTTTAAAACTTCTCCACCAGGGCCTTCTGGATAAGAGCGAGGTCTTCGCCAGCCAAATTAAAATAGGCCGAACGCATTTGATGGATGCTACGCCGCTAACTGTCGGTCAGGAATTTTCCGGTTATGCCAGACTTGTTGAAAAAGGTATTGCAAGGCTGCAAGAGAGCCTTTCTCCACTTTATGAACTTGCGATCGGCGGTACAGCTGTTGGTACGGGAATTAACTGCCCCGCAGGATATGCTGAAAAGGTAGTCGAGTATCTCAAGGAGTTTACCGGCATTGGTTTTGTCAGTGCGCCTAATAAATTTGAGGCGCTGTCCGGCCATGACAGTCTTGTAAACGGCCATGGGGCGTTAAAGCAGCTTGCGGTGAGCCTGCATAAAATAGGCAATGATATTCGTTTTCTCGCTTCTGGTCCGAGATGTGGTTTTGGTGAGTTGATTCTGCCGTCCAATGAACCGGGATCATCAATTATGCCGGGTAAAGTGAACCCTTCCCAGATCGAGGCTCTTACCATGGTTTGCTGTCAGATTATGGGTAATGATGTAGCCATAACCATGGGGGCTTCGTGTGGTCAGTTTGAACTGAATGTTTATAAACCTTTGATCGCTGCAAATTTTTTCATATCCGCTTCTCTGCTGGCAGATGCTGTGACCAGCTTTTATCATAAATGTCTGGTTGGTATTGTCTGTGATGAGAAACGGATAGAATATTATCGCAACAACTCTCTTATGCTGGTGACAGCGTTGACCCCGCATATCGGCTATGAAAAAGCTGCAGATATTGCCAAAGCTGCCCATAAAAACAGGACAACATTGAAAGAAGAGATCATCAAAGCTCTTGGGGTGAGCGAAGAGATGGCGGATGAGTGGCTTGACGCATCTGCGATGATAGGAGAAAATAGAAAAATCTAGCTTTTCACTCTCAAATTGCTCAGTTTATACGAGAAAAGGATCATCAATGTTCTATGTCTATGATGTGAATGGTCTTCAGTTCAGCGGCTCCCTGGAGGCGCTTGAACTCAATAAACGGGTTCAGGCCAGTGATCCGGTTGGTCGGATCGGTTTTCAAAACCGGCTTCAGCAGGAGCTGAATGAACATCCGAAAGACAACCGGTTCGACGCCTATCAGAACATGAATGAGCGTGAAAATATGGTCGAACCGCTGGTTCATATTTTTCAGATAATGACTTCGCCCGCCGCGACTATCACACCCGATACGCCAATAAGTGATGCCTGGAGTATACTGAGAAAGAAAAAAGTCCGTCAGCTTGTAGTGACAAATGAAAAAGTGCAGGCGATAGGGATGCTTTCAGATCGTGATATCTTGCATCATCTCAATGTTAATGGGGATGAGATCAAGGTCGAAATTAATCATCCCATCGGTGAGATAATTAATACTGAAATTATTACTACGGGAACAGGCACTGATATCCGAAAAGTGGCCAGAGTCATGGCGTTCTATCATCTTGATGCCATGCCGGTAATCAAAGAGACTGTTCTTGTAGGCATCGTTACCCGGGGTGATATTTTGCGTGGCTTTGCAGATCACCCTCGTCTCAATCTCTGGGGATAGGGGAAAAAGGTAAAATTGAAATTATAGCTGTCTGAAAAAGCAGGAGGTATTGCCCTTCTGCTTTTTTTATTTGACCAGTGAGAGGTACTTTGATTGGCCGGAATGTTGATAGGGTAGGACGTGCCGATCCAGAATCCTGCAGACGATAATAAAAGATGGTTGATGGCAGAGTACAAAAATACAATTACGGAGAAGCAGAGAGTTATATGCTGTCTCTAGAGCAGAATTGATAAAGCTTTCTTTTTTTCCCTAAAGAGTTACAGAAAGGAATGAAACAAATTTTTGATCAAGCTGTCTATAGAGTTGTTCTCGCTGTGGAGGATATTTTTGACAAATAATGTTTTGTGTGGAAGAAACAAAACTGTCTCTACAAGTTGGAGGCATTGAGCAGAAACTATTGAAACTTAAGTAAAGGTTACCTCGTTATGATTCCATATAAAGATAAATATAAAACCATCGCTTTCCAGGGGATGGCCGGAGCCTATTCTGATCTTGCTTGCAGAAATGCTTTCCCGGAGATGGAAACCGTCCCTTGTGTCTCTTTCGATGCGGCTTTTCGTGCAGTAAGAGAGAAAAATGCTGATCTTGCCATGATCCCTGTAGACAACTCCATAGCGGGAAGGGTGGCAGATGTCCATCATCTTATTCCGATGGGTGAATTGTATATCATCGGGGAGCACTTCCAGTCGATTCGTCATTGTCTGCTTGGTCTTCCGGGAGCCGATCCGGCTAAACTGACTGATGTCCACAGTCACGTACACGCAATACCGCAGTGTAAGGACTTTATCGACTCCCACGGACTGACACGGCATGTAGTTGCAGATACAGCAAAAGGGGCTTCTGATGTAAAAAAATGGGGCGATCCGACCCAGGCGGCAATCGGTTCAGAACTTGCGGCGAAAATTTACGGACTCGAAGTTTTGCAGAAAGACATCCAGGACAGAGCTAATAATACAACACGGTTCCTCGTTTTTTCACGGGATCGGGATATCCCTGAATATGAAGAGGGGACACGGTATATAACCAGCCTCAGCTTTGAAGTACGAAACATCCCGGCAGCACTGTATAAAGCTCTGGGCGGCTTTGCCACAAATGGTATTCAGATGATTAAACTGGAGAGTTATGTCGATGAAAATTTCAATGTTGCAAAGTTTCTTGCCGATGTTGAAGCACATGCCGATGAGCGGTCATTGAAACTTGCCTTTGAAGAACTTAACTTTTTTGCGAAACATGTTCATATCTTCGGCAGTTATAAATCACATGCCTTCAGACGTTGAACAAGCAGGCGGCTGAAAAAGAAAGGCGGGTGCAAAGAGAATTCTCTTTACCCGCCTTTTATAGTCTTTGCTACTTAATGTATGAGCAGCAGTAATCGGTGAGACTTTTAACTTTAAGCTTAAACTTGGAATCAGCAGGAACTTCAAACTCCTCACCACCCTGAATTGTTTTCCATTCATTTTCGCCGGGCAGCAATACGTCAAGTTCTCCAGCCATAATTTCCATGATTTCTTTTTCGGCAGTACCGAATTCATAATCGCCAGGCATCATGATGCCCAGTGTCTTACGGGTGCCATCGGCAAAAATAACAGCGCGGCTGGTTACCTTACCGTCGAAGTACACATTAGCTTGTTTAATTACAGTTACATTTTTAAATTCTGACATAAAATCCCCCATGATATTGTGCAAATTGTACCCTCATTCAAAGCCTGATGGCCTGTCTTTTAGGCACAAGTGATTATTGGCAGGAAATATATTGGGCCATAAAATTTTGAGCAAGCAATATCTTTGCTGCTTGAAGGGAGTGAATAAAAAAGTGTGTATGTGAAATGTTCTCTATCTGTCCTACTACACGTTGTCGGTTGTTTATGAAAAATCGCAGGAAGGGAACTGATATAGCGGCTGTGAGAGCTCGATGAGATTCTGATCCGGATCTCTGATATAGATGGATAGCAACTTTCCGGTAGCTCCGGTTCGCTCAACAGGACCTTCAATTATATTAACATTATTGGCTGCAAGAGTGTTAACAGCGTCTTGTATGTCAGTGCCGAGTAAGAAGCAGAGATCAGCCGAGCCTGTAGTCGGATGCGAGGCCTTCGGCTCAAATTCTTGTCGCAACTGATGGAGGTTGATTTTCTGATTGCCGAATCGTAGGGCAACGCGTTCATTACCAAAATAAATAACCGTCATACCGAGAACAGATTCATAAAACTTTACCGTCGTTTCAATGTCATTGACGGTTAAAACCAAATGGTCGAGATGTGAAATAAGCATAAAAAGAGCTTTACCTCTAAAATTGTATTAGCAGATGAGCTGATTGTCAGCTGCTGGGGAATTGGGGGGAAGGGCACATGCTAATAGTCAAGAAATCTCCGATTAATGAAAACTCCGAGAAAAACTCCTGCTAGACTGCCGATAAAACTCAACCAGTATGCTGTCATGATGCCATAGGATGCTCCCAATTTCCAACCTATCCAGCTGCAGAATGAAATACTGAGCAAAAGACATAATTTTTTCATATTCAAATAACGGTTCTAGCTGAGGAATAATAAAGTCGCCGCAAGTCAAATGTCAGTCTGCTTATGGAAAATTAAGCGGAGGAGAAACAGTATTAACTCTATTAAAAAGAGAGATAAACAATTATCAGCTCTTTTTAAATCTGAGGTTAAGCTTGTTATTATATCGTGTAATGGTTTGGTCTAATGCATTAGCAAATTGTTGAATGTCTTTTTTGGAAAGAGCAGAAGGCCCGCCGGTTTCTACTCCGCTTGATCGGAGTTCATCCATGAAATCTCTGGTACTGAGTTTTTCACGTATGTTATCAGAAGAATAGACAGTACCTCTTGAGCTGATGACAAACCCGCCTTTATCAATAACTCTGGCAGCCAAGGGTATATCACTTGTGATAATAAGATCATCAGGACTCATCTTTTCAACAATAGCATTATCGGCAACATCTAACCCTGATGGAACCAGCAGAAACTGTATATACGGCTTATACGGAATGGTTATTCGTCTGTTAGCCACAAGGATTAGCTCTTTCTCTGTCCTTCCTGCAGCTTTGTATAATATTTCTCTGATAACAGCGGGACATGAATCCGCATCTACCCATATTCTCATTGCATTGATTTTAGATATAATTTCAGCATATTACTAATAAAAAGGTCGAAAGATATATACATAAAAGAACAATTGAATATTTCTGCAATTAAGCGGTGTGTCGAATCTCTGTCATCTTTGCATTCCTTGCTAAAAAATCAAACTACACTAATTCGGTTATAAAGCAACAGCGTAGGCAGAAAGCTCGTACAAAAAGGTATAAAAAGCAGGAGAAAATAACTGGTAAAAAATCTCATCAGTAAGAGGGAGGCAAGTAGAGTTGGGGTAAAAATAGGTGACGACCTACCTTCCTATGCAAGTTTCCCTTACAAAAGTACCAAAGGAATCAAAGTGCTTCCTGCCCATGCAATAACAAGCAGGGATAACTTCCGTATTCAAAAAGGACAATGCAGACCTGCACAATAAGCGGAAGAGGGGAGTGGAGCAGACAAAGAAAAAGCCCTTAGCAAAATAACTTGCTAAGGGCTTTTCAAAAGAAAATCGGCGGCGACCTACTCTCCCACACAGTTACCCATGCAGTACCATC
>QKIH01000024.1 GCA_003249645.1 Desulfobulbaceae bacterium | reverse complement strand
GCCGGTGACCTGGTAACAGCATCACTTCTCGGAGCATCAAAAGAAACCGTTTATCAGCGCCTGGTCATGCTGGGCCACCTCTTCGGGTTCAGTCGTTTCCTTGACGCGGCCATGACCGATGACGAGATCCCGATCAAGCTTGCTGAACAATTCCTTGCCGGCAATTACCTGTTGAGAACAGCCGAATAAAAAATAGATGTCAGGCATGATAGAAACGCCCTGATGGAAGCTCCAGAGCGGTGAGCATATTGCCATAGACGGCACCGGTATCAATACATATCCGGTCACTGAGAACAAGAGGGGAAGCCAGCGGAATATGGCCGAAAACGACGGTATATCCAGGAATCCCCTGCTGATCATAGATCAGCCGCCTGCTTGAGAGCAGGGTTGTCTCGGTAACGTGATCGATGGGTTCTGCAAGGCTGTTTCCGGTGAGCAGGGGAATTGTTTCTGCGGTAACATCCGCATGGGTAAAGACGGTCGTCCCCCGAATGACGCCGAATTCAAGAGAATAAAGAAAGTCTCGATGCTCCGGAGGAAAACAGGCCAGATTCCTGAGTCGGGACGGATTGGCATTGTAGCTCTCGACGGTAACGCCTACTCCCATCGACCGAAGATATTCAAGGATATCCGGTCTGCCGGTTGCCGCATATTCGAGCAGCATCTGTTCGTGATTGCCTTTAAGAAAAACCGCATCTCTGCAGCGCTTCCGGAGTTCAACCAGGTAATCGATCACCTGATATGAATCTGGCCCTCTGTTTATATAGTCACCGAGAAAAATTATGGTGTCCCTGTCAGGGTCAAACGGAATGCGCTGCAGAAGTTTGGTCAGCTTATCGTAACATCCATGGATGTCACCGATAGCAAAGATTTTTGAAGGTGATGGGGTCATAGTTTCTCATCCTCTATCTGGCAGTAATTGTAACTGCAGACAGGGATTTTGTCCATACTTCGTCAGATCACCTGTTTGGCACAGACATTGTTTCCAGGCTGTCTGAAACAATATCAGGCTTCTGTAAGACCAGCTTTTATCCCAGCTGCTCATCCAGCAAGTCATCGATTTCCATTGCATCCTCTTCACTGATATCAATAGCCTGAAATCCACCGCACGGCATGGATGACAGCACATTCAGCGAGTCAGTCAAGTTTTTAACAAGCTTGCTCAACTGAAGTTTCTTTTCAAGCGCCTCTGTTTTCGGCATTTCTTCTGCCGCTGCAACCAATTCTGTTGAAAGTAAATCAATAATCTTTTGAGAATCAATCATATCCACATCTCCTGTTTTGTACGTCAACTTTTCACTACTGCCTGATTCAGTCCATTTGATTTTTACACTACCTGCTTTTCACATCATTCATAAGCCACCCATGCTAAACCGGAAATAGAATTACGTCAAATTACAGATAAGTATTGATTGCAAAAATAAACTGGACGTTGATGACTTTTATAATGAATTTCCCATCCTTTCAATCTGTAATAAGGACCGAAATCTGATACAGCACCCGGTAAAGCAGGTGAGCGCTATCAAACTATTTGTAATTGATATTTTGTGGAGTTAATGTGATCTACAATAAGCTGGCAAGCCTGAATCGGCATTTGCCTTCACGCTTCATCCCGTTTAAAACACAGCATTATGGAGGCATATCTTGATCCCCGGTATTTCCAGTGGTCGACATCGTTTTTCTGAACTTTCCGAGCAGGAGATTCTTGCCCTTGCAATTTCAAATGAAGAAGACGATGCAAGAATCTACAGGCAGTATGCCCAGCAGCTGCGGAACAATTTTCCTGCGTCGGCAAAAGTTTTTGAAAAAATGGCGGAAGAAGAAGATAACCATCGTCGCCATCTTATCGAAGCGCATTCCAGGCGTTTCGGCGATGTCATCCCATTGATTCGCCGCGAACACGTGAGCGGATTTTATGCCCGAAAACCGGTCTGGCTGGTAAAAAATCTCAGCATTGAGAAGATTCGCAACGAGGCACACGAGATGGAGAGGCAGGCTGAGCAGTTTTATCGAAAAGCTGCCAAGCGTACAACAGATACCGACATCCGCAAGCTACTCGGCGATCTCGCCGCCATAGAAGCTGGGCACAGTCTCCTCACCGAGAGCCTGGAAGAGGAACACCTTGATACGGATAATCGCGAAAATGAAGATCGTGCAGCACATCGACAGTTCATCTTAACCTGGGTTCAGCCTGGGCTTGCCGGTCTTATGGATGGTTCTGTTTCCACCCTGGCGCCTATATTCGCAACGGCCTTTGCAACCCATAATCCTCACACAACTTTTCTGGTGGGCCTTGCAGCAAGCATCGGCGCCGGAATCTCCATGGGTTTTACCGAAGCGGCATCCGATGACGGTGAATTGTCCGGTCGCGGAAGCCCAGGAAAACGCGGCTTTTCAGCCGGCATAATGACAACACTTGGCGGACTTGGCCATGCGCTTCCCTATCTTATTCCCCATTTCTGGACAGCGACCATCATTGCCTTTACGCTGGTGTTCATTGAACTCTGGACGATTGCCTGGATACAGAACCGCTACATGGAAACCCCGTTCTGGCGGGCAGCATTCCAGGTGGTTCTCGGCGGCGCACTGGTATTTGCTGCCGGCGCCATAATCGGTGGAGGTTGAGAGGAATATTGTGATACACTTCAAGGAGTAGTAGTGAAAGAAACACCCCTGCGGCAGTAATGAAATATTTGTGGGAATCACTTTAACATTTCACCGAGGTATTACCTACAATGTCACATAATACAAACCCAGGTACCGATCATCCTCTTCTGGCCCGACTGTTCCCATTTCTAAGATGGCGAAAGGAGGTAAGCAGAATTGACCTGTGGCAGGATTTTGTTGCCGGTCTCACAGGGGCTGTTGTCGTACTGCCCCAGGGTGTGGCTTTTGCCGCCATTGCCGGTATGCCGCCCCAGTACGGCCTCTATACCGGCATGATCCCGGCCATCATTGCCGCTTTATTCGGTTCTTCACGCCTGCTGGTCTCTGGCCCGACCACCGCAGCATCACTGGTGCTGTTTTCCTCGCTGAGTCTGCTGGCAGCTCCCGGTTCCCCCGAATATATTCAACTGGCCCTGACGCTTACCCTTTTTGTCGGCATGATCCAGGTGAGTCTTGGCCTGGTACGGTTCGGTGCCCTGGTTAACTTTATCTCCCATTCTGTTGTTGTCGGGTTCACGGCAGGAGCCGGAATTCTTATTATGGCCAGTCAGGCACGGCACTTTTTAGGCCTTTTCTACCCGCGCCAGAGTTCTTTTCATGACACATTGGTCGCCATTTTTTCTCATCTCGGCGAGACCAACCCCTATGCTGTTGCAATTGGTGTGATCACACTTCTGACAGGTATTCTGGTTCGAAAAATCAATCCGTCACTGCCCTATATGATCATCTCTATGGTCGTTGGCAGTCTTGCATCCATCGGTCTGACAGCATATGCGGGAGAGGATTCCTCCGCAATCGTGACCGTCGGCGCATTACCTGCAACCCTGCCGCCGCTGTCTCTGCCGTATCCCACTCTTGATAATATCAAAATGCTCGCCCCGACAGCACTTGCCATGACCCTGTTTGCACTGACCGAGGCAATCTCCATTGCCCGCTCACTGGCTGATAAAACAGACCAGGAGTTTGACGGCAATCAGGAATTTATCGGTCAGGGAATCTCGAACATGGTCGGCAGCTTTTTCAGCGCCTATGTTGCCACCGGTTCATTCAACCGCAGCGCCATGAACTACGAGGCCGGAGCAAAGACACCAATGGCTGCGGTTTTTGCCGGAACACTTTTAATTCCTGCAGCACTCTTTGCCGCCCCGCTTGCCGCCTACCTGCCCAATGCGGCCATGGCCGGTATTCTTTTTCTGGTTGCCTGGCGTCTTATCGATATCGGCCACATTATCAAGATCGTCAAGACCAGTGTTCCTGAATCTGTCATCCTCGGAACAACCCTGCTTGCCACACTTTTTCTTGAACTGCAGTTTGCCATTCTGCTCGGCATCATGCTCTCGGTTGCCATTTATCTCAATCGCACCTCACATCCGAAAATAGTGTCCCGCGTTCCCGATCCGCGTATTGCACGCAGACCATTCGTCACCGATCCAAGCCTGCCGGAATGCCCTCAACTGAAAATCCTGCGCATTGACGGATCACTCTATTTCGGTGCTGTCAATCATATCCGCAGCGAACTTCGTCATATTCTGCATAGCGGCCACAGGCAGAAGTATCTGCTGCTGGTCGGAAGCGGGATTAACTTCATCGACATGGCCGGTGCAGACTTTCTTGCCCATCTGGCCAAAGAAAGGGATGCGGAGGGAGGCGCTCTCTATTTTTATGATATCAAGGAGAATGTTTGCAGCCGCCTAAAATCAGGTCATTATTTTTCTGAAAGCTGCACAAAAAAGCTTTTTGGGTCGAAAGGTGATGCAATCTCAACAATCTATACAAAGCTCGATAAATCAATTTGTGCAAACTGTACGGCACGCATTTTTTCCGAATGCATGACCGAGTTTTCCGAAGCCGGTGCCAGTCACAGCATTGAGAAGGAAGATGAACAGGGAAACTATTCGTAAAAAGAATGGCTCCTGCCGCCCTTATCATTGCGCAAAGGGCGGCAGGAAATGTTAGTAGAACAACAACGGCACATAAGTCGTCAACAGAAGAACCGACACCAGCAGCAGCAGCATCGGTAATATCTGCCGACTCAGGGTTTCAAGCCGTTCGCCGGTGATCGAACTGGCAACATACAGATTGATTGCCACCGGCGGTGTAATCATACCAATGGCAAGCCCCACCACAACCACAATACCGAAATGAACCAGATTGATACCTAACTGTTCGACCACCGGCAGAAAAACCGGGGTCAGAATAATAAGCGCTGATGCAGTCTCCATAAAAACGCCTGCAACCAGAATGACAACATTAATCAGCAGAAGGACAAGCAGTTTATTGTCGGTAAGAGATAAAACCGCACCGGCAATCTCAGACGGAATTGACCAGTTTGCCAGAACCCAGCTGAAAATCTTTGAAGTGGCGATCAGAAACATGATCATTGCCATGGTAATTCCGGCATTGACGATTATTGAATAGAGCTGTTTCAAGTTGATATCACGGTAAATGAACAGCGCCACAAAAATAGCATAATCAACCGCAATAACAGCCGATTCAGACGGAGTAAAAACGCCTGAAAAGATTCCGCCAAGAATAATGATCGGGGTCAGCAGACCGAAGAAAGCTATCTTGAAATGATGAAAAATATTACGCAGCGAAAACTTTCCCCCCATCGGATAATTTTTCTTTTTCGCCACATAAATGGAGTAAACCATCAAAATACCGCCCATCATCATGCCCGGTAAAAAGCCGTTTAAAAAGAGCTTCGCCACAGACTGATCGGCAATAATGGCATAGAGAATCATCGGTACACTCGGCGGGAT
>QKIH01000132.1 GCA_003249645.1 Desulfobulbaceae bacterium | reverse complement strand
CAGGATATAAAACGAGCGGTTGCCCTTCTGAACAACCATTTTGAACAGCTGCGGAAAACACTCTTCAATCTGTAGAATGATCTAAAAAAACACTGACAATCTATCGTATCGGGTAAAATAAGAGAGAAATAAAACAAAAGGCAGTTCTAGGAAAGGAAGAACAAACACGGTTACGCAGAATTCTATTGTCTCTCTCTCAAGATCTCTAATGCTGCCGATTGAAGAGGCCAATACGGCTTCTTTGATCCTGCAAGAGCCTCACAACATTTCAGAAAATCTTCCAGATCGACCTCTTCATGCTGCCCCGCTCTGGCAACAGACAATTCTAAATTATCCTTTCCTGAGGTAATCAGATCAGCGAACAGTGAATCAACCTGCTCATTGGAAATCCTGTCATCCCCTGTCAGCCTGATAAGATAATCACGCACAGTATCGATCGATTTGTCATCCAGCCTGCCGTCATTTTCTGCCATAAAATAAAAAGCCTTTAACAGATCGGCATATTTGTAGAAAACAAGATCTCTGGTCTTTTCTGATGAAAGCTCATATTTCCAGAAAAGATGTTGCTCGACATCCTTTACAGCTTCACCTGTATCCAGGTCGATACAGCTGCGAATAAAGTCATAGAAAAACGTTTCATTGACTTTTCTTTTCTCGCAATACCCTCGAAAAACGCTTTTTTCCAGATAATGATCGGTTTGATTCACATAAACAGTTTCTTCAACCAGACCATTATTATCATATTTAATGAGAAGATTAGCGGAAACCTTCCTGAATCGTATTTTACTGTGAAACGGCTCCTTCCAGCCGTCTGCGTCAAATTCAATATTCCTGGCAGCAAAGTCCACTAATTCATCATCGCGAACAATGTCCTCAGGCATTTCCAAATTTCCGTTCTTCGGTTTTAATCGAGTGTAAAGAAACAAACTTACCCCGAAAACACAGCCTGCCACCAACGTATTGGCATCCATACCTCCCTCCCCAGTGAGTATGAAATGTCTTTTTAGACCTCTCAATGTATTGTCATTGCTGGACTATCGTTCTTTTTTATCATCATGGCAAGGAAAATATGTCAGCAACGCACTTTTCGTTAAAATTTATGCATAATCTGCATAAATAACCAGTGTTAAAATCGGCTAAGTAATCAATTGTATAATTGCCCGGATATGAATTTTCTTTCTGTCTTTCCATCTTTTTACAGTGACAACCTGCTCGTTCAGGGTAGTTATATTCCGACAAGAACAAGGTTGCTGCTTATGAAAACATATAATGAGAAAGCATCCCCGCGTCTTCCTGCTGCAAGAGATTCTATTTGATAGGCGATACCAGTAAACTCGCATCATGTCAATAGACAGCCATACGATAAACACCCGCATATCCGATCAGCACTGATCTTTTTTGGTTGTGCAGGACTTTTTTTTTTTTGATCGGATCGAAAAGCTTGGTTACATTACTTGCAGCACTGATTTACAAACTAGCGTGCAATAGAGAGCTGATGCTCAAGAAGTAAAAGATAGAGGTAAAGTCATGTCCCACTAAATTGACACTTACACCATCCTTCAAAAAAAAACGGCAACGAATAAGCAGATTACCGGGTGGTGCGGATGAGACAAGCCCATCTAAAACCCAAGCTCAGCATCAATGGCATCAATTTCCTGTTGGGCTTCCTCCCAACGTTCGTACCACCTTTCAAGACGCCTCTTACAGTCTTCATATTGTCTGCTTACTTCTGCCCAGGCTTTCTGGTCATTGTATAAATCCGGGTCCGCCATAGTTGCTTCCAATTCGCTTTTTTCAAGTTCGAGCTCTTCAACCTTCTGCTCCGCTTCTTCAACTGTCTTTTTATAGGCTTTTATTCGCCTGCTTCTCTCCTGACGTTTTTCGGCTTCAAGGCGTCGCTGCTCTTTTCTGTTTTCTGTCTTCTCTGCATTTTCCTGCGAGGTTTCAGGGGGTGTCGGCTTGTTGTTCTTCGGTGCCGGTGCAGATTCATTTAATTGTTCAAGTTTACGCAGATACTCGGCTACATTCCCTTCATAAAGCGCAATATGGCCGTTTTTCACTTCAATCACCTTGTTGATGAAGCTATCGACAAAGTAACGGTTATGAGAAACAACAATGATTGTGCCATCATACTGGGCCATGGCCTCCTGGAGAATCTCCTGCGAGCTCATGTCCAGATGGTTGGTCGGCTCATCAAGCAGCATGAGATTGGCCGGAGTCGCGATCATTTTAGCAAGCGCCAGCCGGCTTTTCTCGCCACCTGAAAGCACCTCGACCTTCTTGTCAACATCTTCACCGCGAAAGAGAAAAGCACCAAGCAGGGATCGTATTGTGGTTACTGTCAGGCCCTCGGTCTCAAGATTAATGGTGTCAAAAACCGTGAGCGCTCTGGATAACTCCTGGGCCTGGTGCTGACCAAAGTAGGAGAGCTTTACGTTAGCTCCATACTTGACAGTCCCGCTGTCACTTTTAATCTCGGTGCTTAAAATCTTCAGCAAAGTCGACTTACCGGCACCGTTAACACCGACAACCGCTACTTTATCGCCTCTTTGCAGCTGCAGATTGACATCACTGAAGACCTTCTTGCCGTTGTAGCTCTTATTGAGGCCCTGTACCTCGAGCACGTCACGCCCGCTGTCCGGTGCTGGTGGAAAACGGAATTTGATCTGATGCTCATCTTCAGCCAGTTCGAGGATTTCCATTTTTTCAAGCTGCTTAACCCGGCTCTGTACCTGCTTTGCCTTGGTTGACTTTGAACGGAACCGCTCAACAAAACGCATGGTTTGATTGATCTTTGCCTGCTGATTATCGTATGCAGCCTTCTCAATGGCCCGACGTTCCTCTTTTTCTTTTACGTAGAAGCTGTAATTCCCCTTATATGAGGTAAGACGGCCCAGGGAAAGCTCCACGGTCTGATTGGTGACCTTGTCAAGAAAGGCACGGTCATGGGAAATAATCACCATGGCACCTTTATATGTGAGCAGAAAGTTCTCAAGCCAGGTCAGCGATTCAATATCAAGATGGTTGGTCGGTTCATCAAGAAGCAGCAATGAAGGCTCGGCCAGCAGGATTTTGGCCAGCATCAGGCGCATAATCCAGCCACCTGAAAAAGATGATGCAGGCGCCTCAAGATCTTCACTCTTGAACCCGAGACCAAAGAGAATCTTTTCGATATTGGCCTGTAGAGAATAGATAGCACCGTCATGGAGATAATGCTCGAGTTCGGCAAGACGCTCCATGGCACTTTTAAACGCATCACCGTCGGCATCAAGATGAGCAAGTTGCTCATGAAGCGATTGGGCTTCTTCCTGTTTCTGAATGAGCGCTGAAAAAGCCGATTTGGCTTCCTCGTACAGGGAGTTTTTTGAAGTCAGCGCCTCGGATTCCTGGGGAAGATAGGCAACGCTGAAGTGCTTGGCTTTTGTCACCACACCGTCGTCCGTGCCGCTGACACCAGCCATGATTTTCAATAAAGTGGTCTTTCCGGCACCGTTAACACCGATCAGCCCTATCCGGTTTCCCTCATAGATCTGCAGAGAGACGTTTTTAAAAAGGTGTTTTTTACCAAATTGAATATCAAGGTTATTAACCGACAACATATGAAACTTTACCCCGTTCTATTTCTTTGTCTTGTACAAATGTCACCCGCCTGAGCAGTCCTAGCGTTTCAAGCCGCTCCAGATTTGCTCGTTTTCGGCCATTTATGGCACTGATATCCTGCGGCGACACATGAAGCTGAATCGTTGTCTGCTGCGGGATGTCACTTAACATCCGGCGCAGACGTTTAAACCAGCTTCTAGATTCCACCAGTTCACCCATAGCCGGATGATGCGGTCCTGCTATATAGCTTTTCTCAAGATCTGCAGAATGCTGCAGACCGATTCGTATAACCCGAATCCCATTTTCTTCAAATCTCTTTTTTGCCGCAAGCGACCAGGCAACGGCTTTATTTAGGCTCAATGGTTTATATTCCCGCTTGTTATATCGTCTCTCCAACCCGGATCCGCGAATAACCAGCGCAGGGTAGAGACGAACCATTGCCGGTTTATACGATATAATCTCATCAACGGTACGGCTGAAGCTTCGCCATGATTCTCCCGGCAGACCCGGCAACAGCTGTACACCCATGGTAAATTCATAGCGGCGAAGACAAAGCATCGCCCTGCGGCTGTCTTCGCTGGTATGCCCACGCAAGGCAGTTTCAAGTACAGCCTCGTCCATGGACTGTATTCCGAGCTCTATGGTTCTCACTCCGCCCCGCCACAGCCGCTGACAGATCTTATCATCTATACAGTCGGGCCTGGTAGAAATTCTGATCGAATCGATTGAGCCGTTCTCAAGATACGGTGCAGCCTGATTGAGATATCTGTCCTGCACATGTTCAGGCAGACAGCTGAAAGAACCGCCGTAAAAGGCAAGCTGAGCATCCTCTCCCTTTTTCCTGGGCAGCCACTGCGCCATAACTTCATCGACTGTGCTGTTTTCCTCATCAGACGTTTTTCCGGTAATAGAGTGCTGATTGCAGAACAGACAGGTATGCGGACATCCCTGATGCGGAATGAAAAAAGGGATGATAAAGGCCATTACGATTTATCAAGGTCTAAAAGCGCTGTAGCAGCTGCAATCTGTTCCGCTTCTTTTTTTGACCCGGCAGTTCCTGTGCCGAGTACTTCGCCGCGAAAGACAACCGATGCAGTAAAAACTTTTTTGTGCGACGGCCCCTGCTCATCATCAAGATTATAGACAGGAGCTTCATTAAACCGGCGCTGCAGGGTCTCCTGCAGGCGGCTTTTTGCATCACCGACAAGCAGCTTTTCCTTTTTCTCTTCAATGGCCGGGACGAAAAAAGATTCTATCAGCTCACATACACAGGTATAACCGCCGTCTTCAAAAACCGCTCCCATCACGGCTTCATAGGCACAACTGAGGATAGACGACTTATTTCGTCCGCAAGAGCTTTCCTCCCCCTTGCCGAGATGCAGATAGCTGCCAAGGTCGATAGCTCTTGCCATTTCCGCAAGATGGGTTTCATTGACCAGCGCAGCTCTCAGCTTGGTCATATCACCCTCACGCATTTCACTATATGTCCTGAACAGGACGTGCCCGATCACCAGATCAAGAACAGCATCCCCAATAAATTCAAGGGTTTCATTGTTCCATTCAGGCTGTCCGTTTTCAAAGGCATATGACGAATGGATCAAGGCCTGCTGCAACAGACGTAAATTTGTAAACCGGTATCCGAGAATTTTTTCAAGCGCCGCGAGCACTTCTTTATTCTCGGCCACCAGAGAATCGACCAGGGTTGCCATACCAGGGTTGCCATTTTTTTAATATTTCCTCTTGTCAAAAAAACAAACTATGGTATAAAGTGCCCTCACATTGAGGCGGCGTAGCCAAGTGGCTAAGGCAGTGGTCTGCAAAACCATTATTCAGCGGTTCGAATCCGCTCGCCGCCTCCAGGATTGCAAGAGAGGAAACAGACAAAATCTGTTTCCTCTTTTTTTTTTGCTCTGCATAAATACTTTGTATAAATGCTCTGTAATAAAACAAATGAAGGGGATAGCAAAAGCATTGCCACCCCCTTCATGTACAGGCCTTTCGAGCCCCTTCTATATCATAAAGGTTTCAAAAACGCACGCGAAACCTTCTCTTTCAATAGTATATCAAACGCTTACCTTACACTGGGATACCCCATATTTCTTCAGCATACTGCTTGATAGTTCTATCGGTGGAGAACTTACCCATTCTTGCCACATTGAGGATTGATTTCCTTTCCCAGCCCTTCTTATCCAGAAATGCCTTATTGACCCTGTTCTGGCAATCGATATAGGACTCAAGATCAAGCATCAGAAGATACGGATCATGGTTGCTGAGAAGCGAATCGATAAGCGGCTCAAACAGGCTCTTATCGCCTTTGGAGAATGAACCGTTGGCAATACGCTCAACGATATGACGGATATCCTCATTGCGCTCCATGATCTGACGCGGCGTGACACTGCTTTCCACCCGTTCGTAATTTACCTGATCAGCGGTCATGCCGAAGATGAAGATGTTTTCTTCGCCAACCTCTTCAAGAATCTCGATATTGGCACCGTCAAGCGTACCGATAGTGAGTGCCCCATTGAGGCTGAATTTCATGTTGCCGGTTCCTGAAGCCTCTGTTCCTGCCGTAGAAATCTGTTCTGAAAGATCGGCAGCCGGCATGACAATCTCGGCCTGGCTGACATTATAGTTGGGCAGAAAAACCACTTTAAGTTTATCGCCTACCCTCGGATCATTATTGACGATAGTGCCGATCGAGGTGATCAGTTTGATAATCCGTTTTGCCCGCCAGTATGTTGGCGCCGCTTTTCCGGCAAAGATCACAACGCGCGGAGCGATTTCGGCATCCGGTTCCCTGATAATCTTATGATAGAGATAGACAACGTGAAGGGCATTGAGAAACTGCCGTTTGTATTCGTGAATCCGCTTTACCTGAATATCAAACATGGCGGTTGCATCAACGTCGATACCTGTCTGCTCCAGAATATACTGGGCAAGCCGCTTTTTATTGTTGAGTTTGATCTCTTCCCACCTGCTGCAGAATATCTCATCATCAATGTATTTTTCTATCCCTCGAAGCTGCGTCAGATCGGTGATCCAGCCTTCGCCTATTTTCTCGGAAATAAGTGAAGCAAGTTCAGGGTTGCAATCAAGCAGCCACCGTCTCGGTGTTATACCATTTGTTTTTGAGTTGAACCTGCCCGGGTAGAAAAGATGAAAATCGTTAAAAATGCGGTCTTTCAGCAGCTGGGTATGGAGCTCAGCAACGCCGTTGACCGAGTGACTGCCGACAATGGCCAGATGGGCCATACGCACCATTTTGGGCGTGCCTTCTTCAATGATCGACATCGCCCGCAGCTTATTGGTATCATGCGGGTATTTGCGGGCAACCTGATCAAGAAAGCGCTGATTAATCTCATAAATGATCTCAAGATGCCGCGGCAGAACATGACCCATGAGATCAACCGACCAGCGCTCAAGCGCCTCGGGCATCAGGGTATGGTTGGTATAGGCAAAGGTATCAACGGTTATCTTCCACGCCTTCTCCCAGCGCAGTCCCTGTTCATCGAGCAAAATGCGCATCAACTCAGGAATGGCAATGGATGGATGGGTGTCATTGAGCTGAACGGCGACAAGCTCGGTAAAGCGGTCGAAGTTATCATGCTTTTTAGTGTATCTGCGCATGATATCCTGCAGGGTTGCGGCAACGAAGAAATACTGCTGCCTGAGCCGCAGCTCCTGGCCGGCGAAGTTATGATCCGGCGGATACAGGACTTTCGAAATGGTTTCCGAACTCACCTTGCTGTGTACCGCCCCGAGATAATCACCACGACTGAAGGAACTGAGATCGAGTTCACGTGAGGCTCTTGCGGTCCACAATCGCATATTGATGACATGGTCATTCATATATCCTGGCACCATCAGGTCACAGGCAATGGCCAGCACCTCATTGGTATCAACCCAGTCTGATCTGTAATTGCCGTTCTCGTCCTCATAGGTTGAAACACGGCCATAAAACTTAACCGGAAATACCGGCAGCCTCCGTTCAAATTCCCATGGGGTACCGTAGCGTTCCCAGTTATCAGGAGTTTCAACCTGATAGCCGTCGATCAATTTCTGATGAAACAGACCGAATTCATAGCGGATACCATAACCGTAGGCAGGGATTTTCAAGGTAGCGATCGAATCCATGAAACAGGCTGCAAGCCTGCCGAGACCACCGTTACCGAGGGCGGCATCCTCTTCTTTTGACCGGATCTCTTCAAGGTCGTAGCCGAGTTCAATCACCGCCTGCTCAACATCCTTCAAGATACCGAGATTGCTCATGGCATTGCCAAGAGATCGCCCGATAAGAAATTCAAGAGAGAGATAATAAACCCGCTTCTGTTCTTTCTGGTAGTAGGTTTTCTGGGTCTCTATCCATTTTTCCACCATGATGTCGCGCATGGTATAGGCAAGGGCGAGGTAGATATCTTCTGCTCCGGATCTGTCCGGATCACGGCCCTGAAAACTTAAGAGATGGTGACGTATATTGTTTTTTATTGATTCTACACCGGTATCAAAATGCGGATCATGGGCAAAGCCCGGGTTAGCGGCAGCTGAACCGCCCTCACCTTGTGAACTGTTCATTTCATCCCCCTGGGTGACGTATAAACTGTTTCATAGTTTCTACTATCAGAAAACAACACATATTTATTAAACCACTATTGCGATACAATTGTAAGGCACGGCTATCAAGTCAATGGGGCATGCCCATGTTTTTTTTAAAACCGGCGTTCCCATACTCCATATAATGTTTACTATACAAAAAGGTTGATTTTCGGGAGGTTATTCGTATTTGCAGATGCACCATATACTACATCGTAGCAAGCCCCCGGAGATAACCAACAAACCCAAATAATAACAGTCAAACTGTCAACTCAAGTAAAAGGATAGGGAATGGGGCAGAAAAGTAAAGAGAAAAGCGGATCAAACCGGATTCTAATAATCGCTGTTGCGTTTATCTGCGGCTTTTTAGCAGGCGTTGGATTCACCGTATTCAAACTCGACGGATTGAGTCCGAAGGCACAAACACAGCAGGCTGCTGCTCCAGCCGGTCAGATAGATCCCCAGCAGGCAGAAGCCATCACCAGTCTCGAACAGAAGGTAACGGCAACGCCTGAGGATTATAAGTCCTGGATAACCCTTGGCCACCTTTACTTTGACACCAACCAGCCCCAGAAAGCCGTTTCAGCCTATACAAATTCACTGAAATATCATGAGGGAGACGCAGATCTTTATACCGATCTGGGAATCATGTACAGGAGAAGTGGTCAGCCGCAAAAGGCCATCGAATCGTTTGACAAGGCGCGCTCTCTTGATGCGCTTCACATACACAGCCGCCTGAATAAAGGCATTGTCCTTTACTACGATCTGAAAGACACCAAAGGCGCCATAGAAAGCTGGAAAGAGGTGCTGAAAATCGATCCTGAAACAAAGTTGGGTGATGGCAGTTACTTAAAAGATGCAGTCAGCAGTCTCGAATCCGCTCAAAAAGCTCAATAGCATTTAGGATTTGAGATCCACTTGAAGAGGAGTCCCAATGAAATTTGAAACAGCAGCATTACACGCCGGCCAGCACGTCGACCAGGATACCCTGTCACGGGGTGTTCCTATCTACCGGACCGCAGCATATCTCTTTAAAAGCACAGAACATGCGGCCAATCTTTTTGCCTTGAAAGAGCTCGGCAATATCTATTCTAGGCTCGGCAACCCCACGCAACAGGTTCTCGAAGAACGGGTCGCGGCACTTGAAGGAGGAGCCGCAGCGCTTGCTCTGGCCTCAGGAACTTCTGCAATTTTTTATACCATTATCAACATCTGCGAGCACGGTGACGAGGTGGTTGCCGCCAACAACCTTTACGGCGGGACCCATTCCCAGTTTGTTTCCATCCTGCCGCAGTTCGGCATCAAGGTGAAACTTGTCGATCCGTCATCACTCGACAATTTCAAGGCGGCATTTACAGAGAAAACACGCGCTGTCTACTGCGAAACAATCGGCAACCCCGG
>QKIH01000023.1 GCA_003249645.1 Desulfobulbaceae bacterium | reverse complement strand
ATAGATTCCCCGGAATGGAACCAGGCTTTTGGCAAAGAGGCAAAGAGTTATTTAAAGATCCGGATATTGAGAAAAAAGCTAAACGTTATCTCAAAAGGAAAAGATCGATATAATCGTCTACTGGTAATACTCTATGACGAGAACACGTCAAATAACATGTCAATAAATGAAGAGCTGGTTGCAAATGGCTATTCATGGGTTTATAAAAGATTCTGTAATGAGTTGCAGTGTGATCAGTGGCTCAATTCGCAGGACATTGCAAAAAAGAACAAATCGGGTTTGTGGATTAGCGGCAAGCCTGTTCCGCCGTGGCTGTTTAAGAAGAAATTCAAATAGAAAAATCAAATGAAAAAGAAAATTGTTAAATCTGTTTTGTTACTCAGCTTGCTCTTGCTTCAACAATCTCCAGCTTATTCAGCAGATAACAGCATGAGTAAAAAAGGTGAGGAAAATCTGCAGAATCTGTTCATCACAAAGACCTGTGTTCAATGTGATCTTGAAAATGGCGATTTGACCAGGCGGGATTTACAGGGGGCTGATCTGCGCGGTGCAAATTTAAAAAACGCCAAATTGCAGCTCACCGATTTGAGCGGTGCAAATCTGCAGGGTGCCGATTTAACCGGTGCTCAGCTTGGCGGGGCAGATCTTTCCGGCGCTGATCTCCGTGGAGCAAAATACAAAGAGAAGGGCCTTGATGGTGCATACCTTTCAAACACTCTCCTTGGTGCTGAATCGGAGGCTGCTCCTGCTGCTGCCGGTTCAGCAGTGATTGCTGAAAAAACAGGCGATACGGAACAGGTAAAAAAGGACAGCCCAAAGACTGTAGAAGCAGCTGAAGTTTCAGCTGAACAAGAAGTTGATGTGACAGAGAATACAGAACAAGAGGCGGAAACAGCTATAGCAGATTCGAAGAAAATCCCGGCTATTTCTCCGGTGGTTGTTGAAGAAGAGGTTGTCGTTCAGCAAGCTGTTCCTGCGGTAGAAGAGGTTCAGGTCGAACAGCCCGTTGAGGTAGAAGAAGAGAAGGCTGCATTACAGATGGAGGGTGATGATGAGACCAAAAAAACGGCCCTTGTGGATGAACTGGTGATAGACACCCCGAGTACCTCTGAAAAAGCAGATGTGACTGTGCAGCAGGAAGACAACGGAAATTCTGCAGAAGCAGCAGCGGAAGCAGAAGAGCTTCCGCCGCAACAGCAGCCTGAAGTCGTCGAAACAGAGGTAACCGAGACAATAGTAAAGGAAGAAGCTGATACAGAGATTGCCAAGCCGGAAGTTGCTGAGGTTCAGGTTGAAGCTGAAGTGCCGACGCCCGAGATGCAAAAGCCAGTTATTGATGAAGACATGCTTAAACGCATCAAACACAATAAAGGGTGTTACAAGTGTGATTTTTCAAATTACGATCTGCGTGATCTTGATTTTGAAGGATACGATTTTGAAGGGACTTCGTTTGCCGGTGCTGATTTAACCGGAGCCGATCTTGAAGACTGTAAATTAAAAGATACAGATTTTACAGGTGCTTTGCTTATAAAAAGTGATTTGCGTAAGGCCGATTTATATAAAGCAAAGCTCACTGATGCCGATCTGGAAGGAGCAAAAACAGAGGGCGCATTGATGGACGGAGCAGTGCTGGACGGAGTGAAAGGATATGTTCAGAATCTTGTGGAACTGAAGCAGCAAGATTGAGCAATGAAAAACGATTAAAAAACTGTCGTTCACTTGCAGAAGTCAAAACTTGATCTGACAAAGAATAGGTAGTGTTTTTCAAACAGATCTGAAAAACATTACCTCAAAAAAATCTTTAGAAAAATGTCCGTATACGCCCTCTCATGATTGAGGGAAAAATGTTCATAAAAAACAGTTGCTCTCAACTATATTCTAGTAAAAAGGGAGCTGTTTGGTTAGGATTTATCTGTCATAAGTGTGGTTCAAATCTTCTTATTGTTGCATATAAAAGCATTTGTAACGAATAAAAGAGTGATCGAATCAGATAGAGAATAGGCTTGTCTTGAGATAGGCATGGCCAGTTCTCTTTATGCACAGCATGGCGGAGTTCGCCTGAATCGTTCACACAACTTAAAAATATTCTTTACGAGGTACTATGATTCTCCTGAGAATAGTTGTTTTGTTCGTTTTGTTCGTCAGTTTCTCATGCCGTTCAGTTTTAGCAAATTTTGATGATGGTGTTGCGGCGTATCAAGCGGGCAACGAATTGTTGGCATTCAGGGAGTTTGCCGAATCAGCGCAGGAAGGGCATGCCGACTCGCAGTTTAATTTGGCTCTAATGTATGAGCTTGGCATTGGGGTAAGCAAAGATGAAAAAGAGGCAATTGTCTGGTATCAGAAAGCAGCAGAGCAGGGACTCTCAAACGCACAATACAATTTAGCTGTTCTGTACGAAAATGGCCGGGGCTGCGAGGTAAATTTTGCGAATGCGCATCAATGGTATCGTAAAGCGTCGGAACAGGGGGATGCACTTGCCATCGGTAATCTAGGTATGCTGTATTTGCGAGGTCAGGGCGTAACAGAAGATAAGGTTGCCGGTTTGGCACTGCTGTTACTGTCGGCAAAAATGGATAATTCACCAGAAAACCATGCCAGGCAGAACATTATGTTGACGAGGGGATTGACGACAGACATGATAATTGCAGCCCAGAATCTAGGTTTAGAGTTGGAAAAAGATGAAAATCTGCTGATTCCTCTGGATAGTTATTTGAAGAAGCGGCAGCCCGAGAGCAATAAAGTTGTAGAATAGAAAACACCAACGGATATCAAACAAAACAGCACTGTGCTAATAATGTATCCACGCTGAAGAAATCTAGTAAACAAACCTGAGCCGACGGGCTGATATGCAGCTTCCTGGCAGCTTTTGTGAAGCTTGCAGCCGAATCTAAGGTAAGGGTATGGTTGAGTAATTCAATATCTAATATGTAAAAGTTGTATAATAACTATTTGTTTAATCCATTGGACAAATTCCATTTTGCCCGTTATTAATATTAAATGGAGTACGTTTTGCAAAAAGCTGTGTGATATAGAGTTGTTATATTCAGGGGTTTTAGCGAGGATGTCGATGCGGCGTGGTTTTATTGATCACTTGTTCCGGCTATCCTCTTCCCTAAGAAATAACGCTCTTGGAATCTGTAAAGGTTTTCGGGCTAGGCAATCTGCAGAACAGCAGATGCGGTGAGCGGGCAGAATACAGAAGAGACGGCAATATGGAAAAGGCAGATAACAAAAGGCTCTCTACAGAAGTTATAGCCTTTAAGGGGCAGCTGCAATTAAGCATCATCATTTTTCCTGTTAACTTTCTCCAACGATTTAGAGCCATCTTCCTAACATCATTTTTTACTGTTTTGTTCTCATTTTCAGCTCATGGGTACGAGAACATTACAGATACTCAAGGTACCTATCCCGGAACAGAAACGGCGATTAGTCAAAGAAGCTCATCCAGCGGGAATGCTGGCCTGGATAATAACAATAACACCATCGCTAACTCTGGCACGACCCTCTCTGAAGAATACTCTTTCCTGAAACGCGAGCGCGAACACGTCTTCTTGGCAGGGAGTGTCATAGTGGTGCAGGGCATATTGATTGCATACTTAATCTACCAGAGGAGACTGCGTCGTAAATCTCAGCGTCAGTTGAAAGAGCGGTTGCATTTTGAGGGACTGTTGGCATCACTTTCGGCTCGATTCGTAAATCTGCAGTCGAATAAAGTCTACGAGGAAATAAAGTTAGTCCTGGAGTCCATCGGTAAGGTGCTCGATGTCGATAGGATCAGCGTTTTTGAGTTATCGGAAAAAGAACAGAAACTGTTTTGTATCCACTCTTGTAAAAATGAAGGAATCGCCCCTGCCCCCGTTGAAATCTGTCTAAAACAAATTCCATGGATCAGAGAAAAAATATTGAATGGTGAGGTCCTGTGACCTTTTCCGGTACTGAAGGTCTGCCCGCAGAAGCTGAGGCAGACAGCAATTTTTTACGAGGTCACAACTGCCGCGCATTGGTCCTGTTCCCTCTCACGATAGATAATAACACCTCGGGAATGCTTTCATTGAGTATGGTGAGGCCTCTTCAGGTCTGGCCGAAGGAGGTCATACAGCAATGCCAGCCGATTGCAGACATTTTCGCCAATGCCCTGGGCCGAATGAGATATGACGAATCACTGAAAAGAGCCGAACGAAAATACCGAATGGTAGCTGATTTTAATTATGATTGGGAATACTGGACGAACATTGACGGTTCTCTCGAATATGTGTCTCCTTCTTGTGAACGGGTCACCGGCTACAGCCCCCGGGAATTTACCGCTGAACCTTCTATTATTGAAGAGATTATCCTGTCAGAGGATCGTGACATCTGGGGCCATCATCTACAATGTGCTGATCATGAAGCAGCCCAACGGGAAATCGAGTTTCGTATTAAAGCGAAGGATGGCACAATTCGCTGGCTTGAACACTTATGCCGACAGGTGACCGATTCATCCGGTGCACCTATGGGAATCCGTGTCAGCAATCGTGACATCACTTTACGCAAGGAGGCAGAGCTCAAATTACTCAATGCTTATAAAGACATCAAAAAATTGAAGAATCAACTGGAGGAGGAGACATCCTACCTGCAGGCAGAAATAAAACTGGAGCATAATTTTGAAAATATTATCGGCAATAGTGCCGAGCTTACATATGTTCTTTACAAGGTGGAACAGGTCTGTGCCAGTGATACCACTGTTCTGATTCTGGGGGAAAGCGGTACAGGAAAAGAACTGATTGCCAGGGCTATCCACTCCCGAAGCCCGAGGGGAGCCAGACCCCTTATTAAAGTGAATTGTGCAGCGCTGCCAGCTGATTTGATTGAAAGCGAACTATTCGGCCACGAACGTGGTGCATTTACCGGCGCCCACAGCCGTAAGCTTGGCAGGTTTGAGATTGCTGACGGTACCAGTATTTTCCTGGATGAGATAGGTGAACTGCCGTTGGAACTCCAGGCAAAGTTATTGCGAGTTTTACAGGATAGTGAGCTTGAACGGTTGGGGGGCACAGACACAAGGAAGGTTAATGTCCGGGTGATTGCGGCTACCAACCGGGATCTGGAAGAGGAGATTCAGAAAGGGCGTTTCAGGAAGGACCTTTTTTACCGTTTAAACGTATTTCCTATTACGATCCCGCCTTTAAGGCAGCGTGCTGAGATATTCCTCTGCTCACACAATTTCTCGTCAACAATGCAGCAAAACGACAAAATAAAAGAATTGAGCATATTCCAGAGAGTGTTATGCAAAAGCTGCTCAAATACTCGTGGCCTGGAAATGTACGTGAGCTGATAAACGTGATAGAAAGGGCCGTTATAAATAGCTCGGGGGCCAAATTGAGATTAGCTGACGATCTGACAGAAAGACGTGTTAACAACGCGCAATTATCGGTAACAAGTCTGCAGGAGATTGAAAAGAATCATATTTTAACTGTGCTTCAGATCACTGACTGGCGTATCGGCGGGGATGAAGGTGCTGCAGCAATTTTGGAAATCAACCCCTCAACATTACGCTCTCGTATGAAAAAACTCAACATCAACAAGCACTAGAAAAAGTCACAATAAGTTTTTTCTTTCTCCATCAAGCCTCGGGTTGTGAAGCTGGAGAACCTTTTCCGACACACTGTTCATTTTTAGATCGATTTGAGGCGGCTATGCTGTCTGTCTCAATATTTTTCCCATTTGGTTCAATAGAGCCGACATCAAGTATTAAAATAATAATAAAAGCGCGATATTTCGCAAAACCGTGATATTTCGTGGCTGCTCCAATCCTCTTAAAAGGTTTCTGCAGATACAGTATTTACTAATTTTATTCCGATAAATGAGTACTTAGGAAGATTATTTGGTACCATTCGAAACCAGGCACAAATATTGTTAGGTAAGTATTCGTTATCAGAGTGAACAATTACGTTCTGTTTCGTTCCTTATGGAGGATTTGAAATCTACGCGATTGTCACCCCGATTAACATAGAAAGCGCAGCCTGGCAACATAAAGGACCAGTTCTCAAGGTTTTGGCAACTGATTCTTTTGAGATTTAAGGAGTAGACCTCATGCTACAAAAGAGACACAATCGATTGATCTGGTTATACCCGAAAGCTTTTCTGCTGGTACTCTTTTCGGTAACTGTTGCTTTGGCTGCCGATCCTCTCCCTTCCTGGAACGACGGAACTGCCAAGCAGTCTATTCTGGCTTTCGTGGAAAAAGTTACTACTCCGGATTCGGCTGGTTTCGTGCCGGTTCTGGAGAGAATCGCCACCTTCGACAACGACGGCACGCTCTGGGCCGAGCAGCCGATGTATTTTCAACTTTTCTTCACCCTGGACAGGGTCAGGGAAATGGCGCCTCAGCACCCTGAATGGAAGGACACCGAACCTTTTGCCTCGTTGCTCAAAGGTGATGTTAAAGCGGCGCTGGCTGGCGGTGACAAAGCCATTCTTGAAATTGTTATGGCAACCCATGCTGGTATGTCTACGATTGAATTTGAAAAGATAGTAAAAAAATGGATTGCCACAGCGAGACACCCGGAGACCAAACGTCTTTTTACCGAGATGGTGTATCAGCCGATGCTCGAATTGCTTGCTTATCTTAGAGCAAACGGGTTCAAAACCTTTATCGTCTCTGGAGGAGGCATTGAATTTATGAGGCCGTGGGCAGAAAAGGTTTATGGTATTCCTCCCGAACAGGTGATAGGCAGCAGTATCAAAACCAAGTTTGAAATGCGCGACGGCAAACCTGTTTTGATCAGGCTGGCGGAAATTAATTTTATTGACGACAAGGAGGGCAAACCGGTGGGAATAAACGCCCATATCGGCCGCCGCCCCATAGCTGCGTTCGGCAACTCCGACGGAGACCTGCAGATGTTGCAATGGACTACCGGTGGAGAAGAACCGCGCCTGGCGCTTTATGTTCATCATACCGACCCTGAACGTGAATGGGCCTATGATCGGACATCACACGTCGGCCAACTCGACAAAGGGCTTGATGAAGCTACGGAAAAAGGTTGGCTTGTTGTCGATATGAAGGCCGACTGGAATAGTATTTATCCCCCAGAAAAATAGTCAAAATCATATCGCTTTCGATGTGACTGGCCTGGACAAGGAAATAAATTAGGGGAAGGGGTTAAAGACATGGCGCAAATACTGAAACCTGACTGGTATCCCAGCTCGTTGTCGGTTTCACCAATACAAAATAAGGAGTCTTCATGAAAAGGATACACAGGAATATCCGGATGGTTTTAATCCTGTTGGTTGTATCCCTGGCTGCACCTGCCTGGGCCGTGGAGACGTTTGTCTTTGCATCCTACAAGGATATTGACGATCTCTTTGAAAAGCTTGATTACACACAGGAAGCCTGGCAGAGAGGGATCAGGGAGATTCCGCGAGTTTATATTCAGGATATTCCTGCTCAATGGCGTGACAAAACATCCAAGGAAATCAGTGTCCAGCACAAAAAGCGAATCTTCTTTCGTGTTCTTGGCCCTCTTATATTCAATGCCAACGAAAAGATTATCGCTGAAAGGGCAAACCTGGAGAAGATGATTGGAAACAACACGCTCTCTGTCGATGAACAATCATCATTGCTTGAGTTGGCTAAAAAATACCGGGTCGTTGATGATGAAGCTGTAGAAGTCAGCAAAGAGGAAATGGCAGAGCTTCTGAAGCGTGTGGATATTGTGCCTCCCTCCATTGCGCTGGCCCAGGGGGCTAATGAATCGGGATGGGGAACCTCTCGTTTTGCCGAAGCAGGCCATTCACTGTTCGGCCAGTGGACCTGGGGCGGAAACGGTATTGCTTCCAAGGGCAAGCAGGAAGGGAAGGGAGATTATAAGGTGGCTGCTTTCGACACTCCTCTCAGTTCGGTGCAGTCTTATATGCTGAATATAAACAGGCATAACAGTTATGCTGAATTCAGGGAAAAGAGGGCTCAGCTGCGTAGGATGACGGGCAAAAATCCTTCGGGGTTGGACTTGGTTGAGACTTTGAAAAGCTATTCGCAAAAGGGGGAAGCTTACGTTCAGGAACTTAAGAATCTGATAGAATATAACAAGTTAGCCGCTGCCGACAGTGCGTACCTTTCAGACGGTGAAGTTATTGAGATGGTGCCGGGAAAATAAAAAGTGAGATATTTACAGTGTATCTTTGTTCTTTCAAAAACAATTTGAAACCCTAATGGAGGGGGATGATATGACGATCGGCAACAAATTGTTAATGGCGGTAGTGCTATTGACCATTACCCCATTTCTTGGAAGCAGTAATATTGTCTTCGCAGATAACCTGCCAACCTCGCAGGGGTTCAAAGAGGAACGGGCACTGATGCTGTTGAAGGATATGAGCGCAACTCTTGCGAGTGCACAAAACCTTGAATTCAAGGTTAATGGTCTGGTGCCGTTTGTCGCTCCATCAGGGCAGTTCATAAGTCTTTTTGCTTCTTCTCGAGTGGTAATGCAACGCCCTGATAAATTGTTTATCGAATCCCGAGGGGATCTTTTCCCGAAAGATCTCTATTACAATGGCAAAACTGTTACAGCAATCGAAGTCCAGAAGAGATTTTACGCACAGGAAGCAGTTTCAGCCCGCAGTATTGATGAAATCATCGGGAAAATACATCCCGGTGGTGATGTGTTAGACCTTTTCTCAGAAATGATCGTATCGGATCCCTATGCCACCTTATCCAACAACGTGGTAACTGCTTTTCTGGTGGGGCAATCAACCATTGATGGAGTAGAAGCCGATCACCTTGCCTTTACAGGTGAAGGTATCGATTGGGAGATCTGGATAAGTAAGGAAAAAAAGTTGCCGGTTTTGCTGGTTGTGTCTTACAGGGAAGGTGAGCGCCAGCCTACTTTTACTGTAAAGTTTACCGAATGGAAATTGAACGTACCTGTTCCGGCAGAAACCTTCAACGCTATGATACCGAAAGACGCCATACAAATTGAATTCAAACCGTTAACGTCTTCAACAGCTAATTGATCAGCGGAAGGAGAACAATAATGAAATACCTTAGCAAATATGCCCTAGTAATACTTGTTTTATCGAGCCCATTTTTTTTGCATCAGAATGCCGGCGCCTGGGTCGCCGCAGGCACGAGAGGCGGTTTTGGCGGACACGGTTTTGTGGCTGCCGGTGGTCATCCACCCCCACCACCGATTCATCATGGCGGCGGGTGTTATGGCTGTGGTGCCGCAGGATTTGCAATGGGAGCCATGACTGGTGCAGCCATAGCCCATGCTTCAACGCCCTCCACGGTTTATGTCAACCCGGCACCTACTGTTGTCGTCCAACAGCCTGAAGTGGTTGTTCAAAGTAGTTATTCAATCGGCACACATCTCGCTCAACTTCCTGAAGGTTCGAAAAGTATGGTTGTCAATGGTGTAAACTACTATCAAAGTGGTTCTGTCTGGTTCAAACCATATTTCGGTGCCAGCGGGGTATATTACGAAGTGGTTCAAGCTCCCTGAGCCGGTAATTATGGTGAATTATTTCATCGTCTGGCTATTAGCAGCCAAGATCCGTCAATTGCTGGAGAAGGATATCGAAAAAGTGAAGGGCCAAATGCATTTTGTCCTGAGTCCTGATCCTTTTACCATTTTGCTCAGATATATATCCTGTCTATGTCCGTCTACATCGGGACGATTATTTTTTTTCGCTGCGGATATTCGGCTTGTGGGATCTAATAATAAAATTGTTAGACAGTAAGACTATAAACATAGGAAACCTTCGCTTTCATATGCATTAGGGATATCTTGCATGAGGGGGGATCCTGGATTTTTATCCTGGTTTCTGCACTGCCCGATATCGTCCTCACAGCTCTCGGCCAGTGCAGAAACCAGGATAATTGGTAAAAAGTTTATGAGGGATTTTCCGTCATCAAGCAACGGAACCGAAAAAAAACGTTTTAAATTGAGAACGTATTTCTCTGGCATTATAGATATGGCGTCCTTTAATGACCAGACAAAACATTACCGAGTTCTTCGTCATCTAGAAGGCCATCGCCATTACTATCAAGAGTGGAAAATGTTTGATCATATTCTTCCTTTGTTACGCGGCCGTCAGAATTATGATCGTGGGTTTGAAGAAATGAATTAGATTGCGCGCATCCGAAGGAAAATACAACATATAATCCTAAACATAAGTAAAACATGTTTTTTTTCATAACGTGTTCCATTTTATAGAAATTTGTCTTTCTCTGATACTCAGGGAGTTTTCACTCAAAAAAAGCAACCACAATCTGCCATGTCGGCTGATCAGTTCATGACGAGACTTACAGTGTTATCACCTCAGAATGTGAAATCGTGTACATGGTGAGTTGCGGTTTGTGAAGCATTAGACTTCCTGTGCCCTTAAGTACCGTAAATGTTTCTGACTGCTGATGGACATCAACATCCTCTTTCCTAAGCCATTTTTCGAGCACCACAAACTCGTTTTCGTCTTCGAGGCCCCTATAGACCAAAATGTCTATACATCCTTGCTCCTGCCTCATTTCCGCAATAAGTGATTGTATCGTTTGAAGCAACTCCAATCGCTTACCTGGTCGAGCTTTCATATGTATTAAGTTGATAATCACGGCCGTTTACTTGTCCTCAGTAGAATGAAGTTGCACCGTTCGAATACATTAGAGCTTTAAAACTGATAGGAAATTCAAGGGAGGAAAGAATAATGCACTTCCTCCCTTGCTCATGCCATTCATCAACTGCTGATTAACGATCTTCAGCAGTATGTACCTAATCCCTCGAAAAAGCTGCTCCGGCTTCCTTCTCAAGATCGAGGTACTGTTCTTTTTCTACAGTTACACCAACACCCAGAATTGTACCGCCTTTGAACTTTCCAGGGGCTTCATATTGCTTGCTGACAGCGTCACCACTATCGTATCCGACACATAATCCGTCACCCGAAAGCGTGAATTTTCCAACCTGTGCACGCATCGGGCCTTCGGCAACGACTTTGTCGTTGACATAGAGTTTAGTTGTACCCAGAGACTCTTTGTTCGGACCAGCCTTCTCTCTGGTAAACTCCATACCAAGTGTGTATTTCCCAGGTTTGAGTTCGGAAGAAACAAACTCTTGCTCCGGTGGGATGCCGAGGAAATTGTATACGTAATGCAGTTTATTGTCTTTGAGAAACAGGCTGTGCCCACCGAAACGCGAACCGTGCGCAAAAATGACGCCAGCTGCATTAGCTTCGGTGATCTCGACGTCAGCGAGGATTTTGTATGAGCGACCACGTACATTGACGGCGACACCTTCCGGAACTGGTAATGTATCTGGATAATAAACATACCGTTCACGGGGAGGTTCATCGGAGGGACGTGGAAGATTAAGTACTTCAAGAGCTGTTCTGTCATCAAGCGGCAGCACCAGGTTCTTATCAGCCTCTTCCAACCAGGCCTTGATAAGCGCCTCAAGCTTCTCGGGGTGCTCTTTGGATAAGTCTTTCGATTCTGCCCGATCAACGTCTACGTTGTAGAGTTCCCATTTATCCTGATCAAAATGACCTTTACCTGTGATGGGGGCGTGGATGGCAACAGCCTTCCAGCCGTCCTCCCACATAGCGCGGGTTCCGAGCATGGCATAGTACTGACGGTGTTTCTGGGTTGGAGCATCAGGAGTGGCATCGAAAGTATAACGCATCGACACGCCTGAGAGCGGAAACTGAGGAACACCTTTATACACTTTAGGCATTTCCAGCCCAACAATTTCCAGGATGGTCGGAACTATGTCAACGGAATGGTGGTACTGGTTCCGTATCTCGCCTCGTGCTTTTATGCCTTTGGGCCAAGAGATAACGAGCGGATCGGCGGTGCCTCCTGCATACTCCGAGTAGCGCTTGAACATCTTATAAGGTGTTGATGTGGCTGCGGCCCAACCGGTAGGGTAGTGTTCATAAGTGTCTGGTCCACCCAGCTTATCGATCAGTTTCATGTTTTCAGACAATTGATCCGGGTAACCGTTAAAGAACTTATTCTCGTTGACCGAACCATTTGGAGTGCCCTCACCAGAAGCACCGTTGTCTGCAGCATAGAAGACGACAGTGTTGTCAAGTTGACCGGTCTTTTCAAGGTAGTCGATAATTCTGCCCACCTGGGCATCAGTGTATTCAGAGTACCCGGCATAAACCTCCATCAGGCGAGAGAAAAGCTTTTTCTCGTCTGCATTGAGTGAATCCCATGGACGCACATAATCTGCCGGATTGGCCACTTCTTTCGGAAGAGGGTTAAATTCGGTCAGTTCTGTACCCTTCGGCAGGATACCCTTTTCGATCATGCGGGGCAGAACCCACTTTCGGTAGGCGTCGTAGCCGTCATCGAATTTGCCCTTGTATTTGTCGATGTAATCTTGTGGGGCATGGTGCGGAGCATGATTGGCACCAGGATTGAACCACATGAACCAAGGCCTCGAAGGGTTGCTAGCCTTCTGGTCCCGGATCATCCCAATGGCATTATCTGCCAGGTCTTTTGAGAGATGATAACCCTCTTTTGGGCTGTAAGGCGGTTCGATAAACCGATTGTCTTCTGTAAGGTCAGGATACCATTGGTTGGTTTCACCTCCGAGAAAACCATAAAAACGATCAAACCCCTTCTGGAGAGGCCATTGCTTGCGACTCGCTCCCTCTGCAACATCTTGCTCAGCGACATTATGGTTCTTGCCGAGCCAGAAAGTACTATAACCATTATCCTGAAGGATCTGTGCTACAGTAGCGCTTTGATCAGGAATTCGGCCATGCTGGCCGGGGAATCCGTTAGCAGCTTCTGTAATTGCGGCCATCCCGTTAAGATGATGGTTACGCCCGGTGAGAATGGTGGACCGGGTAGGCGATGAAAGTGCACATGTGTGCCACTGGGTGTAGGTCAAGCCATTGGCGGCGAGTTTGTCCAGGGTCGGCATGTTAATCCTGCCGCCATAGGTTGACCAGGCAGCCTGACCTGTATCGTCATAAAGAACAATCAGGATATTAGGCGCTCCCTCCGGCGCTTTTTTGGGAAGATAAGGCGTCCAGTCCGGTTTTGAATCGCGGACATCGAGCTTGACGACGCCCTTGAAAGGAGGCGTTGTCGTGTATGGTGAGTCTTCTGCAGCCCCTGCATTAGCTGCACAAATTGCGCTCGCAAGCGCCACAGCTCCTGTGAGAACTGAAGTACTAGCTCTTCCTAAGTGTAGCATCATTTTTCTCCTTTTTTCGAGTTTGAATCGGAACAACGGGGATTACAAAAATGATTGTTGTTTACGCCTGAGAAACGGTAAGATGCTTCCGCAGTTATCGCTAAAGACAGAATTTTTTGATTATTTTTTTTAGTGCAAAAATGGGTTTTAAAAAAAAATCTGTCTTATCTCCGAAATGGGTGATTGTATCGTATAAAGCCGTTCCAATCGCTTGCATGGTCGATTTAATTATGTGTCAAGCTGATGCTCATGTAAGCGGCATCAGTAAAAATGGAGTTGAACCATTCGAATACAATCAAACTTTTAAATTGATAGGCAATTATTATGCCTGACCATGATAGTTGGTATGAAAATATACAAGTGTTTGTTTTATAAGGTAAAAATAACATATTTGATGGATGGAGCATCAGGTTGAGAGTGGGCATTTTCGCGAAATATCGAAGATACGTGAAATATCACGACAGAAATGACTGGACTTTGAGCTTCTTTACAGGCGATGCATTGAAAGAGTGAAATGCAATAGATACATTTAAAAATCTTTAAACGATCCTTTATAAAGGTAAAAAATTCAGTCTATAACTGATGAGCGGAAGTGTTCCTTTCTTTTCTGACAGAATACTGATGTACTTGAAGTGAGCACTAGCAGCTTTTAGACTGCTGAGACCTGAGATGTCCTGAAGATTGAAGACTATTTCAATGATAATCGTCAGAATGAAACACTTCAAACTGAAGATAACCAAAAATTTCAATCTGATAGCTCATGGCAGCAAATGCTCAAACGGCAAGCTGAAATAGCATGTCTTTAAAAAGATTTCCTCTCGATTTTTTCACTAATCAATAGAATAAGGCAATGGGAAAATAACGGTAAAAGACTTAATGTTCTCCTGGCCCCCATAGACCAGGCCATTGTGACGCCAGGATGACGGGAATTTATATGATTACTCTGTTTCTGGAATATGCAGATGCTTCCACCGCAGCGAACGGAGGACGGTTGGGCTTAAAATGGAGTACTGGAGTGCTGGCTTGAGATGCCTCTTGAATATTACTATTCTCGGGCAAAAGAGGTAAGTTTTAGACTGCTACTTTAATATTGAGACAAGTTTTGATACAAGATTCACACTCTCTTAAACCTCATTTTTCTAGAGTGTAAGGTCTGATCACGATTTCTAGCTTTTAATCCTCTGCGATTCGATCAAGGGCCTGATAAATTCGCTCTTCACTGTTTATTGAAGAATTGCGAAGTATTGCTTCAAGCTCATCAATTTTATTCTGGAGTTTGCTTATCTGCAGTTCCATATCCTGGATGGTCTCACTGGCTGCATGATCTGTAACATCCTTGGCCTGTTGAATATCCTGGGCGTTACGCAGTATAGTCTTTACATCAGCTATCTTATCAAGGCGGAGGAAAAGCTCATCGAAATTGATTGGCTTTTCGAGATAATCGACAGCCCCTTTTTTCATCGCTTCAACAGCGCTGTCTATCGATGAATGGGCGGTAATAAGAACGACTTCTGTATCAGTGTTGATTTCTTTGGCAGCTTCCAGTACTTCGATGCCGCCAACCCCGTTTGGCATCATGAGATCGGTTAAAATGACGTCATAGAATTTCTTTGACATCATTTGGATGCCGATTACTCCATCTTCCGCCACATCAATTTCATCGTAGTTGGCTTTCTGAAGTCTCTGCTGAAGTAATCTTCTAATTACTGGGTCGTCATCAACGACTAAAATAGATAATTTTTTCATAAGAACCTTCTTAAGCTTTTTTCTGGTAGAAAATGGATCGAAGATGTCTTTTCGGAATAAATTGCGGACAAACTCCGGAAAGTGATTCTGTTGAACCAATCAAAAGAAAACCATCATCTGCAAGGGCGTCTGCTATCTTGTTAAAGAGCCTTTTTCGATCTTCGAGGGTAAAATAGATAGCTACGTTTCTGCAGAAAATTATATCGAATTTGCCTAAGCCTGTAAAAGGCTGCATTAAATTGAATTTTCTGAAATTAACCATGGCCCTTATTTCATCCTTAATTTTCCATGTGTTGCCGAAAAGGGTGAAATATTGTCTTAAAACTCTCTGATCCAGGCCTCGTTCTATCTCAAATTTATTGTATTTACCATAGCTTGCCTGAGAAATGGCGTCATCGGAAATGTCGGTGCCAAGCAGTGTGAAATTATAGGCTGGATCATTTTTGATGAGTTCTTTGATAGTAATGGCAATTGAATATAACTCCTGTCCTGTACTTGCCGCTGCACTCCAGATTCTGATGTTGGTTTTCATGCCTGGACTGCGTGGTGCCCTGGCATCAATGATTTCTGGAAGGATTTTGTGTTTTAAGAGTTCAAACGGATTCTTATCCCTGAAAAAGAGCGTTTCGTTTGTTGAAATTGCATTGATGATTTTTCTTTCAATCGCTTTTGCAGGATCTCGTTTAGCTTGCTGATGCAGTTCTGAATATGATTTGCAGCCATGCTCCTCAGCGATAGAACTCAGCCTGGTCTCAAACAGATAGGCTTTGCTGCTATCCAGATGTATCCCGCTTATATCATAGATATATTGAGCAACGGTTTTAATTTCTGCTGGAGTGATTTTTATCATATTCGGCTATACGGTTTAATGCTTGCTCTTGGAGTATTATCTGACAGATTTTGTAATTTCCTCAGCAATCTTGTTTAAAGGGACGATTTTATCGGCCAATCCCTGGTCTATTGGAGCTTTTGGCATACCGTAAACAACACAGGATGCTTCATCCTGTGCAATAATCAATGCACCTTTTTGTCTCAGCTTTTCAAGACCCTTTGTACCATCTGACCCCATTCCTGTCATTATTACAGCTGTTGTACGTCCGACGTAGTAATCTGCAATCGATCTGAAGAGGTAATCGACTGCAGGTTTACAGGAGTTCTCAGGTGGATCGTTGGTTATCTGGATCATACGATGCTGACCATCTGCTTTTGCAGATATCTTCATCTGTTTACCACCAGGAGCTATATATATCACATTATCCTGCAATATTTCACCATGTTCCGCTTCTTTCACAGTTAATGCACATTTCTTGTCAAGACTGTTGGCAAGTGACGCGGTAAAAACAGGCGGCATGTGCTGAACAATCAGAACAGGAACGCCAAGATTTGCAGGGAGTTTAGGCAGCATTTGCGATAATGCATTAGGGCCGCCGGTTGAGATGCCGATGGTGACAATCTCTGATTTGCCCCGGTGGGTTGAAGCAGTTGCCGGTACCGCTTTCGTTTCAACTGTTTTAGTAAGCGGTCTTAACGGTTTTGACAGGGTTGTTTTATTAGAGGCAGGATAACGGTTCCTTGCTGACATCCTGGAGAGCTTGAAGGCCTTTAATATGGGCAACAGGTTATTTTTAATCTCCTGTTTTCCCTCCAAGGCATTTTTGCTCTGGGGTTTGAGGATAAAGTCGAAGGCACCGTATTCGAGAGCCTTCATGGTCATCATACTGCCTTCTGCGGTGAGCGTAGAAAGCATGATGGCGCCGACTTCCGGATGTTCTTTCTGGAGTGCCTGCAAGACCTCTAGACCGTTCATTACCGGCATCTCGATATCAAGTGTAATCAGATCAGGTTTCAGGGACTTGATTTTTGCAAGAGCAATCTGCCCGTTGTGGGCAACGCCGACAAGTTCGGTATCGGGTATCTCTTCAATGATGTCGGATACCGCCTTTCTGTAAACAATAGTGTCATCGACTACGAGGACACGGAGCTTTTTGGTCGTTAACATAAATTAATCTTCAATACTTAACACTTTATCAATATTCAGAATACCTATAAGCTCCTTCTCGGTCTTATATACTCCGTTAAAATATTCACCCTGTATGCCTCCCATATTAGCGGGAGCTGGTTCTCTGCGCTGCATATCGGCCTCAACAACATCACTGATTCTCTTCACCAGAAGACCTACGTGACCACCTGGAGTGTTGACGATGATATTTCTCGGATCTGCATTCATGTCAGTCTCGCCGAGGCCTAGTTTCTTGCCCAGATCTATGATGGTGACAATCTGACCGCGCAGGTTCAAAATGCCCATGACATATTCGGGAGCCTGTGGGACTTTAGTCATCTGCATGATTTTGTTGATTTCCTGGACTTTCAGGATATCCATGCCACACAATGCATCACCTACATAAAAGGTTGCGAGCTCGACGATGTGTTTACCCGAGGTGCTTTTTTGTTGTTCCTTTTGCTTGCTCATATATTATCCTGCCATATCAGTTAATGGTTAAGGTTGCTGATAATTTGAATCCGCATCTGTTGCTTGACCTTGTTAATAGAGCCGTTTGATGTAATCGTGAACCGTGGCCATAAGTCTCTCTTTATCGAGTTTGATATGGTAATCATTGACACCGACTGCTTTTCCACGTGCAACGTCTTCCTCTCCTGCAAGCGTGGTGAGCGCAATGACAGGGAAGTGTGAATAACGAGAGTCTCGTTTAATTTTTTCAGTCAGTTCAAAGCCGTTCATATTCGGCATCTCTATATCTGTTACTATGACAGAAATGATGTCGGCATTTTCTTCCAGTTTTTCCCAGGCTATCATGCCGTCTTCTGCTTCGATAACCTCATAACCAGCCTCTGTCATGTAGCCTTTGACCTGGTTTCTGAAAAAGTTTGAATCTTCAGCGATGAGGATTGTCGGAGCCGGTGTATTGCTTGATTCATTGAAATTAAATGTTTCCTGATGTTCAAACCATTCTGGGAAAAGGGTTTCAACAAGTTCAAAAACATTGACCAGCATGGTGGTATGACCGCCAATAATAGCCGAGCCCATAATGCCTTGCTGTTTCAATGTGACATCGTCGACTTCAACGGCAACTTCAATAGCGTCAATCGGTCCAACTGCCAGCAGGCCGACCGGATGATTGGCGATATTGAAGACAATAACCAGTAGATCATCGAGATCAGCAATTGATTGTACCATTGCCACGTCATCAACACAGATAAGTGAAAGACTGCCGCCGCGGTATTGCATGACACGTTTACCGCCGAGCTGTTCGATGTCTTCACGTTTAATCTTTTCGATTCGTTCCACCTGATTAAGCGGTACGGCAAACTGCTCGGTCTGGGAACTCTTGAAGGTGAGCAGGGCCTGCTTGTCTTTAGCAAGTCTGACTGCTTCATCAGCGGCAATGGCTATCTCGCTGGCTCTGTCGGTACCGTCAAGGCTTGTCAGATTTGCCATTCTGGCAAGATTGCTGACATCAAGAATGAGTGCTATGCGGCCATCACCCATGATGGTTGCTCCGGCATAACCTTTACAATGCTGCAAATGTCTGCCAAGAGGCTTGATAACAATCTCTTCTGAATCCTGAAGGCGGTCTACTATGAGGCCGTATTTCATGGCACCGGTGGAAACGACAACGATATTGAGTGCACTGTTGGCCGATGTCCGGCGGTCAAGAACGGATCGGACCGATTTATCTGATTTTTCTACGCGTTGTTCTTCATGGCCGTCTTTTCTGAATGCAGGGGATTCTTTGCCCCTGCGATCCGATATCATTTTGCGTCGATCCTCTTTCACTTCACCATCATAATTGTCATAGTAGGTTCTTTCCACACCTATAACATCAGCCAGGCGGATCAGCGGAAGGAGATTGCCTCGCAGCCTGACGACCTCTGCATTACCTACACGTTCAACCCGGTCTTTAACCTGGTTGGCCGGGATACGTAAAAGCTCTTCAAGGTTAACCTGCGGAATAGCATATCTCTCACCACCGGTCATGATGATCTGACATGGAATAATTGCCAGGGTAAGGGGCAGCTTGATGGATATTGTCGTGCCGCGGCCAACTTCGGAGATGATGTCAACGTTACCGCCGAGCTGATCAAGATTGGTTTTCACAACATCCATTCCGACGCCTCGTCCTGAAACATCGGTAACCTTTTTAGCGGTACTGAATCCGGGCAGGAAAATAAGATTAACCTTTTCCTTTTCAGACATCGCCTGAGTCTGCTCGTGGGTCAACAGGCCTTTGTTGACAGCTGAAGCGGCAAGAGCATCACCGTCAAGCCCTTTTCCGTCATCGCTGATCTCAATAACAACCTGTCCAGCTTCGTGATACGCCTTGAGGATGACAAGACCGCTTTCCTGCTTGCCGAGTTTTTTTCGCTCTGCCGGGCTTTCAATACCATGGTCGACAGAATTCCTGACCAGGTGGGTCAGAGGATCGTTGATTGATTCAATAATGGTTTTGTCTAACTCAACATCCTTACCGACAATGGTAAGATCCATCTTTTTGTTGAGCTTCTTGGCAAGATCGCGAACAACACGAGGGAACTTGTTGAAAACATTGCCAATCGGCTGCATCCTGGTGAGCATGATAGCTTCCTGCAGCTCGGAGGTAATGAGATCGATACGCTGTCCTACGGCTTCAGCATTCCGCAGGTCGTCAGAGCCGATTGTCTGCAGCAGTTGGTTCCTGCTGAGGACGAGTTCGCCGGCAAGGGTCATGAGAGAGTCAAGCAGACTGACATGAACGCGTATGGATGTTTCAGGCTTTGCAGCTTTGGCGGTGTCAGTTTGGGACTGCAGCGCTGCAGCGGCGGTCTGCGTGCGTGCAGAAGGTTTAGGAAGCGGTACCGGTTCTTCTTCAAGTTCTGGTTCAAAATCAATTTCCAGTTCTGGTTCAAAATCAATTTCCAGTTCTGGTTCCACGTCAAGTTCAAGCTCAGGTTCCGGCTCCGGCTCGGATTCCTGTTCTGGTTCCGGTTCTGGTTCCGGCTCAGCAACAATTTTCGGTTCAGGCTTCGGAGCAGCTGCCTTGGCTGCAGATGGCTGAGAAAACTTTCCCTCAGTAATTGCAATGAGTGGTCCGAGGTGTGAGGATATATCAGCTTCGTTGCTGTTTGCGACGTCTTCAATGAGCGTTTGAAGTTGATCGGAAGCCAGGAGAAGGACGTTGACGATTTCCGGTGTAGGAATGAGTTTTTTTGACCGGATCATTCCTAAAACATTCTCTGTATGGTGAGAAAGTTCCTGTATGATTGTGAGCCCCATGAATCCCGCCCCGCCTTTGATGGAGTGGGCAGCCCTGAAAACCTTATTGACCAGATCTTCGTCAATATTTGCTCCTGCTTCTTCAATGGCCAGGAGATCGTTTTCTATATCAGCTAAATGTTCCAGTGATTCTTCAACAAAACCTTGCAATATTTCATCATCTTCAATTTGCATATACATTCTCCTGAGATAGGGGGAAAAAAATCTTCTTTAAAAATGTTATGCATGGAAAAAAATGAATGTACAGATAATTTTTTTGAAAAAGATGAAAAGAAAAGCAACCCTTCCGCAAAAAAAAGGAAGGGTTGCTAAAAAAAGAATCAGGATTCTATGGCAAGAATTCTGACGTTGTAAGTAAGGTGGTGGCCGGCAAGAGGGTGGTTGTAATCAACGGTTACGTTTTTATCATCAACTTCGATAACAGTTGCCGGGATTGCATGGTCCTCGCCGTCTTTATTGACCTTAAGAGAAAGAATCATGCCTGGTTTCGGAGATATTTTACTGCCAAAGGAATCAATCGGGAGTTCCTGAAGAAGATCTTTCTGGCGTGGCCCATAGCTTTCATCCGGTGGAACCCTCACGACTTTTTCGTCACCGACCTTCATGCCTCTTAATGCCAAATCAAGAGTAGGCGGTGCTTCACTGTTGCCGACGGTTAATGTAAGCGGGGCAGACTCTTCAACGGTTTTAAAAACTTCACCGTTATCAAGCTTGCCGACATAGCATATGGTTACTTTGTTTCCTTCCTGTATTGTGCTCATATGTGTTGCTCCTCTAATGGTTCAAAATGGATGCGGATGCTATCCTATATTTGATTAAACTGCAATAAAGGATAAAATGGAGTTTTGAAAAAGAGTGTCTGCAAAGCGGTAGAAAGAGCATATTGACGGATATACGTAATTTTTATCATTGCTGCCTTGACAAAGAGCCGCACCTTGCCTATTTTACTTTTCTTTTTCTATAAAGCGTAGCTTCCGGTTCTCTTGAATATCTGGGCCGAAAATAATCATCAAACCATATCCTTAAGAAAAAACAATGGATAACCTGAATTTTACAAAGTCTGCTGATGGTCTTATTCCTGCTATTGTACAGGATTATAAGAGTAATGAAATACTTATGCTTGCCTACATTAATAAGGAAGCATGGGAAAAAACCATAGAAACCGGAAAAGCCCATTATTGGAGCCGTTCAAGAAACAAACTCTGGTTGAAGGGTGAGTCATCAGGCCATGTTCAGATTATACATGAAATTTTCGTCGATTGTGATGAAGATACCGTAATCTACAAAGTAGAACAACTTGGCGGGGCTGCCTGTCATGTAGGATACAGTTCCTGTTTTTACAGAAAAGTTGTTGACGGGAAATTTGAAATTACCGGAAAAATGGTGTTCAACCCTGAAGAAGTTTACGGAAAGAAATGATACTGCTTCCTGCATATAGACCAGGAAAAGATAATGATTAGGAGATAATAATGAATCAGTTAAAGCTTGGACTGCCAAAGGGAAGTCTGGAAAAAGCAACCATAGAACTCTTTGAAAAAGCGGGTTGGCAGATTCAGCCTGCTGCAAGAAACTATTTTCCGAAAATAGATGATCCGGAATTGTCCTGCTCTATCTGTCGTCCCCAGGAAATGTCGCGTTACGTCGAAAGTGGTATGCTGGATGCCGGTATCACAGGAAAAGACTGGACCATGGAAAATCTGTCTGATACCGTTCTTGTTAAAGACCTTGTTTATTCAAAGGTGAGCAGGCGGCCTACCAGATGGGTTATTGCAGTTGCAGGAGATTCAGACATCAAGACTATAGAAGATCTTAATGGCAAGAAAATTTCCACTGAGCTCGTAAATGTAACTAAACGGTTTTTCGAAGAAAGAAATATCAATGTTGAAATTGAGTTCTCATGGGGTGCTACTGAAGCAAAAGTCGTTTCAGGACTTGCTGATGCAATTGTAGAGGTAACCGAGACCGAGACGACTATTCGCGCCCACGGTCTGCGGATTATTCACGAGCTGATGCAGTCCAACACGCAGTTTATCGCTAACAAAGATGCCTGGAATGACCCATGGAAGCGTGAAAAGATCGAAAACATCTGTATGATGCTTGATGGTGCGCTGCGAGCTGATCGTATTGTTGGTCTGAAGATGAACGTTGCAGAAGAGAATTTGAGTAAGGTTGTTGAGTGTCTCCCAAGCCTCAATGCACCGACCATTGCATCTCTTTACAACAAAAACTGGTATTCTGTAGAGACTGTTATTTCTGAGGATGTTGTGCGTGATCTTGTACCAAAATTGAAGAAAAACGGTGCTGAAGGAATCATCGAATATCAGCTCAAAAAGATTATTGAATAAGCCGGGTAAGGGCACAACTGCATATGGATCTTAGTACAGTTAACTTCATCATTTCTGTTCACAGCTTAAAGCAGCTTCCGGAGGAAAATCTGCCGGAAGTTGCTTTTGCCGGTCGATCCAATGTCGGCAAATCCAGCCTGATAAACAAATTGCTCGGCCGTAAAGCGCTAGTCAAAGTGAGTGCCAGGCCGGGCAAAACGCAAGGGTTGAACTTCTTTGAAGCTAAAGAGGTCTATTTCGTCGATCTGCCGGGATATGGATTTGCCAAAGTACCGAAGGCGATGCAGGATGCCTGGCAGAAACTGATAACAGGCTATCTTGAAGCCAGAAAAACTCTCAGGTGTGTAGTAGTGATCTGCGATCTGAGACACCCTCCGAAACAGCAGGATACTCAACTTATCAGCTGGCTCAAATTGAACAATATCCCATTTCTAACCGTCTATACCAAAGCAGACAAGTTGTCTGGCAATGAAATTCAGAAACATGCAAATGCGCTGGATGCCGGACATACTATCAATGCCAGCGATAGAATTATTTTTTCAGCAAAAACAGGCAAAGGCAGGGATGATCTTATGGCCGCGCTTGACAGATTCTGCGGTCTTTCATCTTAATCTATGTCTGCAAACTGGAATTTTGCTTTATTCCACAGTTTTTTCCTGCAACAAAGAATTTACCGTGTTCAATAAGGTTGTCAGATCGTAGACTGGTTTTATGATGACGTGCTCTTCCGTAATTCCATGCTGACGCAAAGAAATCGGCAGGGTGTACTCGAGTGAACCGGTATGAATAAGAAACCTTGACTGGGTATTTCTCCTGCAGGCTTCTTCTATAACTTCATTTCCACTCATTACCGGTAAGCGCATGTCAAGGATAGCAATATCAATACTATTTTTGGTCAGCAACTCCAGTGCGCTCTCTCCTGAATCGGCCCTGAAGACTTTAAAATTTTCATCTTCAAAAAATGCGGAAAGGCTGAAGAGCAGTGCCGGCTCGTCATCGACGATAAGTATGCTGGGATAGGTTTCCATTATAATCTTCCTTTGAAAATGATAAAACGTGTATATGAAAAATATATATACAAAAGCGGCGCAATATCAAGATGAAAGTGAGAGGGGGCTGAAGAAGCGCACCAGCTGTGTCTGAATGACGTAGATATTAGTGGTATAAGTGAAAGGAATTGCAAAAAAACTGTTATTAGTATTAGTTATTGGTGATAGGGTGCAGGTTTGAAAATACAGCTGAATAATATTGTGAATAAACTTTAATATATATTGGTAACACATGGAAACACTGTCGAAATCACATAGAGCAAGGACTGCTATCCGTAAGTTTAAAACGCTTTCTGATTCCGTTATGCTGCGAGGCTATTATCGCCCGTCGGGGATGACAGGAGAAAAACTTATCGAAGCACTTATGCAGATCGAACCTGAAATTTACGGATCTATGGGTGATTCACGGGTTGTTGAACTGAAAGGGCTTGAATACGTAATCGATCGAATGCCCCGCGGCATAGAGAGCTGCCATAAGCTGACAATGACAGCCCAGGAAGATTTTCATGACACCTCTTTTGAAGCGATTGTTCCCCTGAAAAGGAGAAGGGTTTCGTACGCCATTGCTGAAAATGAACTTTGTTTCGTGATTACCCGGGGTGAGTCAGAAATATATGATATACTTACTCATATTACATTTCTCGTTATCGAGTCTAAAAAAATATTGAGCAAAATCTACTCTCGTGAAGAGGGTATTACAGATGAATGGAAGTCGCTGGAAAAAAGTGTGAAGGATGAGGAAGATCTTTCAGGCCAGAATCTTGATAAAGCCTTGTGGAACCTTTCCAATATCCTGGGCAGAACCTATCGTGAAACGAGAGACTCCTATGAATATCTGGAAAAAAACAAAATAGAAAAGGGCGCCAACAGCGGACTGTTCTGTATCATTTACAACATCGGCCGCAGAATGATAGAGGCAGCTGAAAACAACGGTGAAGATCTTATAATGCATTTTACCCCATCGCTGCAGGAGATGATCGGCCATCATCGTTATGCGTCGCTTTGGGCATCTTCGATTAAAGAATATCTTGTGCAAAGCGGTTTATATGCCAGATCGTTTCATATTATCAGCGCCAATATGCATTCGGTCAAAAATGTACTCTATGGTGCCGCAGCACTGAGTGGAGCGAATCTGCCGGTCGCAGAAAATATCTATGACATGGTAGCCGAAAACAGAGGGCAGACAGCGGTGATAGATGCCTATGCCCAGGAGCATGGCTGTTATTTTTATTCTGATAAGTCAGGCTCCAATATCGATGTACAGATAATTGATACAGTAAAGTTAGAACCTGGAAAATTCCATAAAAAATGTGAGATTGACGAGCAATATATCAAGAAAGAACGTCCGGTGCTGCTTGTGATGGATTATGCCTTCGGGGCTCAGGCGTTTGAATTAATGGATGAACTGCTTTGTCCCTATTACATAAACGGCTTCGAGGTAGCTCTTGATATTCAATCGATCTCGGTCATGGGTAAAGCCGGTATACTTCCCGGTAAAAAAGGTGATATAATGTTGGCCAATGCCCATGTAATGGAGGGTACGGCGAATAACTATATCGTGAAAAATGATCTGAAAGAGGCTGACTTTAACGGTGATGTGAAATGTTATACCGGTCCGATTGTTACGGTACTGGGGACATCATTGCAAAACAGAGCCGTACTGAAACGGTTTTATCATTCCAGTTGGCGTGCTGTCGGACTTGAAATGGAAGGCGGACATTATCAGCGTGCAATCAGTGCGGCAATAATACAGGGGCATATCCCGCCCTATGTAAAAACACGCTATGCCTATTATGCATCTGATAATCCTTTGAACAGCGGCGAAACGCTTGCATCGGGTCCGATGGGGCCGGAAGGGATAGTACCGACCTACAAGATAACGAAGGTTATTTTACGTAAGATCTTTAATTACACTTAAGAGACAGTCTGTTTTGAATAAACGGTTTGAACATATTTCTCCTCTGGTATTTGGTGCCGCTTGTATTCTGCTGACACTGATTATCTCTGTCTTTGCCTTTAATAATTACAGGCGGGAAAAGGTGCTGATGTTCGACAGTCTGGTTCGGCAGGGTGAAACAATCACCAGGTTTATATTCAGCTCGACACGCTCAGCAGTCATAAGAAATATGCGTATGCACCGGTTCGATGATGAAAATATCGTTCAGGATATGCAGACAAGTCTTGACCAGGCCCTTGATCACCCTGGAATTAATTATATTCATGTCGTTTCAAGTGATGGAAAAATCATTGCTTCAACCGTAGAAACCAGGATTGGACAAAAGCTTAATCCTGAGATGCTGGCTTTTTTCAACCAGCTGCATGATGCTGAAGAGGGAGAACATCTTGAACGGCTTGTCGATAATAATGATGACAAGAAAAAGGTCTTCCAATACATTCAGCTGCGGCCTTTTCATCCGCCTTCGAAAGAACTGGATCCGGCGCCTATAGGTCCTGACTTTCACGGCCGCAAAGGAATGCGAAGAGAGTTTGATCTCTTCAGGGAAAATCTTTCCAGCATGATGCATGATGAGACGGTTCTTCTCATTGAGCTTGATGCGTCTCCTTACGAACAGGTTGTCAGGCGGCAGCTCATTCAAATAGGGGCGCTTTCTCTTGTCCTGCTTCTTGTTGGAATCGGCGGATGGCTGTCTATTAATACGCTGCAGCGATTAAAAGGTTCCCAATCCCAGCTAAAAAGTCTGGAAACATTTCGCAACCTGCTGGTTGGCTCGCTGCCTGTGGGAATCTTAGCGGCAGATGAATTCAATACACTGCAGGTAATCAACCCGGCAGCGGAGAGGCTTTTTGGCATATTGGCCACAGATGTACTGAATAAAAAAATCGATCAGATACTCCCGGCGGATCTCATTACCAGTATTACAAGTAAAAGCAGCAACGGCGGCAAGACACATGAATTTGAATACCATTTCGACTCAGGCCAGAATGAGACCAAGATATATTATGTTTACAGTTTGTTGATTCTTGATGAAGCCGATGCCGCAAAAGGAAGGCTGCTGCTTGTACAGGATGTAAGTGAAATGCGTGAGTTGGAAAAAGATTTACGCAAGCATGAACGTTTTGCTGCTCTTGGTAAAGTGGCCGCGGGAGTAGCTCATGAACTGAGAAATCCGTTGAGCTCAATCAAAGGACTTGCAGTGTTGACAGGGAAAAAACTTGAAAATGACGAGCGTGGCATGACCTCTGTCAATCTTATGATAAAGGAAGTTGACCGACTCGACAGAAGTATCAGGGAGCTTCTCGAGTTTGCCAGACCGGAAAATCTTGATTTAAAGAAATATGTGTTTGACGAACTTGTTTATGAAGCTCTGGAAATTTTTGAGACAGATTTCAGCAGCAGAAAAATACGTGTTAAAACTGATATTAAAGACCATTTCGTCGTGCTTGCCGATAAAGATAAGATGAAACAGGTTTTTCTCAATTTGTTTCTCAATGCTATTCAGGCGATAAATGAAAACGGCGATATTGCAATCTCGATGTATGAAGAGCAGGGGATGGCTGTCTGTTCAGTCGAAGACAGCGGTGGCGGAATACCAGCTGATATCATCGACAAGGTGTTTGACCCTTATTTTACAACAAAAAATGATGGTACCGGCTTGGGGCTTGCAATAAGTGTGAAAATAGTTGAAGAACATGGCGGAACCCTGAGTGTCAGCAGTTGTGAAAATCAGGGCACCACCGTTTATCTTCGTCTTCCGGTTTTGAGTTAGCCGGTAATTTCCTTGATTGTTTCAGGTGGCGGCGGGCCTTTTTTATCCGGCGGCGGCGGGTTTTTGAATACCTGAAGAATCTTTCTGAACAATGCTTTAATCCCTCGCCACAATTTCGGGATCACCCAGACTGCAAAAAGAAGAAAAAGTATAAGGAAGATAAGGAAGTAGACCGGATAGTGTAATGTTGCCCATAGTCCACCGAATACAGCGAGGTCTTCCGCAACCGAGGCCGTCCAGTTCGAGAATGGTTCAGGGGAGGTGTTGATCAGCACCCTTGATCCCGCTTTAATGGCGTGGGTGGTTCCTGCTACTGCACCGCCGAGAATCCCGGCTGTTACAGAGAGTGCCGGAGTGACATCTCCAACCGCACCGGCTGCCAGCAGTGCTCCTGCCGGTATCCGGATAAATGAATGGATGGTATCCCATCCCGTATCAATGCCGGGTGTTTTGTCTGCAAAAAATTCCACCAAATACATAAGAACCGCTGCACCGATTACCAGCGGATCCTGCAGGACATGCAGCTGTTCAGGCAGGGTAATGTTGCCGGTAATACCGAGAAATCCCAGCATGGCGATAGTGGCATAGAGATTGATGCCGCTTGCCCATGCTGCCCCCATTGTCAATGCTATGGTTGCTATAATACCTTGATATGGATCCATATGACTCCTTTTCTAAAAAGGTTCAGCACTTATCTGAATTTGAAAAATGATCGTGCAGAAACTGACATTCTCGGGGTGAAAGATCAAACTTGATTTCGACCTGATTGAGAAGGGTGGTTCTTTTTTTATCAGGATGCTTCAGGACGAGTTCACTGAAGGCCGTTATGGCATTCTTCAGTTTGTCGCCGGGAGCCTGGGTTGGATGCTGATTGGACATGTGTTCCTTTTAATCTATTGGTTGTAATATTATTCCTGCCAGGGGTGCTACGGAAATTTCAGCCTGATACAGCCCCTGAGCATATGGTTTATTAACAGGTACTATAATCCGTTCTTCATTTTTATCACTGCCGCCGAACTCTTTTGCGTCTGAACAGAGAAGTTGCTTGTAGCGGCGTCCGGTTGGCAGCGCCACTGTATATCGCGAGAATGTCTGCGGAGTAAAATTGAGTATGCAGACGAGGTGATCCTGCCTGTTTCTGCTGTATCTGGCAAAACAGATAATAGAATTGTCGCGATCTTCAAGGTCGAGCCACTTGAAGCCTTCATAATTGAAATCGAGTTCATACAGACACTGATTGTCTGCGTAGATATGGTTAAGGGTTTTGACGAAGGTCTTCAGTTTATAGTGATAACTCCCTTCCTGGACCAGGTGCCAGTCAAGGCTGCGTTTACAATACCATTCGGACCATTGGCCGAATTCTCCCCCCATAAAGAGCAGCTTTTTACCCGGATGCATCCACATCGCAAGAAATAACAGGCGCAGATTGGCAAATTTCTGCCATTCATCCCCAGGCATTTTTTCAATCAGAGAGCATTTTCCGTGAACAACTTCATCGTGGCTGAGCGGAAGGATGAAGTTTTCCGAGAAGGCATACATAATCGAAAAGGTGAGTGAGTTGTGATGATAGCGTCGATAGATCGGATCTTTGGCGAAATAACTTAAAATATCGTTCATCCACCCCATATTCCACTTGTAACCAAAGCCGAGACCGCCCTGATCAGCGGGCTTTGATACGCCGTAAAAACTGGTTGATTCTTCAGCAATCATCAAGGTGTTCGGGAAATGATCGTAGATAATTGAATTAAGATGTTTAATAAATTCAATAGCTTCTAGGTTTTCTCGGCCGCCATAGCGGTTTGGTAGCCATTCTCCGTCTTTGCGGGAATAATCGAGGTAGAGCATGGAAGCCACGGCATCAACCCTGAGTCCGTCTATGTGATACTTGTCGAGCCAGAACAGTGCATTGGAAATGAGGTAGTTTGAAACCTCATTCCTTCCGTAGTTAAAAATGTAGGTCCCCCATTCAGGATGTGCACCTTTGCGCGGGTCTTCATGTTCATACAGGGCTGTGCCGTCGAATCTTGCCAAGCTGTAGGAATCCTTTGGAAAATGTGCAGGAACCCAGTCGAGGATAACCCCGATATCAGCCTGGTGACAGCGATCGACAAAATATTTGAAATCCTCCGGGGTACCATATCTGCTTGTCAGACTGAATGCTCCTGTCACCTGATAACCCCAGGATTCGTCAAGTGGGTGTTCCATGACTGGCATCAGTTCAATATGGGTGAAACCGAGGTCTTTCACATAGGGGATGAGATAGTCGGCAAGCTCATGGAAAGTGAGGAAACGATCATTGTTGGAAGGATCCCGCTGCCATGATCCTGCATGGACCTCATATATTGCCATCGGTTTGTCATAGCTGGGCGTAACAGCCTTTTTCTGCTGCCAGTTTCCGTCAGCCCACTGGTATCTGTCAATGTTGCGAACAACAGATGCCGTGTTAGGGCGCAACTCTCCGTAAAATTGAAACGGATCGGATTTAATCAGGATATCGCCGCTCTGGGTCCGGATGTGATATTTATAGTATTCACCTTCTTTAAGGTTAGGGATAAACAGCTCCCAGATACCTGAACTGCCCAGGGTTCTGAACTGATGAACACGGCCGTCCCATCCGTTAAAATTGCCGATAACCGAGACGGCCCTGGCGGCAGGGGCCCAGACACGGAACAGCACCCCGTCTATGTTATTGATACAACGTAAATGTGACCCGAGATTGTCGTAAATTCTGTAATTGGTCCCTGCGTTGAAAAGATAGCGGTCAGTTTCATCCAGTTGTGGGGAAAATCCGTAAGGATCGTTAATTGTTATCTGGTTTCCGTCATGGAAGTTGATTCTGTACCGGTAATCGAAGGGATTGATAAAGCCGTCATTTATCCTGTTTTTTACCGTACATTGGAAAATGCCTTCCGGATGACATTTTTCCATGGCAACTGTTTCATTGAAGACGAGCAGACTCACTTCAGCTGCATGGGGCTGGAAGGTTCGGAAAACAAGTTCTCGCTGAGCCTGGCCTGATTTATGAACACCAAGAAAAGAAAAGGGGTCGTGATGGTCGGCGCTGACAATTCTGTTTATTGCATCATTCATGGCAGGTCTCGAAAGTAGAATGAAATAAATTGTGAGAATAAAAATGAATTGTAGGAAAAAAAACGGAGTTTGTCATTGTTTAATTGGCTGATAATCTGTTTAATTTGAAGGAGTAATGTGTCGTTTAATCCTTTGCTGAGTCTGGCTTTGCGTGTCTTGACTTCGAAAAGATATCTTTGGTACAATACTTCAACAGGGGAGAAAAAATTGAATGTGAACCAGAGAGGTACCGGCATGAGAAATCGAAAAACAACTGTTATTGATTCGTTAACCGGGTCGTTTTTAGTGTCTACACAGAAAATGCCGGATCCACGGTTTGAAGAGCAGGTCATCTTTATTTGTGCTCATAGCGAGCAGGGAGCTATGGGTCTTGCCATCAATCAGCAAAATCAATTATTCAGCCTCGCAGATGTTCTGAAAGGGGCCAATATGCATATTCCGGCATTTGAGCTTCCGCCCGTTTACATTGGAGGACCGGTAGAGCTTGAATCGGCATTTATCCTTTATTCCTCCGATTACCGTACCGAACATCAGATGGATATCACATCAACCGTTTCATTGAGCCGTCAGACAACGGTTCTTGAAGATATCGTTCATGGTGTAGGCCCTGAAAAATACTTATTCCTGCTTGGGTATACAGGTTGGGGGCCAGGGCAGCTTGAAAGTGAGCTTGTTGAAGACGGCTGGCTGATGGTGCCCGGTAATGATCATATTATCTTTGATATAGCAAACGAAGATAAATGGCGAACAGCAGCAATGCAGTACGGTATCGATATCTGCACCTTCGGTGACGAGATAGGTTTCGCATAGAGTCCCGTTATCCTCTTTTAGGCAGTTTTATATCTAGTGAACTTTAAAGGCGGCTGTCTGTCCTTTCATTAAACCCCGTAAAACCATTAAATCCAGAAAGGTAATGAAAAGTAGCAGATGATAGGGTAAGTAATACTCTTTCTGTTATTTAACTTTTGTTACACGGGGTTTTCCGCGATGAGTAAAGACAATATTGAACAAATTTTTGCCTGTACCATGTGTGGTTTCTGTTGCCATGGCGAAACTACGGTCTCGCTAAATGAGGTTGACCGGACGCGAATGGTGGAAGCACTCGGTTTGCCTGTTGAGCAGATAGAAGAGCGCTACTGGCGGCGAACAGGTGCTGTTGTTCAGATGAAAGTGGTTGATGGGCATTGTATTTTTTATGAAAACGGCTGCAGTGTGCATGCGGGCAGGCCGTGGCAATGCCGGCAATGGCCTCTTCATCCATCGATTCTTGCGGATGAAAACAATTTTGAGACGATAAAAGAGTCCTGCCCCGGAATTAACCGGGACTTGAGTTATAGAGAGTTCTGTAGAATATTTAGGGATATCATTGAAAGGGATGATTTGGGACTTAAAAAACTGAATGAAGTGTAATGGAATACGAAACAATATTTTTAGGAAAAACAAAGGTTAATTTCCTAAGCGAAGGGATTAACGAGTATGATAAAAGACTATCCCATTACGCTAAACATTCCATACGTCTCATAAAAGAAAAAAAGAACAGCAGCCTTTCAATTGAGGCCAGGAAACAGCAGGAAGGAAAACTGCTCCTTGACCAGATATCTGAAGGGGCATACCTTGTCGCTCTCGATTTCCGCGGCAAGCAGCTGACCTCAGAGCAATTGGCTGATACCATCAGCCAGTGGGAAATACAGAATATCAGAAAGGTTTGCTTTGTTATCGGCGGTCCTGACGGTTTGAGTGACGAAGTGAGAAACCGTGCTGATATGATGCTTTCTTTTTCGAAGATGACCTTTACCCACGATATGATACGGCTCTTTTTACTCGAACAGTTGTACAGGGCTCACACCATTAAAGCCGGAGAAAAGTATCATAAATAACGGTTTCAATTGCCGGATTTTTTGGTCAGATAAATGTCGAAGCGGCTGTTCTTCATCTCGACGGCGTAGCTTGGTTTTCTTTCACAGTGTATCGGTTCCGCTCTTTTCGGACGCTTGACGACCACCCGGTTTGCTGCACAGGCACAGGCAAGTGACAACAGCTCTGTCGCGTCTGTATCATCTCCAACGAGATCGCGGATTATTCTCATTTCAATCTTGTTTAAAGCGCTTTTATCGCTGCCGGGATACATCGGGTCGACATATACTGTGTGGGCCGAAAGCTTATCTTGTGCAAGAAGGCTGATCGAGTCGCCCTGTAATAATTGTAAATAATCGTTTATAATGCTTTCGGTTGCAGGGTTTGCCTGTGCACGCTTGATACCATCAACAAGAAGTGCATGGAGAATCGGCGAACGCTCTATCATGGTAACTTTGCAGCCAAGAGAGGCGAAAACAAAGCTGTCCTGACCGAGCCCTGCGGTGACATCGAGAATATCAGGTCTGAAGCCGGGCTTAATCCCCACAGCTTTTGCTATCGGCTGTTTGATTGTGCAGTTTTTTGCAAGTCTGTAACTACTTTTTCCTTCATTAAAATTTACAGAAAGGTTATGAAACTTACCAGTCTCCTCTTTTTTGTATCGGAGGCTGAGTATAGCGTTGTCGAAAATAAAGTAGCCGGTGTTGTCGGGTTCAGAATCCGTCACAGAAAGCTTCAGTCTTTCAGCAAGAGCATAAAGATAGTTCTGCTGATGTTCTGAAAGTGATTCCGGTATTACGACTTTGATGGTATTCATTCAAAAAGAGATGACGGTTGATTGAATGTGGTTTAAAGCACATCGATTAAAAAAACAAAACAACAAGTTAAAACAGTAAAATATATTAGGCCATGCAAAAAAATCAGACTGAAGTCATAGCTATCATTCCTGCCCGTTATCAATCTAATAGATTTCCGGGAAAACCTCTTGCTCTAATTGCAGGAAAACCGATGATTCAACATGTCGTTGAGCGGGCAATGAAGGTAAAATTGCTTTCAAGGGTTGTGGTTGCAACCGATGACCAGAGAATCGGTGACTGTGTTGCCGGGTTTGGCGGTGAATATGTTCTTACCCGACCTGACCATGTAACCGGCTCTGATCGTCTGGCAGAGGCTGCAGAACTGCTCGGTATATCAGAACATGATGTAGTTGTGAATATTCAAGGCGATCAGCCTCTGTTTCCAGAAGAGGTGATTGAGCAGGTGGCGATGCCGCTGGTTGAAGATCCGGCCCTTCCCATGTCGACACTTATTTATAAGATTGTCCGTCCTGAAGAAATTACTGACCCAAATCATGTGAAAACCGTTTTTGACCGGGATTATAACGCACTCTATTTTTCAAGGGCACCGGTGCCTTTTCAGCGTAATCCTGAAGATGCTGAGACACCAACCTATTATAAGCATCTGGGGTTTTACGCTTATCGGAAAGGTTTTCTGCTCTCTTTTGTTGCCCTGCCTGAAGGTGAGTGGGAAAGGTTTGAAAAACTCGAGCAGTTAAGGGCTCTTGAATACGGTTATAAGATCCGGGTTGTCCTCACAGAATATGATTCTATCGAGGTTGATACGCCTGAAGATCTTGTACGTGTAGAGGAGTATCTTAAAAACAACAGTTAAGAGAATGAAAGAATTCACGGATTTTTCTCCTTCTGAAATACTTTCCCAAATCAGCCAACGGAAGATATCGCCGCTTGATCTGCTTCCTCATGGTGATCTCCGGGAAAAACTGATTGAGCTTACTCTCAAGGAGCAGCTGCCTGCACTTGATTTCGTTTCATCTGAGCTGCTTCTGACTCTCAAGAAGATGTTTGAAAGCAAGAAGGTTGATGATGCGAAGGTCGTTGTGTTTGGCGGAGGCTCAGGTCTTTCAAATATTGTCGGAGGTGACAGCAGGAGTAGCTTCTGGCCGAAAAATCCCTTCCAGGGAATAAAGGAAATATTTCCTCACACTAGGTCGGTTGTCTGTATAACAGATGATGGCGGATCGACAGGAGAACTGCTGAAAGATCTGCCATTGATCGCCATTGGCGATATTCGGCATGTACTGCTTTCTTCCATACAATTATCTAGATTGCAGAAACAGTATCAGATAACAGCAATTGAAGCTAAGGAGTTGGCTGCTGAGCTGGCAAAACTCTTCAATTTCAGATTTGAGCTGCAGAAACCTACAGCTGAACTGCTTCTTGCTGAATGTATGGTGAACTTTGATCATCTCCCGAAACGACTGGGAGAATGGTTGAAAGATCTGATCGGCCATCTTTGCAATGATGCTAGATTGGAGAGAAGTCTGCTTAGACCGCAGTGTTTAGGAAATCTTCTCATTGTTGCCTCGATTTACAAGGCTGTTCCGGCAGAATATTCTAATCAGGACCTAGCCCGTCATCCTGAAATTCTTGAAGAAAAGATAATGAGCGGACTGGCCAGACTGACCATGATGCTGGGCGTTGAGGAATATGGTGTTATGCCGTGCACTTCGACTCCGGCTCAATTACGTGTTCAGTATTCTAATGGGGTGCAGATTCGTGGTGAAGCAAAATCAGGTGCTACGCAGCGCGGTTACCCGGTTGAAAGGGTGGTTGTCGATTATTGCCGGGAACCGGCGGTTTATAATCAGGTTTTAAATGCAATCAAAGAAGCCGATATCCTGGTTATGGCACCGGGCAGTCTTTACAGTTCGATTATACCCATTTTTCAGGTAACTCAGATTGCTGATGCTGTTCGAAATAACCAGAAGGCCTTAAAACTTCTGGTCTCTAACCTGTGGGTCCAGACCGGAGAGACAGATCTCTCCATTATTGACCCGAAGAGGAAGTACAGGGTTTCTGATATGCTGGCGGCGTATGAACAGAACATCCCTGGTGGAACGGCAGAGCTGTTTCATGATATACTCTGTCTCTCATTGCAGGATGTTCCTGCTTCAGTCCTTCAGAGTTATGCTGTTGAAGGCAAGGTGCCGATTTATCTTGACCGCGATGTTATTCGCAAAAAAGGATACTCACCCATTGAATGTGGGATTTTTTCAAAACGCGTCCTGGAAGAACGCAATGTCATTCAGCATGAACCGCACTTTCTGGCACAGGTCATCAAGACCCTGTATATCTCTAAAAAAGAGCTTGGGCTTTCAACAAATCTGAAGCTGAAATTTGATGCTGAACAAGCTTCGGTACAAAATGGAATCAAGTGTGATTCGCCGATATTATCACAAAGATACAATGCGATATCCGGTAGAGTTAATGCATTGTCGATTGTTGTTCCTGAAGAAGTTGTACCGGCTGAAGAAATTGCTGCTCTGAGGGATCAACTCATAAATATTGTCTGGAAACATCACGATATTCCTCTTGCGCACCTGGACTGCATTGACGGAGTTATGGGGGTAACCCTTGAGCGATGGCATCGGGATCAGCGCTGGGATAATGTATACTCTTTCTATGATCCCAAGGACAGGCATATCAAGATTAGAGAAGATCAGTTTTACGATATTCAGAAACTGGAAGTCGCTTTTTTGATTGCTCTTGGACAGTCATTGCTTGGAAGGTACGCAGAGCGAAAAGAGACGAAATCCGTTTGTGAAGACGGCAATGTCCTTGGCAAGGTGTTCCATCTTCATCTGGCTGAAGCTTCTCAGTGGCGATCATTTTTCCAGTATGAAGATCTGGTTCACTTTCTCGAACTTTCAAGAATGACAAAAACAAATGATCCAAATCATTTTACAAGACTGATAAGCGGAGAAGAAGGTTTTACCCCTCCCGGTCTTCTTATGGGCCTGCTGTATGTCTGGTATCTCGACAACAGAATGGCCTATTATCTCGAATATAAGATGTCTATTCTTAAGATTGCTCAATCACCTCTCATTCCTGAACAGACGAAGATGAGCTTAAGGCGCGAACAACTTGTCAGGTTTTTTAGGGAAATAATTTTCGCATAACTGGAAATTAGAAAAAAAATGTGCGAATATATTTTCTAATCCAATTGTTTTTTCAGGAAGTCTAAAAAGTTTTCTTGTGCAGGCAGATTAAGGGGGGCTGCTCATAACGAACGACTTTGGCCTGCTACAGACTATATTTCTTTTAACTATTGAATATCGATGATAAAAGTTCTTCTTGTTGATAATAACCCTGTGCTTCTGAAAGCTGTTACCACCATTCTTGAGCAGGCAGGGTGCGATGTCGAGGCTGTAGAAAACGGATTGGAAGCTCTTGAAAAGCTCAAGGCATTCCACCCCGATATCCTGATCACAGATCTTATAATGCCCCATGTCAATGGTCAGCAGCTATGCAAAATCATTCGCAACACTGAAGAATATAAAGAAATCTATATTGTCGTGCTGTCGGCAATTATTCTTAAAGACCTGGATATCATCCTCGCTACTGTTGATTACAATCTCTGCATAGTCAAGGGCACTTTAAAAGAACTCAGATCCTGTATCAATGAGGCGTTACAGGTCTACTCCAGCTGCGATCGTGAATTCAGACAAATTCTCTGTGCAGAGTCAGTGAAAAAGGATGACAAGCTTGATCCATCAACAGTGACCACAGAGCTGTTGATGGAAAAACAGCACCTTACCCGTATGATTGCCAATCTCAGTGAAGGCGTTCTTGAATTAACCGATGAAGGGAAAATAGTCTCTTCAAACAGTGCCGCTCTCAATTTGCTCGATATTTCGGAAGAAGAGCTCCTAGGCCAAAAAATAGGCGACATCGATTTTGGCAAACACAGCTGGCTTATAAAGGAATGGCAGGAGAAAAATCTCGGTTATGATCAAGGAAAAACACTGGAGATCGCGGTGCCTGACCCGATTATTATCGGTGAAAAATTTGCAACGGCCTCTTTCCTGCCCATATATGATGAAACCAGCAGTTTTGGCATTGTAATCTTAAGAGATATAACAAGGCAGCATCTTGCTGAAGATCATAAAAGAAAACTCGATACCTCTTTCAGGCTGATAAAAAAGATGGAGGCAATGAGTGGTATGGCCGGTGGGGTCGCCCATGATTTCAATAATTTACTGACAGTTATATGCGGCAATCTTGATATTCTTGCGTTTTCACGTGATGATCAGGATTTTGCTGAAAAGGCCGCTGCAATTGGACAGGCTCAGCAGGCGGCCTATGCAGCAGCAGATTTGGTGAGAAAAATTTCGACCTTCTCAAATTTCGGCATTATTCATCGAGAAAAAGTCTGTGTGGGTCCTTTTGTCAGTTCGATCGTTAAAAATTATTTTAAACGTAATTCAACGAAGTATGAGCTTGACATACAAACTCCGGAAAGTCAGGTCAATATTGATAAGGAACAGATTGCCGGTGCGCTGCGGAACATTCTCGAGAATGCAATAGAGGCGAATGGTGAAAATAAAATTCTCATTAAGACCTCAACACTGAATTTTACCGTACCGCAATTACTTTCCGGTCAGTATGTTCCTTCAGGAAAATTTGTCCGTGTAGACGTTATCGATCACGGTGCGGGGATTGATTCGAATAAGCTGATGCAAGTGTTTGACCCATACTATTCAACAAAAGAACGGGGAAGCAGTAAAGGGATGGGGCTTGGGCTCACTGTGGTATATTCGATAATTCGAAACCACGGCGGTTATGTTGTCGTGCAGTCCTCGGTTCATAAAGGGACCAGCGTATCCATGTTCATGCCGTATCTAGGCGTCGGTGCTCTAACCGTAAAAGATGAAAGTCAAAATGAAGAAACGCAAAGTCTTCATGGCAATATCCTCCTGATGGAAGATGAAGAGCCGTTAAGAGATATAGGTTCATTGATGCTGGAGCATCTTGGTTATTGTGTTACAGCAGCACCGGATCGGGAGACTGCGGTAAGTGCCTTTGTAAAAAGTAAGGAAGAAGGGCAGACGGCGTTTGATTTTCTTATCGTCAATCTCTATGGAGAAAATGGTGAAGAAGGACTTGCTGCTGCAAAAGAGATCCTTGCAATAGATGGCGGAGCGAAAATTATTGCTTCATCAGGGGCAATTCTGCACCCAGCTATGACGGATTGCAAAAAATTTGGTTTTGTTACCACATTGCCTAAGCCCTATACGATGGATAACCTGCGTCATGCCCTTTCGTCGGCAAAGCTGGTGTGATCTACCGTTTCGGTCTCTTGTTGCTCATAAGGTAAAATCCGAGCAGAAAAGATGGAAGCCCGATAAAGATATTGTTGTTGTTAAGCAGCAGCAATCCTAGAAGGCACAGGATAAACCCTATGGTGACGTTGTGTTTCAATGCTTGCTCCCGACAGCGTTTGTCAGCATATTCGTATCAGCTCCTGATGGTGATTTTTAAGTATCTTCGGAGATACTTTCACTCTTGTTTTCAGCTCCGGAGTGAAAAGGGATATATGATATTCAAGCACAAGCTCTTCAAATTCCGCTAATTTCCTCTTTGCCTCATCTGAAAGCTCGCTTTCTTTTTTTCTCAACATTTCAAGCTGATGCAGATATGGTTTGTACTGATCAAACTTCTGGTCTTCTTTTAGCGGATTGGCATTGGTTCTGTCAATACGCACAGCCAGGCTCTGCAGCAATCGGTCGGAATAGAGAACCCGTCTCAAAGTACAGCTGGAGAGAAAATCTGAGGGAAGAAAGAGTTCGAGGGTTTCTGCCAGTCGCTGATATATTCCTTCGTTAAAAGAGTTGGTCTGCCGGTTACGGGATGCAAATTTGTTCAGATCGCCCAGGCATTGCTGGTAGAGTCTGATCTGCTGCAATAATGAATCAAGAATCTGCTGACATGTCTGATAAAAATTATTCTTTCTCACGGTCTCGATGGTTTTATCAAAGACCTGCTTCGAGGGAATTGCTCCATCTGCACATCCGAAAATATCGACCAGTATAAACTGGATGAGGGCATCCATCAGGTCAGTTTTTTGCTTATATCCTTTAAAAAAGCGAAAGGTCGATGGCCCTGTGAGGCTGGTCGTGCAATATTTTTTAAATGCTTTGTACTGTTCGGCAAACTGTAATCTGTAGAGACAGGCCAATCCGGCAATGTTGAGATTGAGAGCTTGCTGCTTTTTGTCAGTAAATTGAATAAGTACTCCGCCTGAATTGGGTGCAGGTTCAAGGTACGGATAAAGAATGGATGATGCCTGATTTGCCTTGTTGTATAAAACTATTTCGCCAGGCAGATCCTGGAAATCCCATGATTTAACCAGACGGTTGTTGTTAGCCTGAAAGGCTTTCTGGTCTACTTTATCGGCTACCAGCTCTGTTTTTGCCGGCTTTGCCTTCTCAAGATTTTGCAGGAGCATTCCGAGCTCGCGCCCGGACTTTATGATTTTACCCTGATCATTGACAAGAGCGTAGCGAGGAATCAGATGCGAAGGCAGGTTTACAGACCAGTCAGATCTTGCGATGAGTAATTTGAAATGTTTGACAATTAGATTTTCAAGCTGCGAGAAAAGACTGCCCTTTCCGACGTCCATATCGTCAAGCAGAAGATCTACAGTGTTATTGAGCGGAACAAGTTTTTTACGGATGGATTTCGGCAACCCTTTTAAGAGCAGATGAACTTTTTCCGGCAGCAGTCCTGGTACAAGCCATTCAAAGACATCTGTCTGCAGATCGTGGGCAAGGCTTACCGGCACCAGCACCGTCATTCCGTCGTCATCTTGACCCGGTGTGAATTTGTAGCTTAATTTCAAATCGATGGAGCCTACTGAAAGTGTATCTGGGAAATTGACAAGTTCGCTGCCCTTAAGTTCTCTGGAAAGGATATCCGCCGGTTTCATTTGAAGATGAGACTGGGCCTTGTTGTTTTTGCTGAGCCATTTATTCAAAGTTGGTCGGTTATACACTTCGAAAGGGAGTTTCCTGTTATAGAAATCAATGAGCTGCAGCTCCTCAACCACAATATCGTTGGCTCTGACTTTATGTTCAGCATCCTGATATTGCTGAACAAGATCAATGTTATGTTCAAGAAACGGATATTTTCCAAACACCTCGCCGGTGAGCAGGGCGTCCCGTATGAATATGTGACGGGCTTCTTCGCGTTGTGAATTAAGCCTGCCGTAACTCACCGGGCGTGACTGGACAATAACAAGACCAAATAGCGAGACCCTTTCGTTTGCAACTACCTGGCCGTTCTTTTTGTTCCATCTGGCTTCAGAATAGTTGTATTTGCAGAGATGACTGCCGGTTAATTCCAGCCATGCAGGATCGATGTTGGCGACAGTGAGGGCAAAAAGTCTGCTGGTTTCAAGGAAGGTGGCGGCAATTATCCACTCGCCGGCGGTCTTAAAAAGATGGGAGCCAGGGAAGATCATCAGTTCGAGGTTTTGAGGGGCCTGATAAAGCTGCTTTTCTTTCTTCTTGGCTATATTGCGCAAATATCCTGCAGTCAGAGCAATATGGATTGCTTCGTATGAGGCGTCTTCTTCGTTGATGTGGAAATTTTCACGTTGTTCAAGCAGGCGGCTCAGCTGTTCGTGAAGATCAAGCCATTCACGCATACGCTGAAAAGAAAGGTACTTCCCCTTGCAGAATTTTTTTAAGCCGGACCAGCTGAACGAGTTTCCTAATTCGGTATGCAATGCTTTCCAGATATTGAGCAGGGTAAGAAAATCAGACTGAGGATGATGAAATACACGGTGGGCATCATTTGCCTGCTGTTCCTTATCCGCAGGTCGTACCCGGGGATCCTGTATCGCCAGGGCCGAGGCGATAATCTGAATTTCTTTCAGGCAATTCTGCTGATTGGCCTCGATAACGATACGTGAAATGCATGGGTCGATCGGCAGTTCAGCCATAATCCGGCCATATTTTGTCAACTGACCGTTGGGCGTTATTGCCCCAAGCTCCGATAAAAGTCTCTCACCGTCCCGAACAGCACGCGGTAATGGCGGCTCAACAAAAGGAAAATCGAGCGGTGAGCCGAGACCGAGTGATGACATCTGTAAAAGGACGTTTGCAAGGTTGGCCCGTTTGATTTCAGGCAAGGTGTATTGATCACGGTCCGCGTAATCCTCTTCAGAATAGAGGCGCAGGCAGACGCCGGGACCGACACGGCCGCAGCGGCCTTTTCGCTGATCACAGCTGGCTCTGGAAATCCTGGTTATCGGCAGGCTTGTAGTCTTTGCTCTGACATTATATTGGGATATGCGGGCAAGACCTGAGTCTACAACATAACGAATCCCCGGAACGGTGACTGAGGTTTCGGCAACGTTGGTGGCAACGACAATTTTTGCCCTGCCGTAATTTTTAAATACTGCCTGCTGATCCTTTTGCTGCAGTCTGCCGAAGAGCGGGAGGATGAGCGTGTCCTTGATTTCCGCTTCCAGAACATCACAGCATTGCCGGATATCTTTTTCGGTGGGCAGAAAAACGAGCATGTCGCCAGGTGGCAGTGATCTTGAAAAATCGATGACAGACTGAATGCAGTGATCCAGATAACTGCTATTTTCTTCCTGCTCATCATACGGATTATATCGTACTGTTACAGGGTAGGTCTTTCCTTCAACGCTGATGACAGGAGCATTGCTGAAATGTTTTGAAAAACTTTTCGTATCAATTGTTGCAGAAGTGATGATAATTTTAAGATCTCTGCGTTTCTCAAGGAGGTTTTTCAGGTAGCCGAGCAGAAAATCGATGTTGAGACTTCTTTCGTGGGCTTCATCAATAATTATTATGTCGTATTCATTGAGAAAAGGATCATTTTTGGTCTCTGCCAGCAAGACGCCGTCAGTCATGAATTTGATTCGATTTGACTTCCTGCTTTTATCATGAAAGCGAATCTTGTAGCCGACCAGTGTGCCATCATCTTCAAGTTCTTCCTGCACACGAAAACAGACAGTCGAAGCTGCTATCCTTCTTGGTTGAGTACAGCCGATTTTTCCGGGTTTGTCGGCTAGGTACTCGAGACAGAATTTCGGTAGCTGAGTTGTTTTACCGCTTCCGGTTTCACCTTCCACTATGATAACACGTGATTTCTCGATGAGTTCGAGAAATTGAGTGCGGTACTGACAAATTGGAAGATTCTCTGGATAGCGGATAATCATGAAAAATTATAGATTGATGATAATATAAAATATTTGTGTTATGAAATGAGGCCTGAGCACTCTCGAAACACATTATGTTATGGATGGTGATAAACTGTTTTTCCGTCTGTGACTGCACTGTATATTCTATATCCAACATGAAAGCAAGACGGTCTGCCATGCTGTTGAGTTTGTCTTAATCTGATACGATATTCATTAAAGAAGCAAAGCAATAATATGATCTGGCTAAAGGTTGCAGTAGCTGCTCCCGTCTCTGAGACGCTTTCATATAAATTCCCTTCCGGCTATCGGGCTGACAGTGTCGCCGAGGCTGAAAAATACATTGGCCGTCGTGTTTTTGTCAACCTGTCCGGCAGAAAGATAACCGGGTATGTAGTCGACTGTGAAGCAGCCCATGACGTCGACTTTACTGTAAAAGCAGCAAGTGAATTTCTAGATGATATCCCTCTTTTCCACCCTAATATGGTGCCGTTTTTTCAATGGACCGCAACATATTATTCTATTCCACTCGGTATGGCTATCAAGGCCGCGCTCCCGGCAGGCCTTGTTTCAAAAAGTGAAAAGAAACTGGAGCTTATCGACGAGGAGGGGCTTATCGATGCAAAGGCTCTGTGCAGGCCGGAAGAAAAAGCGTGGTTGGATGAACTGCATTTAAAAAAGATGCTTTCCGGTGCAAGCACAAAAGCGATCCTGAAGAAATCTTCCAGCAAGACCCTTGTAAATAAGCTCGAGCAGCAGAAGATCGTCAAGCTATCTGATCATATTGTTTCTGATAAGGTAAAGGAAAAGACAGAAACCTGTTATGGCCTGAATAATAAATTCGCACAGACAGCTTCGTCATTTTCTGCTGATTCGCTGGACGATGGATTGAAGCTTATAGAAAAGAATACGCTGAATGAGATTGCCAGTTATTTGTCAGCCAACAATGTTTCTCAGATACCTGGAAAAGAGCTTTTTAAAAACTATTCAGGTGCACGAAAAGCTGTTCCATCGCTTCTTGAAAAAGGTCTTGTGATAAAGAACGAACAGCGTATTTTCAGAAATCCTTTTGGCGGGCAGTATATTCAGCGGGAAATCCCGGAAAATCTCACAGGGGAGCAGCAGCGGGCGTACTCGGCCCTTGTTGAAGCAATTGATTCTGAAAAATTTTCTCCTTTTCTGCTCCATGGAGTAACGGCCAGCGGCAAGACAGAAGTCTATTTAAGGGCAACTGCTCATACCATTGAAAGGGGAAAGGATGTACTGGTGCTGGTGCCGGAAATCGCCTTGGCCACCCAGCTCGAATCACATTTTATTGCAAGATTTCAGGATCAGGTTGTTCTCCAGCATTCAGGGCTTACTCCCGGACAGAAATATGATCAATGGTTTAATGCCCTCACCGGGAAAGCCAGGATTGTTATCGGGGCACGTTCAGCAGTTTTTGCTCCTCTTGAAAATATCGGTCTGATAATCGTTGATGAAGAACATGACGGGGCATTTAAACAGGATGACAGTTTCAGATATAACGGGCGTGATCTTGCGGTATTAAGAGGGAAACTAAATAATTCAACAGTGTTGCTTGGATCGGCTACGCCGTCTGTTGTCAGCTACTACAATGCAATCCATGGAAAATATACACTGCTGAAAATGGAGAAACGGGCAGGGAGTCAAAGCCTGCCTGAGGTGACAATCGTTGATATTCGGCAAAACTCCACTCGAGAAAAAAAACGTATTTTCTGGCCACAGCTGGCTGATGCTATTGTTGAAAATTACAACAAAAGACAACAGTCAGTTATCTTGTTGAATAGGCGTGGTTTTTCATCGGTTGTGATCTGCAGAGAGTGTGGAAAGCAGGTCGAGTGTAAAAATTGCCATGTTTCTCTGACACTCCACAAGTCGATCAACCGTCTTGTCTGCCATTATTGTAATTACTCTCTTACCTCCCATTTGGTCTGTGAGAATTGCAGGTCCGATAAACTTATACCGGTCGGCTTCGGAACCGAACGGATTCAGGAAGAGTTACAAACGCTCTTGCCGGATGCAAGAATTGCACGTCTGGATTCTGATTCAACACGTGATAAACAGCAGTTTTTGAAAACGGTTCATGACATGCATGAGGGAAAAATCGATGTCATGGTAGGAACCCAGATGATCGCGAAGGGGCATGATTTTCCAGGCGTTACCCTGGTTGGCGTGGTCTATGCCGACAGCGGCCTGCATATGCCCGATTTCCGGGCTGCAGAAAGAACCTATCAGCTGATAAGTCAGGTTACAGGCAGAGCAGGGCGAGGAAAAGAAAAGGGCCGGGTGATCATTCAGACCATGCAGCCGTATCACTATGCCATCCAGAATGCGAAGAATCATGACTTTGATGGATTCTATGAACATGAAATTCAGTTAAGGCAATCACCGGTTTATCCTCCTTTTATCAGGATGCTGGCCATCCATATCGACAGCGCACAGCGCATGGATGTTGAAAATACCGGTTTGCAGATACGGAAAAAATTGTATGAAACTGCTTTGGAAGAAGATAAGGAGCTGGCAAAAAGACTCGTGATAATGGGGCCTGCACCGGCTCCTCTGGATCGGTTGAAGGAAAAATACCGTTATCAGCTGATGATCAAATCACCGCATGTGGAAGATTTGATCTGGGTAGGAAAAACGATAGACAGTCTTGCTCAGCAATGTTCTTATGGAAAAAACACCAGGATTCAAGTCGATATGGATCCTGAAAACATGATGTGATCTCTAGTCGTCATTTCTTCTCATCGGTAAAGAAATAGCGCTGCAGCGATGAGAGATTATCTTCGACTTCCATGTTGAGGATCTGTGCAAGGCAATTGAGAATGACGATGGCATTCTTATCTGCATCGAGATTGGATGCTGTTCTTATTCTTCCCAGAATGCCCTGATTGACTTCCTCGATCTGTTCATAATACTTCTGCATTACTGAGAGGGAGAAATCTCCCTTGCCGCCGCGCTGTTCTATGAAATACTGGCGAAGGAGGTAGACGGACACCGAGCGGAACATCGACTCGTCAACACTGGCAAAGGGCAGATGGAATCTTGCCATAGGTTTGAGAATATTCATTGTCGGACAGCCGGAAGTGGCCATGATAATGCCCAGAATTGAACTTAGCCCGTCTTGTACGATGGTATCTTTTATATATGTCCGTTCTGCGGTAATGCAGGAAACAGTACACGCTTCATGGGAGATGATATCTTTGAATGAACTGATTAATTCAGCAATATTGACTGCTACAGGACAATAACGGACGGTTTCCCGATCAAGGCGACAGCAGGTACACTGGTTGTTGTGCAGCTCTGTCCATTCCGGCGGTCGCTGCACATTTGATTTCACTGTGAAAGTCTGTGCATCAAGTTTAATGAGAAAACGTTTTTTAGACCCGTCAGGAAAATCAAAACGATAATTAAAAGTGGTTTCTTCTGTCATGGTGTAGAAATCTCTGCTAAATTAATAAGGTTAGAAATTATACCATTTTTTCTTTTGTTTATAAAGTCTAACGCAATTCCTTCCTTCTTTTTTTGCAAGGTAAAGAGCTTCATCGGCTTCACTGATAAAACTGTTTTTTGAAAAATCATCAACGATCGACGGTTTGCATACAGAGACGCCGAAACTGGCTGTCACATGATGTCTTTCATGGCTTTCTTCAAATTCGGCGCTGTCAATTACCTGCCGCAGCTTCTCTGCTACAGCTAAAGCATCTTCCTCATTTGTTTCAGGCAGGATTATGGCGAACTCTTCGCCGCCGTAGCGGGCAAGAGTGTCATATTTTCTCAGATTGGATTGTAAAATCGTGCAGAATTCCTTCAGAATAGTATCGCCGGCCTGGTGTCCATAGGAATCATTGAACTTCTTGAAATGATCAATATCACACAAAATAAAGCCAATCATGCCGTCGTTTCGCATGGCCCGGCTTATTTCCTGATCAAGGGTGTGCTGCATATACCTGTGGTTGTACACCTCGGTCAAACCGTCAATATTTGCAAGATTATCAAGTATCTTGTTCTTCTCCCGCAGTTCCTTGGTCAGGTTTTCGAGAGCAATTTTCGCGTCTATAAGCTCTTTGTTCATCTGATCATAGTCAAGATTGAGCAGGCTTAAACGGATGTTTGCCTCCTGGAGAATTTCCTGTATCGGTCTGGGTTCTTTGATCTTAAGGCCAAAATAATCACCGGCCTTCTTTACCTGGTGATGGACGCCGGCAAAGATATCGTCGATATCTTCAGGCTGAAGACCAAGGAGCTTCTTCGCTTCTTTTGAAAATTGCTTATGATATTGATCCGGTTTGTCAGAATAGATGATATTAATCAGCAAATCACTCAAATGGACAGCTTTGATGGTGTTGAGAATGTGCTTATTACTGCCGTCATAATAGGATGGGTCGTGGTGAAACAGAATCGGCAGGGCAAGAATATCGGGGAAGCCCCAGGTTTTTGCTACCTGGTATCCGATATAGCAGTGGGTCTCACCAAAGACTGTCTCTTCAGCACTTATGAGATCATGCTGATTTTCTTCAATGTTAACGAGCAGCTCGTCATATTCTTTATGAAATGTTCTAGCAAAAATCAGTTCGCCGAGATTCTGCAGGAGGCCGGAAATAAATATTTCATCGGTATCGGCCCCTTTTACTTTCTCGAGGATAAGTTTGGAAGCTACGGCTGATGCCAGCGAACGTTCCCAGAACTTTTCAAAGTTGAAAACAGATTTCTTTCTTCCGGATCGTATGGTGAGAAATGAAAAAGAAAGAACCAGACTTCGCACTGCGTTGGTTCCTAAAATGGAAACCGCCTGTTTTATGGAGCCTATCTCCTGGGCGAAGCTGTAGAACGCTGAGTTGCTGACTTTTAAAATCTTGGATGAAAGTGCAATGTCCTGTGATACCAGATCTGCAATATCACTAAGTGTTGTATCCTCTCTGGTTGTCAGTGTGATCAGTTTGGAGGCCACTGTCGGCAGCGTGGGGAGTTCATCTGAACTGAGCACTTTCTGAAGAAGCTCTTGTCTGTCCATTTTTGCCCTGAATCTGTTGGAAATTGAAAACGTTAATTAATAACCGGTTATGATCTACTATAGCGTCAACCAACACTCCGAAGCAAGAACTCTGAAGAAAAAATTAATAATCGAGTTCTTCAGGATAAAGACACAGTTCGCCGAGGTAATTATCAAATTCAAGTTCTTTCCCGAAGTTACGAATGTATTGAGGGGTAAGCGGGATCTTGCCTTTACCATGCGGGGCGTCGAGGGCGTAGGTCGGAATAGCCATTCCTGAAATAGTGCCGATCAGCTGTCTCATAATACTGATGCCGGATCTGGTTGAGGTGCGAAAATGGTTCGTTCCCCTGGTAAGGTCACACTGAAAAAGATAATACGGTTTTACCCTCATTTTCAGAAGTCCCAGAAAGAGAGCCTTGAGGGTTTGTGCGTCATCGTTGATATTTCTTAGCAATACGGTCTGACAGCCAAGCGGTATCCCGCCGTCAGCCAGTAAATTGCATGCCTTACGGGCTTCGTCAGTCAGCTCTGCAGGGTGATTGAAATGGGTGTTTATGTAAAGCGGGTGGTATTTTTTCAGAATATTGACGAGCTTTGGTGTGATGCGCATGGGCAAGGTGCATGGAACTTTGGTGCCAATACGTATTACTTCGACATGTTCAATCCTGTGCAAGCGGGAAAGAATTGAATCAAGCTCTTCATCTTCAAGCAGCAGCGGGTCGCCTCCGGAGAGGAGGACCTCACGGACGGCAGGTGTATCTTGTATGTATTCGATGCCGCGACTGATGGTTTCAGGCGTTATCTGCATCTGTTTTGTTCCGACCATTCTTTTTCTTGTGCAGTACCGGCAATACATGGCACACCGGGAGCTAACCAGAAATAGGACCCGGTCAGGATATTTATGCACCAGATTTGCCGTTTTGCTGAGTCTTTCTTCAGCAAGGGGGTCGTCCAGGCAGACGTGGTCCTTAAGCTCTTTTATATCGGGTACTGCCTGCAGCAGTAATGGTGATCCGTGCTCTTTAATGAGATTGAGGTAATACTGGTTGATGCGCATCGGATACTTTTTGCAGACATCACGTATCGAATCCGGCTGCGTAAAAATATAGTCTTGATCAGCAAGTTGATCCGCAGTAGAAATGCTGTTATGTAAAATTACTTTCCAATCTTCCATAGTTCGGTATTATATAGTGGCAAAGATCGTTGTCAATTGTGCAGTTTTATCTTGTGGAGATTCGCATGTCTGAGAACCAGTACAGTTTTAAATATGATGAGTTTGGCAACACCAGGGAAATTCTCGTTTATGGAAGTGGAACAAGTGTCAACGCCTGCAGTTTTATTAACAAAGGAACAGCTTTTAACAAATCAGAACGTGAAAGGCTAGGCTTAAAAGCGATCCTGCCGCCGGGCGTGAGACCTCTCGAAGATCAGATTGATAATTCTGCCAAGACCGTCAGTGCAAAGGTCGATGATATAGAAAAATATATTTTTATCCGCGGTATTTTCGATAGAAATGTAACGCTGGCACATGCACTTATCCATAGTGACTTCAGAAAATATATCAATATAATCTATACCCCGACAATCGCCGAGGTTGTCAAACGGTATTCATCGATGTTCCGGCAGGCCAATGGCCTTCATTTTTACCCGGGCAACATTGACTCGGCTGAAGATATCCTCCGCCGTTATCTGCAAAGAGACATTCGGGTAGCTGTTGTGACAGATAATCAGGGTATTCATGGTATAGGGGATCAAGGCATCGGCGGCATCACCATTTCTCTTGGTAAACTGATGCTCTATACCCAGGCAGCAGGTGTTGCTCCTTGGCATTGCCTGCCCATATCTCTTGATGTCGGTACAGATAATGAGGAACTTCTCAATGATGAAAGGTATCTCGGCTGGCGGCATCAACGGTTGAAAGGTGAAGAATACCTCGCGTTTATGGGGCGGTTTGTAAGGGCATTCAGAAACGTTTTCCCCAATGCGCTTTGTCAGTGGGAAGATTTTTCAAAGCAGAATGCGTTCAGTATTAAAGATGCCTTTGAAGAAGAGATTATTTCTTTTAATGACGATATTCAGGGCACCGGCTCGGTTGTTCTTGCGGCGCTTATTAATGCCATGAAGCTCAAAGGACAATCACTTAAAGAACAGAAAATTCTTATAAACGGAGCTGATACAGCTGGTGTCGGTGTTGCTCAGCAGCTTGAGCAATGGCTGATAGAGGAGGGCGCTTCTGCTGAAGAGGCTATTGATTGTATCTACCTTATCGGTTCCGAAGGGCTGGTTATGAGTGCCAGAAATGTCGCTTCATACAAGAAAAAATATGGCAAGAACAAGAAAAAGCTTCCCTGGTTCAATAATAAGTCCAGTATTCAGGATATCATTGAACAAGCTGGAATAACTGTGTTAATCGATACAACAGACGAAATGACCGGTATCGAAAAATCCTGTGTTGAGTTGTTATCGGCAAATACTGAACGTCCGGTCATAATTTCTCTGTCTACCTCAAACAATGACGATTTAGTGAAAAACCTCCAGCAGTGGAGCAAAGACACGGCACTAATTGCAACATCGCTGCCTTTTGAAAAAGATCTTGAAACCGATACGCAGATAATCAGGCAGTGTCATTCTATATTTGTTTTTCCAGGAATCGGCCTTGGGGTACTGGCATCAGGGGCTAGGCAGGTGTTGCCGGAATTTTTTACAGTTGCTGCCCAAACGGTTGCCCGATGTGTAGAAAGCAAGGATCTGCAAAAGGGGGCATTGCTGCCGTCAATCGATAAAATTTCTGATATTACCGTTAAAGTTGCGCAGAGTGTTGCAATGACTGCAGTTGAAAAAGATTTAAGCCGACCATGTGTTTATGCGAGTTTTCAACATTTAAATGATGAGGTTCGTATGAAGGAGCTTATCAGCAAAATGCGATGGAAACCCGATTATCTCCCATTGGTTGCTATGTGATAAATAACTGGATAAAGAGGTACGTAAGCAGGCTTAACATTTGGAGATATTATGGAAGATAAAATAATTCGTGGAAGTGAGGTTGCCAGCGACATACGTGAAGAGCTGAAAATTGAGATAGAAACACTGGCAAAACAGAATGTAGTGCCCGGGTTGGTTACCATACTCGTTGGTGAAAATCCCGCATCTCAATCCTATGTGGCTGCCAAAAACAGGACGGCAAGATCTCTTGGGATTGACTCAACCCAGGTGACCTTGAGTGCCGAGACAAGTGAAGCGGTGTTGCTTGAACTGATAGACAAATATAATAAACAGGAAAACATCGATGGCATACTTGTTCAGCTTCCTCTGCCTGACCACATGGATGAGTCAAAGGTCATTAATGCAATAACCCCTGAGAAGGATGTCGATGGCTTTCATCCTGTCAATGTCGGGTTGATGATGCTTGGGGAAGATTGCTATCTGCCATGTACTCCTCACGGCATCCTCGAGCTGCTTATCAGGAGCGGTGTCGAGACGAGCGGAGCTGAAGTTGTTGTCGTCGGCCGCAGCAATATTGTGGGTAAACCCATTGCCAACCTGATGATACAGAAAAGGCGAGGCGGGAATGCAACCGTTACAGTTTGCCATACCAGAACCAAAAACCTGAAAGAGCATTGTCTGAAAGCGGACATTCTCATTGCTGCCGTTGGTGTTGCCCGGGTAATTACTGCCGATATGGTAAAGGAGGGTGCCGTCGTGATAGATGTTGGTGTTAATCGGGTAGGGGAAACAGAGTCGGGTAAGGCTTTGCTTGCAGGCGACGTTGACTTTGATAACGTTCTTGAAAAAGCCTCCAAGATTACTCCTGTCCCAGGAGGGGTTGGCCCAATGACCATAACCATGCTGATGAAGAACACGGTTCAGGCTGCAAAAAGACGGGTCTAGAAGGAGCCTTTCTCTGCCTGAAATTTCTAGAGGGAAGCGTAGGAAAGAACGAAGTCGACAAGCTCGTCAAAAGTCTTGCATTCAAAGACTTTCTTTCTGATATAAGCGCTTCCTTTTTCATTTTTAAAATATCTGCCTATATGGCTCTTGATGCAACCGAGCATCTTGTCCACCGGCAGATGCTCTTGCATGAGCAATAAATGTTCATGGGCTGCCTTTGCCAGCAGCGGCAGTGAAATGTCCATTCTTTGTGCAGAAAAGATAAAAGGATTGCCAACGGCGGCCCTGCCGATCATGATGCCGTCACATCCGGTTTCTGCCATACGGTCGAGCCCCATCTGATATGATGTGATATCTCCGTTGCCTATTACCGGGATCGTCACGGCTTTTTTCACTTTTTCAACAACTGTCCAGTCAGCCGTGCCGGAAAACCCCTGCGACCATGATCTGCCGTGAACAATAACAGCAGAAGCTCCGTTTTGTTCGCACATCCTGGCAAATTCAACGGCTGTTTCATTTTCCAGGGTGACTCCTGTACGGAATTTTACGGTAACAGGGCAGGAGGCATTTTCAATGACCGCCTTCATCACCTTTTCAGCCAGTTTTGGTTCGGCCATCATGGCAGCACCAGCGCCTTTCTTGGTCACTTTTTTTACCGGACAGCCCATATTGATATCAATGATATCAGGTGAAAAATCATTCAGAATAGTGGTGGCCTGAGCCATTATATCAGGTTCTGCGCCGAAAAGCTGAAAGGAGACCGGTCTTTCCTCCTCAACGGAAGCCAGCATCTCGAGCGTTTTCTTTTGTCGATAAAAAAGGCCATGACAGCTTATCATTTCAGAAACGCAGAGGCCTGCACCATAACGTTTGCAGAGAAGTCTGAATGGAAGATCGGTGTATCCGGCGAGCGGGGCAAGAATGAACGGATTGTCGAGATTTACTGTGCCGATTTTCATAAAAAAAAGCCGAATCTCTCGTAAGAGACCCGGCTGGAAGTTAAGCAGGATGCAGATTATTCTTTGGTCAGCTCTTTAATGGCTGCGCGATAGATTTTCTGGGAAAGATCATCAATAATAGTGTCAAGTGCTTCACTTTCGTTGTCACTTGTTTCAGTTGATGTACTTCCAACAAGATAATCTTCTGTCCACAGTTCAGAAGGAACTTCAAGAACAACTTTACCGGTATGGAGATCTTTAACAATATATCGAATTTTCAGTTTGAGTTTAACCTCGGTTGCAGCTTGCTTTGCACCGTATGACAAACTTGGCTGATCTATTGACAGGATTTCTCCTGCGAGAATCAAATCGGAGCCTTCTCGTTTGTTGGTCACGTTAATTTTTCCTGATTTCTGAAACCATTTAACAAGAGATTTGTAGATATCGATATCAAGACTCAGAACGTTTGTTCGGTTGTTCCAGGTCGTAATATAAATAGTCTTCTCAGGACCAGTATAAACATTGGGATTTCTGTATCCACACCCGGAAAACACAAGGGCAGAAAGCAAAAGTAACGGCAATATGTAAGTAAATTTTTTCAATTGGAGTTCTCCTTTCAGTCCTTTCTGATCAACTCAATTTAATGTTACTATTTGATATCAGGTGAAAAAACATTGTAGTATCAAACAACGATATTGACAAGTTTCTTCTTAATCACAATTATCTTTCTTATTGATTTTCCATCGATAAATTTTTTCACACCTTCATCTTCACAGCTCATTTCCTTTAACGGCTCGTCTTCAATATCTGCCGGGACATTAAGTCGGGCTCGAACCTTGCCGTTTACCTGAACAACAATGGTCAGCAGATCTTCTTTGGCTGCCTCCTGGTCAAACTCCGGCCATGGTTCATTTTCAATAGACTCTTTATTACCTATAATCTGCCACATTTCACTGGTAAAATGCGGAATCATCGGTGAAAGGAGAATAAGCATGGTTTTATATGCACTGGAGATTACCTCAGGTGCAACTTCCTCCTGTTTGTCAGTTGCAGAAGAGAGCATATTGAAAAGCTCCATCGCTGCTGAGATGGCAGTGTTGAAATGGAAATTGTTTTCAATATTTTCAGTGACACGCTTGATTGTCTGGTGCGTCTTGCGGTGTATGTCTCTGCTGATACCTTCCAGTTCTGATTCAATTGAGTCGGAAGATGATGCAATCAGCTCTTTATTGCTCACACCGAAACGATAGAGTCGGTTGATGAATCTTGACGAGCCCTCTACGCCTTTCGAGTTCCATTCAAGGTCTTTCTGTGGAGGAGCGGCAAAGAGACTGAAAAGTCTTACCGTATCTGCGCCGTATTCCTGTATGAGGTCGTTGGGGTCAACGACATTGCCTTTTGATTTTGACATCTTGGAACCATCTTTGATGACCATTCCCTGGGTAAGCAGATTGGTAAACGGCTCGTCAATCTCAAGATAGCCGAGATCACGCAGAATCTTGACAAAAAATCTGGAATAGAGGAGGTGAAGAATTGCATGCTCAACTCCACCGATATACTGATCGACTGCAAGCCAGTATTTTGAAGCCTTCTCATCGAGAATGGCCTCCTCATTGCGTGGCGAGGTGTAACGAGCAAAATACCATGATGACTCAACAAAGGTATCCATGGTGTCAGTTTCACGCCTGGCTGGTTTGCCACAACAGGGGCAAGTTGTTTCAATGAATGATGGACGTTGATGAAGCGGCGCACAGCTACTCTGCTGGCTTTCTTTGTCTTCCGGGAGGACCACAGGCAGGTTTTCAAGTTTTTCAGGGACAACACCGCAACTGTCACAATAGATCATTGGAATAGGTGCTCCCCAGTAACGCTGGCGTGATATACCCCAGTCACGCAGCCGGAAGGTGATATGGGCGTCACCGAAGCCGTTTTCTTTGGCGTGAGCAATGATCTTGGTTTTCGCGTCTTCTGAATCAAGCCCGGTAAAATTGCCTGAGTTTTTCAGGACACCGGCAGCAGTAGAGGCTTCAGTCATTTTATCTGCAACAAGATCAGTCCCTTCGGGAATAACCACAGGAGTGATTGGCAGATCGTATTGGCGGGCAAATTCAAAATCCCTCTGATCGTGAGCCGGAACAGCCATAACAGCACCGGTACCGTATTCTACCAGGACGAAATTGGCGACATAAACTGGAACTTTTTCACCATTAAAGGGATTGATACAGTAGCGTCCGGTAAAGATGCCTTTCTTAACAACCTCTTCCTCGATGTTGCGCTGCTGTTTTTCAACTTTTATCTGGTTGGCAAAATCAAGAACCTCTTGTTCTCTGTCGGTTCCGGCAACCAGTTTCTCAAGCAGCGGATGCTCGGCTGCAATAGACATGAAGGTGACGCCGAAAATAGTATCTGGCCTGGTGGTGAAGATTCGAATATTTTCATCAAGACCGTCAACCTTGAAATCGCATGCCAGGCCGGTTGATTTTCCTATCCAGTTGCGCTGCATGGTGACCACTTTCTCAGGCCATCCGCTGAGTTTGTCAAGATCCTGAAGCAGTTCTTCTGCATAATCTGTTATTTTAAAGAACCAGCCTCTCATCTCCTTAGGTTGAACAAGTTCATCGCAACGCCAGCATGCACCATCGATAACCTGTTCGTTGGCAAGAACGGTCTGACAGGTGTTGCACCAGTTAACGGTGGTTTTCTTTTGGTAAACCAAACCTTTATTGAACATTTCAATAAAGAGTTTCTGCTCCCATTTATAGTATTTCGGGTTGCAGGTTGCTATTTCTCTGTCCCAGTCATATGAAAGACCAAGCTGACCAAGCTGGTTTCTCATGTAGTCTATGTTGTCATAGGTCCAGACTGCAGGATGCGAATTGTTTTTAATCGCAGCATTTTCAGCCGGCATACCGAAGGCATCCCAGCCCATGGGATGAAGAACATTAAAGCCTCTTAAACGTTTATAGCGGGCAACGACATCACCGATTGAATAATTCCGTACATGGCCCATATGGATGCGGCCGGAGGGGTAGGGAAACATTTCAAGAACATAATATTTCTCTTTGCTCTCATCTTCAGTGGTTTTGTATGTTTTTTCGGATATCCATGTATCCTGCCATTTCTTTTCAATGGCCTGAAAATCATAACGATCGTTTAACGGTGCTTCACTGCTCATATTGATTCCTCTAACACTAGGTTATACTTGCATTTATTCACCCGGAATATAAGCCGGGTCATCGAAACTGGAAAAATTTTCAAACATGGTAAATTCTTTGATGAAATAGAGCTTTGCCGTGCCTGTAGGACCGTTTCTCTGCTTTCCGATAATGATTTCGGCTATCCCTCTATTCGGGTTGTCTTCTGCCTTGTTGTATACCTCATCGCGATAGATGAAGGTAATAATATCAGCATCCTGTTCGATCGCCCCTGATTCACGCAAGTCAGACATCATAGGCCTTTTGTCTGTACGGCTTTCAAGACCTCGGTTAAGCTGGGATAGCGCAATGACAGGAACATTATGTTCTTTAGCCAATGCTTTGAGAGAACGTGAAATTTCACTGATTTCCTGCGTCCTGTTCTCTGTTGTTGACCTGCCGCGCATGAGTTGGAGATAATCAACAACAATGAGCCCTATATCGTGCTGGGCAGCAAGTCTGCGGACTTTTGCTCTCATGTCGAGAACAGAGATAGCCGGTGTGTCATCGATGTAAATAGGCGCCTCTGACAGCATGCCTACCGCTCTTGAGAGTTTCGGCCAGTCCTCCTCGTGCAGTTTACCTGTACGAATACGTTGGGAGTCGATTCTTCCGACTGAACTCAGCAATCTCATGACGAGCTGTTCTTTAGACATCTCAAGGCTGAATACTGCAACGCCGGTGTTTTCAACTATAGCTGCATGCTGGGCAATATTCATTGCAAAGGATGTTTTACCCATAGAGGGACGGGCAGCGAGAATGATGAGATCAGAGGGTTGAAGTCCGGCAGTCATTTTATCAATTTCATTGTAGCCGGTAGGGACGCCGGTGATGAGTTCCTTTCGCTTAAAAAGTTCTTCAACCTTTTTAAATGCAGCGGGGACAATCTGTTTAATAGGCGTGAAATTGGCTCCGCCTTTGGAGCCGGCAATTTCAAAAATGGCCTGCTCCGCTTCGTCAACAAGCTGATCGATGTCTCCCTGCTCTTCATAGCAACGGTTGGCGATATCCGAGTTAACCTCAATCAGGTTCCGTAAAATGGATTTCTGCCGAACAATTTTCGCGTAGCTGGCGACATTGCTGGTGACTGGAACTATAGATGTAAGGGTGGCAAGATAAGAGGCTCCGCCAACTTCCTCGAGCTGGTTTTTATCCTTGAGAACACTGGTGACGGTAATCAGATCCTGAGGTTCATTTTTTTGAAAAAGCTCGATGAGAGCATCAAATATGAGACGATGAGAACGGGTATAAAAGTCTTCAGTTTTAACAATTTCCAGCACAACACCGAATCCGGAATCATTGAGGAGAAGAGAGCCGAGAATTGACTGCTCCGCTTCAAGGTTTTGCGGTGGAATTTTTTTGACTATTGTTGACGATTGGCTCGTGGCTAATGCAGATTCGAAACTCATCAGTATAGTAGACGAAACGGGTTTAGCGATAACTGGCTTCATGCCAATGTAATCAAGAAAGCACTGCGGGATGATCTAAAAAAAACACACCTTGGAAGATACCTCCCAAGGTGTGTAATCAGTACAACAATCGTCATTCAAACACAACATTTAGTTGTGTTTGAGAGAGGATTTATATGCAGGAAGCTTCTTATTCCTTTCCGGCAGCAACTACTACAACTTTGACTTCTGCAGTAACGCTGTAGCCTACTTTTATCTCAACTTCGTATTCACCAACAGCCTTGATAGGATCGGTAAGTACAACCTGACGCTTATCGATTTCAATACCGAGTGCGCAGATTTTTTCAGCGATATCTGCAGTGGTAACAGAACCGAAAAGACGACCGTCATCACCAGCAAGCTGCTCGATGGTAATGGTGTTGCCGCTGATCTTTTTGCCGATGCCTTCTGCAATTTTTGTCTCTTCGGCAACTTTTGCTGCTATCTCAGCTTTATTTTTTTCGAGTTCTTCAAGGCTTGCTTTGGTGGCAAGTACTGCTTTACCTTGAGGAAGAAGATAGTTTCTACCGTAACCGTCCTTTACGGTGACCACATCCCCGATCTGACCGAGGGTGTTAATAGTTTCTTTTAATATGAGTTCCATTGTCGACTCCTTAAGTGCTATGGTCTATACGTCTTCAAAAACGTTTCGTTTTTTATTCTTCTGCTTTTTTACCGAAATTCCTGTAGTCAATCCACACACTGGAAAGCCCAAGAGTCAAGAGCAGGGCTGTACCAAAAGATTGAAAAATAACAGTTATATATAACACCGTCTTAAAAAAACGGGGAAGTCGCCATTTATTGACAAAAAATGAAAATATTGACAAACCCTGTATACAATAAATAACGGCTCCAATTATAAGCAGATTTATACCAGCTATTCTGGAAGGTATATCTGCCAGTGTAATACCGGCGGCCAGGATAACAAACCAGATGGCTCTGTCCGGCAGTTGCCATTGTGAAAACGGCTTCCAACCGGTACTGGTACCATACTTTTGGAGTATGATACTGCCTCCGACCATGGAGAAAATGACCAGTACAATAACACTGCTGACAACAAACGAAGGAAATATAAGCGGCAAGGTGGTCTTCAGCTGATAAAATGTCTGTTCTAATGCAGCTAAAGTATCCGCCGGGATACTATCACTCGTTCTGTATTGGCTTATGGCTTCGTCTACACCATTGGTAAAACTTGTTATCAGCTCAGTATGGAGAGATTTTCCATGTAGGGCTGATATGATAAAGCCGTAAGCAAGCCAGCAGAAGCCCTGAATCAAGACTCCTTTAAATCCAGCAGAAGCTGGTGTCTCATTCCTGGATGCTGAAAAATTCAGCATGTAACCAAGCGGAATGAGAGTTAAAACGAACAGTTGTGAATACGTTGATCCAATTATTAGGCTTGTCAGCAGACTTAAAATGAATGCAATGATGACAAGCTTATTTCCCGTATTCAGTCCAAATTTTTGTAAATATACAAAAACCAGAAGCGGAATGAGAAAATATATCCAGGATATGAGGGTTAACCCAACGCCCGGAAGGGTGAAAGTCCAGAATGCTATAAAGATAAATTGAATTATCTGTTTTATATTGAGCGGGGCTTTTCCCTGGTTCATTACCGCTTGAGCTTTTTTAATTAACCCTGGGTGTTTCCTGAGTAAGGAAGAAGAGCAATTTGACGTGCTCTTTTAATTGCCTCACAAAGTTGACGCTGGTGGGTTGCACAGGTGCCAACGATTCTGCGAGGAATGATTTTTCCTCTTTCAGAAACAAAATTACGAAGAGTTTTAACATCTTTGTAATCTATAGTTAAGTCTTTATCTACGCAGAAACGGCAGACTTTTTTGCGGGTAAAAAGTTTCTTTTGTGTTCTAGGTGCCATTGCTATTGTTCTCCTGTAATTGAGATAAGATTATTCTTCTTCGTCGTCGGAATCATCAGAATCAGATTCCTCATCTTCCAGAGCTTTTGCTGCAAGCTTGGCCTCTGCTTCATCAGCAGCAGCAACAATCTGCTCGGCAGTAATTGAGTCAGCAAGTTTAACTGTCAGATATTTGAGAACTGCATCATCAATACGGAACTTACGCTCCATTTCGGCGACGACTTCAGGAGTAGCAGTGTAGTCACAATAGACGTAGAAGCCCTGGCTTTCTTTTTTAATAAGATAAGCAAGCTTTTTCATTCCCCATTTCTGGAAAGAAATGATGGAACCATCAACATCTTTGATAAGCTGGTTGGTGTTTTCGATGATTGTAGTGATCTCGTTCTCACCAAGACCTGGTCTGAGAATATAGATCGTTTCATACCTTCTCATTGAGTTCCTCCTCACGGACGTAAAATAATTTGGGTGTTAACCCGTTGTGTGGCCCTCGCTATCATGACTAGTGCAGAGAGCGAAGAGGATGTCTAAAAAAGACAATACCGTTTATACATAGGCAATAATGCCTAGGAAACCTCTTAGTATATAGGCAGTGGGCGAAACTGTCAAATTTTATTTTTCTTTTCTTCTGCCTTGATCTTTTCCCAAAGCGCTTTGAGTTCTGCCTCGTCTGTAACTTCTTCGTCGCCGAATACATGCGGGTGTCTGCGGACCAGTTTATCGGAAATTGATCTGATAACATCGCTTAGGTCAAACTGTTGACGGTCTGTATGGATCTCGGAAAGCATAACTACAAGGTAGAGGACATCGCCCAGTTCTTCGCAAAGATTATCTGTGTCGCCTGATTGTATTGCTTCTAGAAGTTCCGTTGTTTCTTCTTTTATATATTTGGACAGTGATTCAGGTGTCTGTTTTTTATCCCATGGGCATCCGTTGTCAGAACGCAGGGTCCTAATGATTGTTACAAGCGCATTGATGTTTATTTCATTTTTCTGCATATTTTTACCTAGGTGGGAACTACGTATATTTACTTATGAAAAAGATAAAACGACTGTGTTAATGGAAGGTTAAACAAAAAATAATATGTTGACATTTTTCGCCTGACTATTAAAGTAGTATCAGTAGGTTTTGTTAGGAATTGTGTGTTAATGAACAAATGATTTTCACAGAGTAGCACACTGTTAGTACAAATAGATCGCATGAGGATAAAATGGAAGATTTAAAAAAGCAAAAATTACTTTTAGAGAAGCACAAAGATATCGCAAGAATTGATCAGGAGTCAAAAAGAACTCATGGCTGGTATGTCAGGGTAAGATATCTCGGCAGGACACATTCAAAGTTTTTTTCTGATAAGAAATGCGGAGGCAGATATTCAAGCCTTCTTTCAGCAATCAGCTGGCGGGATAAAGTCGAGAAGAAACTCGGCAAGGTCAGAACTAACAAACACATGGTTACCGTATCCAATTCAGGGACCGGTGTCGTCGGTGTCAGACTGAATGAAAAGCTGAATAGATATGAAGTCAGCTGGGTTACTGATCTCGGCAAACAGGGAAAGACTTCCGTTTCCATCAACAAACACGGAAAGAAGGCGGCTTTCGAGAAAGCATGTCAGATTAGAAAAGAACGTGAAAGCGAGAGGCTTGGTTACACAAACTAAGCTTATGTTTTAACTCGTAAAGGAGCGGTGATTGGCAGATTGACTCTGCAGGTCGCCGCTTTTTTTTTGTGTGTCAACTTTATGTTATTGAAAAACAGTTGACATTACTGTTTAAACCGAATAAATTGACATGTTCTGACGACTAAGTAATACACTACTTATAAACACTTATATAGAGGTTAATATAATGTACGCAATAATCCGAACTGGTGGCAAACAGTATCAGGTCACAAGTGGAGATCAACTTCGTGTTGAGAAAATAGAAGGAAATGTTGGCGATACAGTCGATCTTAATGACGTTCTTATGGTTGTAGACGGCAGCGAGATTAAAATCGGCAAGCCTGCTTTGGAAGGTGCGAAGGTTACTGCCAAGATTGCTGAGCAAGGCAGAGCGAAAAAAGTCATCGTATTCAAAAAGAAAAGAACAAAAGGGTACAAGCTCAGACGCGGTCACAGACAATC
>QKIH01000040.1 GCA_003249645.1 Desulfobulbaceae bacterium | reverse complement strand
GGCGACTACCTTACCCTTTTCCTCTTCTGGGAGTTGATGGCCTTTGCATCAACCTTCCTGATCTGGTTCAACACTGACAAGGGCGCTACTGCTGCCGGTTTCAGATACCTGCTGGTCCACACCTTTGGCGGTGTGATGTTGCTGCTTGGTTTTGTTCTCAAATATCAGGCCACCGGTTCACTGGCTTTCGATCTGCTTGACGAAACCAATACCCAGCTTTACACCTGGCTGATCATGATCGGCCTAGGTCTTAACGCTGCTGTTGTCCCCTTTCATTCATGGCTGCCCGATGCATACAGTAAGGCAACCCCGACAGGCTCCGTCTTCATGTGCGCCTTTACAACCAAGACTGCGGTCTATACCCTGGCCAGAGGTTTTGCCGGTTTTGATATCCTGATTGTTCTCGGTGTGGCAATGGCAATCTACGGTATTGTCTATGCGTTGATGGAAAATGACATCAGGAGACTACTCGGCTGGGAAATTGTTTCGCAGGTAGGTTATATGGTTGCGGGTGTCGGAATAGGTACAGCGCTGGCCATTAACGGAACCTGTGCCCATGCGGTTGCCCACATACTTTATAAAGGTCTTCTCTTCATGGGAGCCGGTGCCGTCATTCAGGCAACAGGAAAATCAAAACTCACAGAACTGGGCGGACTGTACAAGGCCATGCCGACCACCATGATTTTTATGATAATAGGCGGTTTTGTCTCGAAATCGATGATCATTACTGCAAGCTTTAACGAACACCTGCTTATCCCCGGCTTCCTTTTAACAATGGTTTCTGCAGGCACCTTCCTTGCTGCAGGACTCCGGCTGCCGTATCTGCTTTTCCTCGGTGAGAAAAATGGTGATGCAGCTCTTTACCGAAAACAGGAAAATACACCCGGCAACATGCAGATGGCCATGCTGTTAGCGGCTCTGTTATGTTTTGGTATCGGTACTTTCTATCCGGTTCTCTACGCAATGCTTCCGAATCAAGGTGTCGCATATCACCCATACAGTGCACCACACCTGAGTGAAACCCTGCAGATTCTCTTTTTCACTGTAGTGGCCTTTACCCTTATAAAACACAAGCTCCCTGCTAAAAATACTATCAGCCTTGATCTTGACTGGTTCTACCGCAAAGGCGGCCAGGTATTCCTTTGGCTTGCCTGCAACCCGATCCAGTGGTTTGATACGGTCTTTGGCAAAGCATACCGCGTACTCGGCCTTTATCCCCTTATGGAAACTGCCAAATTCTGGTCCTGGTTTGACTGGAACGGCATTGATGGTGTAGTTGACGGATTTGCCAGACTTGTTCGCGGTACCGGTAAACAGATTGCAACGTTATTGCAGCGCGGTCACATCCAGCAGACACTTTACTATTCGATAACTTTTGCGGCCCTGGCTCTTATTGCCTACGTTTGTTCATAACCAGTACGGATATAATTACCAATGAATCCAGCATATTTTGACTCGATCAACAGCGGCTTTCCACTCCTCAGCCTGCTTATTTTCATGCCACTGGCAGGAGCAATGCTTCTTCTTCTGGTGAAAAATGAATCTTTCTGCAGGTACTGGTCACTGGCCGTAACATCTGTTGTTGCGCTGCTTTCCCTGATATTGCTCTTTACTTTCGACAAGAATTCGACCAATTTTCAGTTTGCCGAAGTTCATCCTTGGGTCGAAGCACTCAAAATCAACTATGTGGTCGCTCTTGATGGAATTTCTATCTTATCATGCCGTTTTGTGTGCTCGCATCATGGACCTATATAAAGAAGCGGGTTCAGGCATTCATGGTCTGTCTTCTGATCATGGAGACCGCAATGCTTGGTGTCTTTGCAGCATTGGACTTTGTCCTTTTCTATATTCTCTGGGAGGCAATGCTGGTTCCGATGTATCTTCTTATCGGTATCTGGGGTGGCCCAAGAAAGATCTACGCATCAATTAAGTTCTTTCTCTACACCCTGGCCGGATCGATCCTCCTGCTTGTTGCTATTATCTGGCTGTATGTTTCCAATGATTACTCATTCTTCATCCCGGATATCATGTGGAAAAACTACTCATCCACTGCGCAGCTTATGCTTTTTGGCGCGTTTTTTCTTGCCTTTGCCATCAAAGTTCCGATGTTTCCGTTTCATACATGGCTTCCGGCAGCACACGTTGAGGCCCCGACTGCAGGTTCTGTCATTCTTGCCTCTATTTTACTGAAGATGGGTACCTACGGTTTTCTTCGCTTCGCGCTGCCTATCGCGCCACATGCGGTTGTCCAGGTCATGCCATGGGTACTCTGGTTATCCATTGCTGGCATCATTTACGGTGGCTTTGCCGCCCTTGCTCAAAAAGACATGAAAAAACTGATCGCATACAGTTCGGTTGGTCACATGGGTTTTGTCACCCTCGGTATTTTCATTCTTAATATCCAGGGTATTGAAGGCGCTATCCTGCAGATGATCAACCACGGCGTAACGACCGGCGCCCTCTTTCTCTGTATCGGCATGATCTATGAACGAACCCATAGCCGAGAGCTTGCGCTTGCAACTGGCGTTGGTAAATATATGCCGGTTTATGTAACCTTTCTCACTTTCTTCACACTTTCTTCTGTTGGTTTCCCGGGAACCAACAGTTTTGTCGGTGAGTTTATGGTTCTTGCCGGTGTTTTTGAACCAAACAAATTTTTCAGCAATAATATTGCACTCGGTCTTGCTGCTATTCCAGGTGCCGTGCTTGCTGCTGCCTACATGCTCAGAATGTTGCAGAAAATCATCTGGGGCGGAACCAGCAATCCCGATCAGAGCTGGATTAGTGATTTAAATGCCAGAGAAATTGTTACCCTGGCACCATTTTTACTGTTTGTTTTCTGGATCGGACTGGCACCAGGTACCTTCCTGCAGTTTATGCATGCCAGCGTGGCCGAGCTTGTTACCAAGTTCCACGCGGCACAGTCAGCAGCTACCGTAGCCGGCCAGATACTTCAATAACGATGCAACTCATGCCATAAAGGTACAGCAATGCGATTTTTACCAGAACTTCTTCTTCTTGGCTCAGGCCTTGTCTTCTTTTTCCTGAGTCTCGGCAAGCCAAGTGATCAACTCCTGAAGAGGACGGCCAACATAATCAGCCTGATTGTCCTGTTATCGACTCTAGCCTGTCTTGGCCAGCAGGGAAGCCTTTTTTATGACAGCTACCGTGTCGACCTCTTCTCACAGTTTTTCAAAATGCTTCTTGCTGCCGCCACGTTCTTTCTGCTGCTTGGCACCAATGGGCATCCAAGTATCAAGTCCAACAGCAAGGCAGAGTATTACATCTTCATGTTCATGTCGCTGCTTGGTTTGATGATGCTGGTTTCCAGCGTCGAAATGATCTCCATTTTCGTTGCACTCGAACTGAGTTCCTTTGCAGTATATGTGATGGTGCCGTTGCGTGCCGATACCGGCAAAAAGATACTGCATACTGAGGCCGGTATTAAATATCTTCTCTACGGCGTCATGGCAACAGGCTTTCTTCTTTTTGGCATGAGTTATCTCTATGGACTTACCGGAACAACCCATCTCTATGGCCTCGCCGGGACTTCTCACGAGCAGGGTTTAGTTGAACAGGTAACATATATGTTCAATCGTCCGGCTGCAGTTGTTGCTATGGTAATGGTGATGTCCGGCTTCTTTTACAAGCTGGCTCTTTTTCCTTTTCACTTCTGGGTGCCGGACGTATACGAAGGCTCCGCAAACGAAACTACAGCATTTATTGCCACTGTTCCGAAACTTGCAGCTGTAGCCCTGCTCATCAGATTGGTTACCATGATTAACGTGGACGGACAGACCATTGTCAATTTGTTGTTAATCTGTTCTCTTGGTTCTATGTTTTACGGCAATCTCTCTGCCCTTGTGCAGAAAGACCTTAAAAGAATGCTGGCCTTCTCCGGTATTGCTCATGCCGGTTTTATTCTGTTTGGTCTCCTTACTTTCCAAATTACCGGCTACACCAATGCGATGTATTATATCGTCGGTTATGTGGTAATGAATCTGGCAATTTTCATGGTTGTCTGCACCATATCAAAAACTGGAGAAAACATTCTTATCGAAGATCTAAGAGGCCTGAATGCACGATCACCGCTTCTTGCCCTCACCCTGCTTGTGAGCCTTTTCTCATTAGCAGGCATTCCTCCGTTTATCGGCTTCACCGGAAAGTTCATGCTTCTTATCGGAGCCCTGAAACAGGACCCCAGGTTTCTTATCCCTGTCATCCTGGCGGCCTTTAACACTGCTATCGGTATCTACTACTACCTTTCAGTTGTACGCATTGCCTACTGTACAGATGAAGAGAAAACCGAGCCTGTTCAAACCTCTTTCATGGTAAAAGTACTGTCGCTGTTTTTCATAGCTCTGATCGTTTATCTTGGACTGATTCCATCTTCGCTCTTGGCTATTTCGCAAAAAGCAATTAATGTCATACTGTAAAGATTCCAGGGAACTGAACTTTACAAGTGATCCATTAAATTGTTAAGGCCTGGTGATTTTCACCAGGCCTTTTTTTTATGTAATAGACAACTAACATGAATAGCTGGCTCATCCTTATTCTCATTATACTTGTTGCTAATTTTATTCTCGAAACAGTTGTTTCGATACTCAACCTCAAGGCCTTATCGCCCGAACTTCCTGTTGAATTCAGTGATGTCTTTGACAAAAACGAATATGAGAAATCACAACGATATACCAAAGTAAATACCGGCTTCTCTCTCCTTGAGAGTACCACCACACTTGTCGTAACCATCGTTTTTCTTTTGGCAGGCGGTTTTCAGTATGTAGACGGCATTGCCCGTTCTTTCGAATCTGGCTCAATTATCACGGGCCTTATCTTTACAACCATCTTAGTGGTTCTTTCATTTATTCTCGGTCTGCCCTTTTCCCTATATTCAACATTTGTCATAGAAGAACGTTTTGGCTTTAATCGTACAAACATCAAGACATTTATCCTTGATATCGTAAAAGCCGCTTTTCTTGTAATCCTGCTTGGCGGGCCTCTACTTGCTCTCGTTCTATGGTTCTTTGAATCGACAGGAAGTTATGGCTGGCTTTTCTGCTGGGCAGGGGTTGTGCTATTCTCTTTTGTTATCCAACTTCTCGCCCCGGTACTGATTATGCCCTTGTTTAATAAATTCACCCCGCTTGAAGAAGGAAGCTTAAAAGAAAAAATCCTCCAGTATGCCAAAAAACAGAACTTCTCTATTCAGGGCATCTTCACCATGGATGGGTCAAAACGATCAAGCAAGCTGAACGCTTTTTTCACCGGGTTCGGAAAATTCAGGAAGATCGTCTTTTATGACACACTGATGGAAAAACTCTCAGATGAAGAAATCGTCGCCGTGCTTGCCCACGAAATGGGACATTACAAGTTGCGACATATCTACAAAATGCTCGCCGCCTCTGTTGTCCAGACAGGTATCATGTTTTTTCTGCTTTCCCTTATCTTAGAGAATCGTCAGCTCTTTGATGCATTCTCAATGGAACATGTATCAATATACGCAAGCCTTGTTTTCTTCGGATTTCTCTATAGCCCGATCAGCACATTTGTCTCGATCATTTTTAATATGAGATCAAGAAAACATGAATTCGAAGCAGATGCCTATTCAGCTGAAACAACTGATCTTACAGAAAAACTTATAAGCAGTTTGAAGAAACTCAGTCAGGCCAACTTGTCCAACCTGACACCACATCCGCTCAATGTCTTTCTTCATTATAGTCATCCACCGGTTTTGCAAAGAATTAACGCCCTGCGAATGGAAAGAAAATAATCGTTCTGCTATTATTAATAGAGACATTTTTAAATTTGTCTTTTCATGACAGAAAAAAGTAGCAGAATCACAACTGATGTATTGATTTTTCACGATTTCTACCTATTTTTTATCGTGATTTTTATTTTGAAATTTATATCCAGGAGAACAAGATGAGTAACAACTATCAATTACGCAAGCCATTGCTACAGGCGGGTACGGTACTTGCCGTATTCTGCATTTTCATTCTTTTTGTCAACGGTGCACATCCCACCTCATTCATTGAGGCCGTAGCTGCGGTATTTATAGGCATATTTAAAACGTTTTTATTTATTCTCGGCCTTTCCATTGGACTTGCAATAACTATAGCCTTGCTTATGGCTGTTTTTTTCGCTGCAGTCAGTATGTATTCACCTGAACTTGCCAGCAATCTATATGGTTCATTAAAAAAATCTCTCCTGAGAAATCTTGATCAATTCAGTGAATATGTTTCATGCGATAAGAACGCCGCACCAACCACCAAGATTGAAACTGCGGAACTTGAGCGTATGGACACCTTTCTTAATAAGGCGAATTCAGAAAACAGTTCACTGAAAAACTCTCTTTCCGCACTTAAAACCCAGCTTCTGGAAAGCAGTGAAGAAATCAGTTCATTAAAAAGTGCACTTGAAGTAAGTGGTGAAGAAAAAACAGCAATTACTGAAGAGCTTGATACTTTTAAGGCTCAGGTTGAAGGCCTTGAAAAGGATCTCGCAGCCGCAAAAGAGAAGATTACGGCTCTTACTGCTGAGAAAAATGACCTTGCTGCCAAAAGCAAAGAGCTCGAAAGCACTTTGACCGAGCTTCAGAAAACTGTTACTGAACTTGAAGATGCTGTGGACAAATCTCCTGAAGCCGGGATTTTTAGCTATATTGAATCTGAAGAAGATAAAGATGCATTTATCAGTGCCATTGATGAGGCCATTGCACAGGAGATGACCTATGCTCAAATAGACGAGCACCTCTCTTTTGAACTTGAAGCAGAGCTTGATGCAATTATCAAAGCCCACCCAAGTCTCACTAAAAACTACATTCGCAATAAGAGAAGAAAAGAGTAACCCTCTGTAATTACATAGGTTGCACCCAAAAGGCCTTTTATTTTTAAAAGGCCTTTTTTATTTGGTTGACAGTAAGATCCCAATCAGGTATTTTGCCGCCTCCTTGAGGCAAGGCTGTCTCAGCCGGCACGACGCCGCGGTCTGAACAGCAACTATTTTGAGGAAGAAAAAAAAAGCAGAACCGCAGTAAAAAACAGGTTGACGAAAACTTGGTGATCAAGTAGAGTCGACCGGCCTTCAGGGCAGCATGCGACAGACTTCGCGTCTACAACAAAATGCACTGAAGATAAAATAAGCTGTTGACATAATCTGAAGGATTGATTAGATTAAAC
>QKIH01000138.1 GCA_003249645.1 Desulfobulbaceae bacterium | reverse complement strand
TTTCTTTCTCGAATAGAATTTTAAACTCTGCCCTCTTCTGTGATATGATAAACCCGTCGAGGGTGTATTGTGTTGTTAAAGCAAGAGCAATTTTTTTGGGGCAGACCTGAAAGCATGAATAGACTGCAGCAACAGTTTCAGATATCTCCACGAATTTGTGTGAGCAGTGTCTTGTGGGTTTTAGCTGTTTTATTGGTCGTTACAGCTGGAATCGGAAAGGTTGAGTTCGAGCTTCCAGAAAAACTATTAAATGATGTTTCGAAGGAATATGGGGAGTTTGCCAAGAGGCGTCTTGTTTCCTGGCAGCAGCTTATCCGCGAGAATGATGTTTTGTCTGAATATGAGAAGCTCGAAAAAGTAAATGCGTTTTTTAACCGAGTACAATTTGTAGATGATATAGTCCACTGGAAACAGAATGATTACTGGGCCACGCCGATTGAGTTTTTAGCTACGGACGGTGGCGACTGTGAAGATTTTGCATTGGCAAAATATTTTACCCTTAAGGCTCTTGGGGTTGATGAAGGAAAACTCAATCTCACCTACGTTAAAGCCATAAAATATAACCAGGCTCATATGGTTCTGACTTACTATGAAAAGCCCGATCAGATCCCTTTGGTTTTAGACAATCTTATTCCTGAGATTTTGCCGGCTACCAAGCGAAAGGATCTATTGCCGGTCTATAGCTTCAACGGTTCAGGGCTATGGCTTGCGAAATCACGCGGCAAGGGAGAAAAAGTCGGTAGTAGTGAGAGGCTTAAACGTTGGCAGGATTTATTGAAGAGAATGCCGGCAAATCTGAATTGAGATGCTCTGGGGAATTTGTGATGACGTTATACAGGCAGCTTTTATTATTTACAGTGTTTCTGTTTTCCTTGCTCTTCTTGGGGGTATGGATAGAAAAGCTTCATTCAACACGCAATTTTCTAGTCAATCAACTTCAGTCTCATGCCCAGGATACAGCGACTTCTCTGGGACTGTCACTCTCCCCGGTACTGGCAACAGGAGATGTGTCTGCCGCTGATACCATGATGAATGCCGTTTTCGATCGTGGATATTATCACCGTATTACCTTGCAGGATGTGTATGGGCATTTAATAATTGAGAAAAAACTCAAGGTCGAATTTGAAAATGTACCTGATTGGTTTATCAATCTTATCCCTATTAATACTCCAGTTGCTGAAGCCTTGATAATGGCAGGATGGAATCAGGCCGGAAAGCTTTATGTGGTGAGTCATCCCGGTTATGCATATAAGACGCTTTGGCAAACAACAGTCAGAATATCCGGTTATTTTTTGTCTGCTTTCATTTTGGCAATGGCTTTCGGGGCTCTGGGTTTGAATTTGCTTCTTAAACCTCTGAAACGTGTGGAACAACAGGCCGAAGCAATTTGTAAAAAAGAGTATGATATCCAGCAGGTTTTACCGAAAACAAGAGAGTTGCGGCAGGTGGTCATCTCGATGAACAGGATGACAGCCAAAGTGCGTGACATGTTTGCCGAGCAGGCGAGTATAGCTGAAAGACTGAGGTGCAAGGCATATAGCGATTCTATCACTGGTCTCGGGAACCGCAGATATTTTCAAGGCCAGGTGAATGCTCATTTTGAGCAGGCATCAGATTCTGATTTCGGTGCGCTCGTGTTGCTGCAGGTTTTGGAATTGCACGAGATAAATGAACAAAACGGTTTTGAGATTACAGATCAACTGCTCAAACGTGTAGCGGACAGTATAAAAAAGAGTACCTCGACAGTCGGTAAAGTTGTTCTAGCGAGGTTGACCGGTGGAGATTTTGCCATATTTCTCCCTGGGCTTAACAGTGCAGATGTTACTGAAATAGTTGTCATGCTAAATGTTGAAATAGGCCGTCTGTCAGATGAGAAGCTGATTGATAGAACGGAACTGGCCAATATCGGTTGTGCTTTCTATGACAGTAAAACATCTTATGGTTTCTTGCTTGCCGCGGCAGACGTGGCTTTGCATGCCTCCCGTCAGAAAGGGCCAAATAAATGGGAGCTAACCAGTATGACAACTGGAGAGACTGTCGCAAAGGGACAAGCTTGGTGGAAGGATACTTTGGAAAGGGTCCTTGAGAACAGGGCTGTACTTCTTTATGATCAGCCGGTTGTTGACAGTAAAGCGACTGATTTAATACTTCATCGTGAAGTTCTTGCCAGGATTTTTCTTCGCCCAGATGAAGTTGTCAATGCAGCAGTATTTGTTCCTATGGCTCAGAAACTTGGAATCATCAGTTTACTGGATCAGCTCGTCGTATCATTGCTTTTTGAGCAGGCAGAAAATGGAGCGGTCGGTAATCGTGTTGCAGTTAATATCTCGCCTGCCTCTTTGGCTGATGACGAATTTGTCCAATGGCTTTTGTATAAACTGAAGTCCATTGAAGACAGCTCATTGACTGTTATTTTCGAACTGCCAGAGTACGGCGCTGTTCAGAATATGGAAGCTGTAAAGTTGTTTTCTCATGAAGTGAGAAAGTTAGGGCACGCCATCGGACTTGACCATTTTGGTCAAAGTTTTTCGAATTTCGGTTATCTGAAATCACTTCGACCTGAGTATGTAAAGATCGATCGAGGTTTCACGAAAGAACTTGATGATAAGACTGGCGGTGATAGCGAGTTCTTTATTGATGCCTTATGCAGTGTGGCACATAGTCTTGATATTAAGGTTATTGCTGAGGGTGTGGAGCGTGAGGATCAGGCTGATAAGCTTGTTGAATTGAATATTGATGCATTACAGGGATACCTGTTTGGAAAGCCTGAGAAAATATAAAAGGAATGATTGATCTTTTGATTTGAGAAATTAAAACAGATCTTCTTCGTCCTGAATGATTGGGGGGTCCTGCTGGATCTTTTGGCGAACAACCTTTCGTTTGGCAAGTTTATGCTGGGCATCAATTGGGAGATCGCTGAACAAAATGATATTCTTTTTTATCAACAGGTCAATGAGATCCTCAAGAACCCTGATTATGCTGACATCCATAGCATTAATAAGGGCAAGTAGTGAGCTGGTGTCAGTTGATGCACCGATAAACGCAGCAAGCTCTTCATCTGAAATTGGCTTATCATCGGTTTCAACTGGATTTATACTGATGCCGATAATTTTTCCTTCTTCATTTCTCTCTGCATAAAGCATAGTGCAATCTCCATTGTAGAATATGTGGATAGGAAATAGGCCTGGCTCAAACATGGTTATAAAAACGTATCATGAATACAGGGATATATGATAATATAACTTGAAAAGAATGAATACGATCATTACCTGTCTTTCATGACGCATCTATAAAAGTGGATAACATTTTTTTTAAAAAAATCAACTTCCCATATCGGTTTAGACGTTCTTATGAAAAAGGTTATACAGTCAAAACAGCAGGATTGGGCTCTGACACGGGACAGTGATGTTATAGATGACCCTCTTACAGACTGCCTGGTTATTGTCGCGAAGATTCATGATCGGCCTATTTCCAGGACGACTCTTCGTGCAGGCCTGCCATTGGAAAATAACAGGCTGTCTGTTTCTCTTTTTGCCCGCGCTGCCCAGCGGGCTAATCTTTCTTCCAGAGTGCTTAAACGTACTCTGGGTGAAATGAGTAACCTCGAACTTCCTTCAATACTTCTTCTTGAAAACAGCAAGGCGCTTGTCTTGGTTGGAATAGATCAGGGCCGTGGCAAAGCAACGGTGATTCTGCCGGAATCCGGTGTCGGACAGCAGATTGTTGACATCGGAACACTTGAAAAATCATTTAGCGGATACTCTATTTTTGTCCAGCCCGAATATCAGGAGAAAGAAGAGACCGTAACAGAAATGACTAACAAGAAACGTCATTGGTTTTGGGGCACAATTTTTTCCTCCTGGCGAATCTATCGGGATGTTCTCGTGGCCTCTTTTCTCATAAACGTGCTTGGGCTGGTAACACCATTTTTCATTCTCAATGTTTATGATCGGGTCATTCCAAACAATGCCTTTGAAACTTTGTGGGTACTGGCCATTGGTATCAGCATAACCTATGTCTTCAGTACTATTATGAGAGGTTTGCGGGGTTACTTTATTGATGTTGCAGGTAAAAAAGCGAATCTGGAAATATCTTCCATGATCTTTGAAAAAGTTCTCGGAATAAAGATGGCGGTCCGGCCGCAATCGATCGGATCTTTCGCCAATAAAATTCAGGAATTTGATAGCGTAAGAGATTTTATTACTTCTCTTTCAATAACAGCTTTGGTTGATCTTCCCTTTGTTGTTCTGGGGCTTTTAGCGATATGGTATCTTTCCGGTGATGTCGTCCTTATTCATATCGTCGCGATCCTGTCTCTTCTGATTTATGCATTTCTGATTCAAGTACCTCTCAAGAAGTCAGTCGAGCAGACCTATCATGCATCAGCACGGAAAAACGCAATTCTGGTTGAGGGGCTGAACGGTCTTGAAACTCTCAAAATGCTCGGTGCAGAAAGTAAAATACAGCGAACCTGGGAAGAATCTGTTGGCAGAATTTCACATTGGAGTGCTCATTCGAGATTTCTTTCAACCTCTGTCAACCACTTATCGAGCTTTGTTCAGAGCATGACCGTTGTTCTTGTTGTTATTGCCGGGGTCTATGTAGTCTCTCAGGGAAACATGTCGCAGGGTGGTCTGATTGCAGTAGTTATGCTGACGAGACAGGCTGTTGCACCGATGGCGCAGGTTGTCGGGCTTGCAACTCGATATCATCGTGCGCGCACTGCTCTTGCCACATTGCAGGAAGTGATGGAAATGCCCGTTGAGCGTCCAATAAATAAAACCTTCCTGCATAGAGCAGATCTTCGCGGTGATATAGAGTTTAATGGCGTAACATTTACCTACCCGGAGCAAAGTTCACCGGCTTTAAAAGACATCAATCTCAAGATAGCGAGAGGAGAAAGAGTCGGAATAATAGGTACGATCGGGTCTGGAAAAACCACTCTTGGCAAGTTGCTGCTCGGCTTGTATGAGCCTGACAGCGGAATGGTTGCTGTCGGAGGAACCGATATTCGCCAGATTGATCCCATTGAACTGCGAAACTGCATAGGCTGTGTTGCTCAGGATGTCACTCTTTTCAGAGGGAGTGTCCGGGATAATATTGTTCTTGGATGTGAATCAGCCAGGGACAGCGATATTATTCGTGCGGCAGAGCTGTCAGGGGTGACAGAGTTTATTCAGCGTCATCCAATGGGATTTGATATGCCGGTTGGTGAGCAGGGACGGTTGCTGTCTGGCGGGCAGCGGCAGACGGTTGCCCTTGCAAGGGCGTTACTGCTTGATCCTTCTGTGCTGTTGCTCGATGAGCCCAGCAGTTCGATGGATGCAAGAACCGAAGCGAAAATGCGGATGAGACTGGCTAAGGTAGTACAGGGAAAAACACTGGTGCTTATTACTCATCGTTCTTCTTTGATGGTTATGGTTGATAGAATAATTGTTATGGATAACGGTATGGTTAAGGCTGATGGCCCTAAAGATCAGATACTGGAAGCCTTAAAGAATGGTCAGATTGAAATCTAGGGTTGGAAAGAGTTATGGCTAAATCAGAAGATAAAGAACTCCAGGTTAGAACTGAATCAGAGATGCAATCTGTTGGGATTAGTAACAACAAA
>QKIH01000048.1 GCA_003249645.1 Desulfobulbaceae bacterium | reverse complement strand
GACAAACAGTGCATCGATTTTCATATGTCCGATGAAGAAATCATCGATCATGTCGGTACAATCATTGTTGCTACAGGCCTTAAACCCTACGATCCGACAGAAATGGACGAGTACGGTTACACCAGGTTCGAGAACGTGCTGACCAGCCTTGAGTTCGAGCGGCTGGTCAATGCCGGAGGACCGTCGAAAGGGGAGCTGGTTCGTCCGACCGATATGCAGCATCCGAAATCGGTCGGTTTTATCCAGTGCGTCGGTTCACGTTCAGCCAGCAAGGGCAAACGCCACTGTTCAAACATCTGTTGTATGAATACCATCAAATCCACCCTGGTGCTCAAAGAGCATTATCCGGATATGGACGTGAAGGTGTTCTATATCGATATCCGTGCCTTCGGTAAGGGGTTCGAAGAACTGTACAGTCGTGCCCGTCAGCTCGGTGTCCAGTTTATTCGCGGGCTTCCCGGTTCTGTCGAAGAAACTGACAGTAAAGGTCTCAAGGTGGCGGTTGAAAACAGCGCCACATCACTTCTTGAGTTTCATGAGCTTGATATGCTGGTTCTTGCCCAGGGCATTGAGCCGGCGCCGTCAACCCAGCGGCTGCAGGAGATGATGGGCCTTCAGCTCAACCCCGATGGTTTTTATCTTGAGGCGCATCCGAAGCTCCAGCCGGTTGATGCCGCCACCCGCGGTATTTTCTATGCCGGTTGTGCCGAAGGGCCGAAGGATATCAAAGAGAGTGTTACCCAGGCATCCGCTGCAGCGGTTCGTGCAATCCGACTGATGCATAAAGGTGAGATCACCACCGAGCCGATTACTGCAGAGGTGATAGAAGAAGCCTGCACCTCATGCGGCATCTGTGCGAAGGTCTGCCCGTATAACGCGATCACCGTCGATAAAAAGAATAAGCTGCCGGCGTCGGTCAACTCCGCTGCCTGTTCCGGCTGCGGGACCTGTGCTGCAGAATGTTCTTTTGATGCTATTTCCATGAATCACTACACCGATCAGCAGATTCTTGGTCAGGTTGATTCTATGCTGGAAGAAGAGCCGGAGAACAAGATCCTTGTCTTTGCCTGCAACTGGTGTTCGTATGCCGGTGCCGACTACGCCGGTGTTTCAAGGATGCAGTATCCCGAAAACGTGCATCTTGTCCGGGTTATGTGCTCGGGCCGTGTTGACGAGAAATTCGTCTGGGAAGGCTTCAAAGCCGGTGCTCCGGTTGTTCTGGTCAGCGGCTGTCATATCGGTGACTGTCATTACATCGATGCAAACCACTGGACTGAAAAACGAGTAAAGCGTATCCACAAGAAGATGGAGAAGATGGGCATTCGTCCTGAGCGGCTTCAGCTTGAATGGATCAGTGCTGCGGAGGGTATTCGTTTTGCATCAAAAATGAAAGAGATGGAGCGGATTCGCCAGTCTGTTACAGCTGATGAGATTGCAGAAACTGTAGCCCTGCTGAATAAGGCGAACTGATACAGGTAAGGCTACTTTTGCAGTAAAAAGGGGAGCAACTGTTACGGTTGGCTCCCCTTTGTTGTTTTCTATAGGCTCAGTTGTCCCGTTTCAGATAGTCTTATTTTCGGCAGAATTCCCTTCGGTGCCAGTTCCGCCTTGAATGCATAGGTTACCGTTTTACGTTTTTCTTTCCACAGCAGAGAAAGCAGCGAGAGACTTCTTCTCAGATCGATTGTGGCGCTTATATACACAGTCTTTTCGCTGAAGCCGGGGATAGACGGCAGATTGTTTGATACTCCGGCAACCATGTCAATTCCTTCAATTGCAATGGTGTAGGATAATCCTTCAAAATCAAGGGATATTTTGTTAGGGTTGAATATATTCAGGCCGATCTTGAGTTTCGGTTTTAAAGGATCCGAGGGCAGAACTTCAATAGAAGCAAGAGCGACCTTCGGCTGTTGAAGTTTTACAGGGGCAAAGAGAGAACAGGACGTGAGCAGAAAAAGAAGTGAAACAGTGAGAAAAAGGATATGCGGCATAGTTTTGTGATGTCCTTAAGAAGGTTGAGCTGCTTGCAGAGTGGATTTCTGCGTTTTTAGGATACTCATATAATAAGCATAAAAATTTCCGGATGGTAGAGCAATGGGAATTTATTGTTCTGCTGTAAATTCCATGTTTGTGTACTATACAGGAAAAGAATGTCGCTCATTGTGCGACTTATTGCAGGCTTGATCCGGTACAACAGTATCTGCTGTTCTGCTCCTGCGCAGAGGTGGTTGATATGGTCATCCAAAAGAGAGGCTATTTTGAAAATGGATAGGCACGGAAGGTTTATCTCAAGATTATGCTTTTGTCTGCTTTTGACCCTTACAGTATTGAGCGGATGCATGAGCAGTCGTGTTCATCTCGATCGGGCGATCATTCAGAACGACAGCAGCCAGGTGATCAGGGATATTAAAATTATCCATGCGCCGACCGGTGTTATGGGGGAGGTGAATATGATCCTACCACATGCAAGTTTTGAGCTTGGCCTGCTGCAGAGTGATTTGAAAGCGGATAAGGCTGCGGTAAACTGGCTTGATGCGCAAGGAAAAGCCCAAAGCCGGGTTGTCTCGCTGCCGAAAAGAAATGCAAATGGCGGGAAGATGGCTTTGATATACCGATTTCTTCCTGGAGACTCCCTTCTGGTACAGCTGGAGACGATTACCGAATAGCAGTTCATAATGGCAGGGTATTATGAGATTGCTCTGCTCTTTAAATATGCTGTTCGCCAGATTGGCATAATGGCTGATTGCTTTTCAGCTGCTGTTCGGGCATTATGAGGCTGGTAAACGCGGAGCCTGGTGAAATTTGCAGGTTTTTGTCAAAATGACAGATGAATCATTGTATTATTCGTAAGTTATGATGAAGAAAGAACACCATGGCTGGCAGAGGGAAGAGCAGCAGCTGATACTGGAAACCCCCGTTGTTGATATTTATGCAGGTCCTGTTCAATGCAGAAGAAGCGGAGTGAAAAAATCATTTTATCTGCTTGATTTCCCTAACTGGGTGAATGTTGTGGCTGTAACTCCTGAGCAGGAAATGGTTTTTATTCGCCAGTATCGCTATGGTTCAGATCGGGTTGAGCTTGAGATCCCGGGAGGAGTTGTGGAACCGGGCGAGGATGCTGTTGCTGCAGGGTGCCGAGAGCTGATGGAAGAATGCGGCTATGCTGGAGAGAAAGGTCGGCTCATCGGTCGTGTGAACCCCAATCCTGCTATTCAGCAGAACAGCTGTTCCACAGTGCTGGTTGAGAATGCCAGGCTGGCCGGGGAGCAGCAGATGGATGAAATGGAAGATATAGAAGTTCTGCTCATGCCGGTTGACAAGGTATTGCAGGATCTGCAGTCGGGCAAACTGCCCATTGATCACGGGTTGGTGTTGAACGCGCTTTCATTTTACCTTTTTCAGAAAAAATAAGAACAGATTGGAAATATATAATGTGTGAGTTTTGTACAGAACATGGTGATGGCAAGGTCTGGTTTAAAAATGCTAAAAACTACAGCTTGGATCTTGTGTCTGATCTTGAACGGAGAAAATATATTCAGGATTTTTTCCAGTCTACCATTGATAAAGGAATAACCTCCATCGGTCGGCTTGAAACCATTTATCAGAAGAAGGGCAAAATCCCGGGTCGGGTCGCCGAGCAGATGGTAAGCAATGCCAAAATTGATCATTTCGGCCAGGTTGTCACCATTGAAGATCTGCATGAAATCGTCGGTCATGCAGCCACGATTGTCCGGATGCCATGTGCCTGCCGCTGGGCATCAATGAAAAAAGAGAACCGCTGCTGTTATGCCGTGAGCTACACACCGGAGTACTGGTTCGATAACATGGACATGGGGTATTTCGGCCTCGCACAGAATGAGGGTCTTGAAGAACTCTCGAAAACAGAAGCTCTCGAACAGATGAAAAAACTGGAGGAAGATGGTGCTGTTCATACCATCTGGACGATGAAAACCCCATTTATCGGTGCGATCTGCAATTGCACCCCGGCAGAGTGTCTGGGGCTCAGGACCCTGTCGGTAGAAATTGAAACCATGTTCAGGGGAGAGAATGTGGCTGTGATTGATGCAGGCAGCTGCGTCGGCTGCGGGGCCTGCGAGAGTGAATGTCATTTCAACGCAATTTCAAGCTATGAACAAAGCGGCAGCTTCAAAGCGAAAATTGATACAACAAAATGTTTTGGCTGCGGGCTTTGCCGCAATGTCTGCCCGGAACAGTCGATTTCAATGTCCCCGCGAGCTTTATTCTAGAAATTTAAATCGAGAGTGAGACTGCTGCTGACCGTGTCATAAGGCTGAGACAGTCTCCTTTAAAAAACAGGTTTTGCCGATTTGCTGAGTGGTCGATCCTTGTAGATGCATTCAGAAATCCAGATGAGATCTGAAACATAACACCTTTTTTCTGATACAAGGCAAAAACTTCTTGATAGGAGTAAGGTGAAGATGGCATGAGACGCAGGGACGCTAAGATTTATAGGTAATCTCAATTTTTGCCGAATTATGAAATTATTGAGATTAGAAGTGTCTTCATTTCTAGGGGCGATTCAGTCTGAAATGTGAAAGACGTTCCATTGTATATCAAATAGTTTCAATCCATTGGGTGATTGCATCCTTTTTGTTTTCAGGAAACTCACCATGTACTTGATCATAAAGCCAACGTAGTGATCTGGTACGTAATTTTTCTCTAAATAGCTCTTCAGCTTCTTGTATTACAACTTTGATTAAACATGGACATCTATCTGTAAAAACGCTGGGATCATCTACAAAAATATTATTTTTACGAATTTCAGCACACTGAAAAAAGAAAGATGGACCTTCTATAGCTTCAATTATATCCCAAAACGAAATATCTTCAGCAGACCTTGCTAATTCGTATCCTCCTTTGACACCAGGTATTGATCGAACAATCCCTCCCTTTCGTAGTTTTGCAAAAGCTTTTGATAAATAGGTTTCCGATATTGCATTTAATTCAGCTATTTGTTTAATACCTACAGTTTTCCCTTTAGGTAAACCAACCATATAAAATAGTGAATGAAATGCATATTCTACTCCTATGCTAAACTGCATCGATGCCCCCTACAAACAGAAAGATTTCTATTGTTTTATTTAACATGCCATTTTTTCTGGCATTAGCATGTGTATTTATCAATTGATATATGAAAAACAATTTAAAACGACTACCTCTGAATATCTGTGGTGCCAGTATAGATAATCCAGAGGTGTCTCTTTGCATACAGTGGAGGTAAATTGCGGTCTTAAATTGTCTGCTTGACCGATGAAACAGTTACCTCCAATACACGATTAGCCCAGGAAAATTTTTGCTTCATCATATCAAATTCTGGTCCAGACTTCATGAATTTTGCTGTACCTTTGATTAGATACCCTGTGCCAGGCCCCATCTTTCCTTCAATCTCTTTAGTACCCAACGTAAGCAGGACATTGTTATTCACTTCAACTTTTTTCTGCGTTTTTCTCATTCCATAGACGGGAATAAGTAGTCGGTCTTCATCCGGAAAAGCTAAATATGAGTTCCAGGTATTTACAACATGAGCCTCATTGTCTGAACATGATACTATTGATACAACACCTTCTTTGCCAACAACGGTCATAAATCTTTCATCAAACAT
>QKIH01000169.1 GCA_003249645.1 Desulfobulbaceae bacterium | reverse complement strand
TTTAAAATATCATTGCCGGTTTTGCCGATTAGCCTTGCCAGTCTCTCTGCTGCAAGAAAACAGATTAAGGTAAATGAAAAGATGGCAATGATTGCTCCTGATACAAAAACAAATCCGTTTTCCTGAGTTTTGGCATTAGCACCAAGAAGAACAGTTAAAGTCAGACATCCCGGTCCTGACAACAAAGGAATAGCAAGCGGATAAACCGAAATATCAGTTTCTTCGCTGCTGTTTTTATCCACTGGATATAATTCATCCTTTGTAACCATGGAAAAAGCGGTATAAAACAGCATTAAGCCGCCGGCAATTCTGAAAGAATGAATTGAAATACCGAGCTTTGCCAGAAACGGCTCGCCTATTACCCCAAAAATAACTGTCAGTAGAAAGGCAATGGCTATTGATCTAAAAGCCATCTTGTTGGCATACTGCTTCGACTTTCCCATGGTGAGCCCTATAAAAATAAGCGACACACCAATGGGGTCGATGATCACAAAGTAGGATATAAAAGCACTAAAAAAAAGTTCCATTTGAAATGTATTATGTTTTGTAATTTCATTTTTTTGCCTGTAAAGGTTCGGCATGCATATCTACCACCTTTTGAGACGATTGAATATCACGTTTTTTTTCTCATCTTTAATGCTATGATATTTAAATATGCGAACTCATTCCACCTAAATTCTTATTTTTTTAACTGCATTCAATGACCAACGAGATATCTTTTATAGAACGATGCGTCAAGGATACCACCCACGGACTCAGAAAAGGGCTGAATCAATTTTCATCCCGTGGCAAGGCTGCGTTAATTTATGCAATCCGTAAGAACGACCCTCTTAAAATTTATGACCCGGACGGCCTGCTCACCGAGCATGCTCTTAAACTAAGGGATTTCTATTTTCGCAACACCAACATTAACATCTGTGCATGCCAGATAAATGAAGCTGATCTTTATTCACGAATAATATTTGAAAAAGGCTTAAGACTTGATGGGCTTTTCTGTAATGGCGGCTGTTCTTCAACTGTTTTTCATCAGATGTGGTTCATCAGCCGCCCGCCCGATATCTGTTCAACATCTCCTTTTATCAGATGGCTGAACTATGCCGCCCTTCGCTTCAGCCACGACACAGCCAATACTATTCAATTGTACACCGGCGTCTCCGGGCAATTTCTCCGTGAATATGCCAAATACGCTATTCACAGCACCCTGCTTAAACGATTCCAGGAGCATAACAGCGAACTTTCTGAAACACTTCTCCATGATATCCTGGAGGCAATTCTTGAGATCTCCAGAACCCACGAAGAAGGCAAGCTCCCATACGGTAAACTGCTGTTTACAGATACCGAGACTATTAATCGGATAACCTTTAACGCCCAATTCACCCCGGAGGATCTTCCACGAATCACCAGCTACAAGCACGTTCGAAAGCTGCTTCAGTCGGTTGAGAAAACGAATTATCGCATGATCTCAGATGGCAGACGTATCATTGGCATATCCAACCATCTCATTCCAGGTGTTTCAATCACTGCCGATTATGAAGGGAAGTACGGCTTTCTTTTTTTTAACGAACAACCGATTGCCAGTTTTTCAGACGGCAAGTTCTTCTCGACCACCCATAAGGCAAGGCTCGTTGAAATAGAAGAAGTCCTGCTCGATTACAAACTCAGTGCAGAGAAACGAATACAACTTTTCCAGACAATATCGGAACTCGTTCACTGTGCCCAAAAGGAAAATTATGGCTGCGCAATCCTACTTGACCTGAGCAAAAATGAACTTCAGGTAAGCGGTCAACCTCTTGAATCACCGCTTGATCTCAATCTGCCAGGCCATATGGAGCTTGCAAAGAATCTGTCAAAAGTTGACGGGGCCATCCACATAAAACAGGATCACCAGCTCTACAGTTTTGCCTGCCTGCTTGACGGCCTCAGAATAGAACAGGAGGACAGAAGCAGAGGTGCCAGATACAACTCGTCTCTCCGTTTTACCGCAGTTCATAAAGATACTGTTGTCGTGGTAGTTTCGTCCGACCGGAGCCCGGTATCTGTCATTTATCAGGGAAGAGATCTCTCGGTATCGCTGAAAAAGCAGCCGAACACCTTAGCCGAAAAAAATCCGATAGAATTAACTGACTGGATTACAAAGATTTGCGAAAACTGAATAAAAAAAACCGTATACCGAGCAGCTATTCTCGACATACGGCCTTAAAACAACGTACGCTTATGAGGACGACGCTCTTACACATCAAGAGCCCAATCCGGCAGATGAGTTAATATAAACTCCTGAACCGCTTCTTTTTTTTCCCCTTTAGGAACATCAGCGACCTCTTCCATCAGTTCTTCAAAGTCGAACCAGCAGATCTCTTTGTTGTCGTGATTGTAAACAGTAAGAATTCTGCGGTCAGGCTGATGAATATCTTCTTCTTCCTGAATAGCAGCGACTAATTGCACTGCTTGTTCTCTAGGTAGAAATTTTATATCCTGATCACTCATAATCAATCTCCTTCAAACAACAAAAGGCGAGCAGGATAAGATCCTCTCGCCTTTTGAACTCAATGTAATTCAGATCAAGCAGGTTTTACAACCGCACCAGAACGAATACATCTGGTACAAACTCTTGCTCTCTGAACACTGCCGCTGGCAGTAACCATTCTTACCCTTTTCAGGTTTGGCAGCCATCTGCGTCTGGTTTTATTGTGCGCATGTGACACGTTATTTCCAGTGGCTGGTCCTTTACCACAAATTTGACATACTTTGGCCATCGCTAAGTCTCCTTTATATCGTCATCTTTTTCGCCACAGATGAAGAAGCGAAATCGCAATAAAAATACAATAATTACCAATTGAATTTGACAGCATACTACCATCTTTTTAATTTAGCAAGCCTTTTAATTGTTAGTTGGCATTACCTGATTACATTTTAAAAAGACAGTTCATTCCCACTATATCTTCATTTTACAGCAAAATATGGTGCTGATTCCAATTGAGGATCTTATCCCATTTCAAATCCGATGAACACCTCCCCATCACGGATTTCAACTGGGAACTGCTTTAACGGGGCAGTATCGTTTGTAAGACATTCACCGGATGATATATCATACTGCCAGCCATGTCGCGGACAGGTTAGACGCTCTGCTTCAAGCCTGCCTCGCAAATCGGTAAGCAGCAATGCGCCCTGGTGTTTACACGTGATTTCCATCGCTTTAAAACTGCCATCTCTATAGAATAACGCAATTTTCTTTCCGATTAGTGAATGAACAGTATAATCGCCGGATCTATATTGTGCGGCCTTCGCAAGTTTTATATAGTGCATTTGCATAATTTCATGAGAAAAAATTAATCTTTAAGGAAATGCTTTATCTCTTTCTAATTTTTATTGCATTCAATATAATAGTCTGGTAGCTAAAGACTATATTAATAACCATTATCAATATTTCTTATATGAACAGCCTCTGGAACTTTTTTGCATCTGTCAGACTTGCCATAGTCATTCTCTGTATCATCGCCTTTACTTCAATTTTCGGAACTTTGATTCCCCAGGGTAACTCTTTCGAATGGTACGTTAATTTCTTCTCCCATATTTCTTTTTCAGGAACTCCACTTGGGCCAGACACAGGTCAGCGCTTTGCTGTTATCACCACCCTGCTTGACATCGACAAAATGTATTCGTCCTGGTGGTATTACCTTTTTCTTACCATTCTTATCATAAACCTTATAGTCTGCAGTATTGACAGAATTCCTACCGTTCTCAAACAGATAAAAATGGACAACCTGAGTTTCACCCAGGCACGACTGGATAAGATGAAACTCAATCGGCAGATTTCTCTACAAAACACCGATACACAGTCAATCATGTCTTCACTGGAGACTATTGTATCATCACTAGGCTGGAAAACACAAAAAAGCCCCACTAACCAGGCTATGCTTTTCTCCGAAAAATCGCCGTGGTCGAGAATGGGTGTGTATATTGTTCATCTTTCGATTCTTGTTATTTTCGCCGGAGCTCTCATCGGCAATCTCCTCGGTTTCAAAGCAAGTGTTATGCTGCCTGAAACGCGGCAGACCGATATTGTCTATTCAACAAAAGACAGCAGTGCAGTTAATCTTGGTTTCACCGTACGATGTGATTCATTCACTCTTGAATATTATGACAACGGTATGCCCAAAGAATATATGTCTGAGCTCACCGTTTTAGAAAACGGAAAGGAAGTAAAAAAAGCACACATCGAAGTCAACAAGCCTCTACGCTATAATGGCATAACATTTTATCAGGCAAGCTATGAACCTTATCAGGATTTTGTTGTGACCCTGAAGGATATTCAGCAATCTGTGACAACCAAGCTCTTAACCCCGTTTCAACAACAGATCAAATGGCCTGAAGGTAATTTAAGCTATGGCGTTATCAACGCCGATAGCATTCAAAACAGACTTGCAAGAATGAAAATATGGGTTTCAGACTCTGCTAATCCGCCACAGACATTCTGGGTAAAACCGAATGAAGAAACGCCATTTCAGATAAATGACAAAAAATACACAATTTATGTAAAACAGATGTTTGCCACCGGTCTTCAGGTTGCTCAAGATCCTGGAGTATGGGTTGTATATTTGGGTTGTTTACTTATGCTGGTGGGGCTCTATGTTTCATTTTTCATGTCTCACCGTAAAATCTGGTTTGTTGTCAAAAATTCTGGTAGCGCAACAAGCATTATCATGTATGGAACAACCAACAAGAACAAAATGGGTTTTACAACTGTTTTTCAATCACTTGCCGACAACATTGAACAGCAAATCACCGCATAACGGGCACTTTTAGACAGGATTTTTATCTCATGGACAGTTCATTCATTCTTGGAGTCACAACACTAACCTATCTCTTCTCCACTGTTCTGTATCTTATTGTTTTCCTCTTTAAATCGAATAAAGTCGGTGTATTTGCAACCTGGTTTACACTGGCTTCATTTATCTTTCAGACTTTCGGCGTCTGTTTGCGATGGTATGAGTCATATAAACTCGGTTTCGGTCACGCGCCCTTAACCAATATGTACGAATCACTCGTCTTCTTTTCCTGGACGATTATTGCCTTGTATCTCTATCTTGAATTCAAATACAAGGTAAGAACCCTTGGAATTTTTATCGTGCCGTTTGCCTTTCTTTCCATGGCATATGGATCTTTGGCACCAGAGATCAACAGAGACATTTCCCCGCTTATTCCCGCCCTCCAGTCAAACTGGCTGATATCACACGTTGTAACCTGCTTCATAGGATATGCCGCTTTCGCGCTTGCAGCCGGCATGGGAATTATGTATCTGGCAAAAAGTGCCCAATCGGATAACAAAAAGCAGAGCGGCTTACTCGCCACCTTGCCGGAACTTCCAGTCATTGATGACATTATACACAAAACCATGATCTTCGGTTTTATCTGGCTGAGCGGCGGAATTATTACCGGTGCAGTCTGGGCGAACTCTGCCTGGGGAACATACTGGAGCTGGGATCCAAAAGAAACCTGGTCTCTGATTACCTGGTTTTTCTATGCAATAACCCTCCATGCCAGATACACCCGTGGACTTAACGGCAAGGTCATCGCATGGCTTGCTGTTATCGGCCTTATTTTTGTTCTTTTTACCTATTATGGCGTAAACTTTCTTCTTTCTGGGCTGCACAGTTACGGGTCTCAATAATATGAGAATTTGACTTCATTGATCGTTTGCGTTTTAATCATATGTGTATTCTGCTAAATCAGCTTTTAACTTTTCTATAACCTAAGGAGAGGAAAAATGAAAAAAGCAGTTATCGGATTCATGGGATTAGTACTCTGCGCATCAACTCCATTATTTGCTCAGGATAAGGGACCGGAAGAAATTGTGCTGCAAACAGCGGAAGCTAAAAAACCTGCATTTTTTCCTCATGCCAAGCATCAGGCAGCACTTGAGTGTGCAACCTGCCATCACAGCATGGCCAATGGTAAACAGGTGCCTTATAAAGAAGGTGACGCTATCGCAAAATGTGATTCCTGCCACAACAAAGATATCCTGGCAGGTGTTGAGTTCACGCCTGAAGGCGAGGATAAGCCTTTGCAAATGGACACTTTAAAAGGTGCAGGTCATGGCCGTTGTCTCGCATGCCATAAATCTTTTGCGGCAAAAGATCCGGAGAAAAAGGATTTAAAGAAATGTACCACCTGTCATTCGAAGTCGTAATCCGGGACTATTCTGTATAATTAAAGCAAAAAAGGCCCGGCTGAAAACTTCAGCCGGGCCTTTTTTTTATTTATTTTCAGCAGAGATCAGCCTTCCATTCTGGAAATATCTCCAATCTGCAGCACCGTTTTACCTATGGCGGTGAGTAAATTGAGTCTGTTCTGTTTTACCGCAGCATTCTCACTCATAACCATAACTTTTTCAAAGAAGGTATCTACTGGTTCCTTGAGATCAAGCATTGCCAGCAATGCATCAGGATAATTTTTCTGAGTAAGAAAACCAGCAACCTTCTCCTCAACCTGTTTAAAGACTGTATATAATACCCGTTCTTCATCCTGTTCAAAAAGGGTATCATCGACTTCTATGGTTGAGTTGTCTTTACTGATGTTTCTAATCCGTTTAAATGAAGCGGCCAGAATCGGGAAGGCGTCTTCTTTTCTAATCTCTGCAAGTGATGTAATTCTTGCAATTACATCATTTACATCATTAAACTGAGCAGCTACACCTGCATCCACAGCCTGTTGATCAGTACCTGATGAAACAAGATCATTAACAAACCGCTGTTGAATAAAGAGAATTATTTTTTCAACAGTATCCTTGCTCGCATCCACCTTGTCTCCGTATAAAGATAAGGCTTTTCCAAGAATCGCATCAAGATCAAGAGCATATTGTCCGGTACGTATTATCTGCAAAATAGCCAGGGAAATACGTCGCAGCCCAAAAGGATCTGCGGTACCTGTTGGCACCTGCCCGATACCGAAACATCCTGCAAGGGTATCAATTCTATCGGCGAGTCCAACTATTTTCGCAACATCAGATTGAGAAACAGGAGCCCCTGCCCGAAGCGGCATGTAGTGCTGTTCAATAGCTTCTGCTACTTCAGGACACTCTCCATCATTAAGAGCATAGGCTCCGCCCATCGTTCCCTGCAGTGTCGGGAACTCTCCAACCATATCAGTCAGCAGATCGGCTTTACAGAGCTTTGCAGCCCTTAAACAACTCTCTTTCTTTTCAGGTGCAAGCTGATCTGCAAGCAGCGATGAAAGCTTAACGATTCGCGCGACCTTTTCTTCCATAGTGCCAAGTTTGGCCTGAAAAATGATTCCCCTGAGCATCTCGGTTCGTGACTCCAGAGACGTTTCTTTATCAGATTTGAAAAAGAAGAAAGCATCTTCAAGTCTTGCACGAAGTACACGCTGGTGCCCTTTCCGCGTAATGGCAATATCTTTTACCTTGGTGTTGTTCACAGCAATAAAGGCGGCTTGTAATTTTCCATCCTCACTTACAACCGGAAAATATTTCTGGTGCTCACGCATTGAGGTGATCAGTACTTCTGCAGGGAGCTGCAGAAATTTATCTTCATAGCTGCCGCAAACTGCAAATGGCTTTTCAACAAGATTTGTCACGGTATCAACTAATTTTTCATCTATTGCAGCTTTGACACCATCAGCGTTTTCAAGCTGATCAACGGCTGCACTAACCTCTTCAACAACCATTGCACGTCTTTTTTCAAAATCTGCTATGACTTCAAGCTGTTCAAGCTGTTTCTCAAACGCAGCAAGATCTGCAGTTTTAACAACCTCTGTGACATTGGCTAAAAATCGATGTCCTCTGGTGGTATTTGAGGATTCAAGGCCGGTATAACTGAAAGGCACAACTGTATCGTTAAAGAGCGCCAGTAACCATTGAACCGGCCTTGCAAAATGTTTTGTGTGCCCTCCCCATATCATCGATTTCGGAAACGAGAGGTCATCAATCAATGAAAGCAGGATCTTCGGTAATAATTCAATTGTCTGCTGCCCTTTGACTGCACGTCGCAGCATCAGATAGTCGCCCTTTTCTGTCTCAACCGCCTGCAGGTCGGAAACATCAGCCCCTTTGGACTTGGCAAATCCTATGGCTGCTTTTGTTGCATTACCGTCTTTATCAAAACCGGCTGCTTTTGACGGGCCCATAATTTCTTCAAGCTTATCTTCCTGTCGATCAATCAACCCTTTTACAGACAAAACGAGTCTACGCGGCGTTCCAAGTGTTTTTACAAGCTCATAATCGAGATTGTGTTCTTTTGCATAATGGACAAATCGCTGTTCAAGGTTTATTAGGGCCGGGTTGAGATAACCAGCCGGAATTTCTTCAGTTCCGATTTCAAATAATAAGTCACTCATATAGCTTCTTCAGGGTTGATATTACATGTGAGTTATTGCAAAAGCTGTGTAGCCGTTGACTTCTTTTTCTGTAGCAACCTGAAACCAGCGGATACCATCCATCTGTTTCAGACGAACTGCAACTTCACTATTAATGGTGTCAACAGAACAGCATCGTTTATCAATACTGTTGTTCGAATAAATCTGCTCAATGGTTGATTCTACTACCATAATAAGGTCTTCAATCCAAATAAAATGATGAAAACGCACTCCTATTTTTACAGTCCCGCTCTCTGTAGTGCATAGCAATGCTCCTGATTCAGAACAATCCTGAGTACTGATCGGGATTTCAATATTGAGCAGCATATCTTTTGTCTCTTCGAGAGAACCATGCATGGAGCATTCATAGCGAACGACCCTTTTAGCTCCGCTGTTCATGTTTTTTTCTACAAAGAAAGGAAACTCAATGGATAAATGAGCCGCTTCGGCTTCTAGCTTCAGTTTCATTTTTTCTAAAATGAGCTGAAAGCTGTTCATATCAATATGACCGTGGAAATCATTTAAGATCTCAACAAATCTGCTCATATGTGTTCCTTTGAACTGGTGAGGCAGATTGCAGTACATATTAACAGAAGCAACCGTATGCTGCTTTAATTGCGCCTTGTCTTGAAGGACAATGGGATAGGAGATGTTTTTAACGCCGACCTTCTGGATATTGATTTTTCGGTGATCGGCAAGATTCTGTATGTCTTTCATGAAGAGGACACCACCATTATTTCGAACGCCTTTAGGGTGTCCACTTTTATTCAGCGATTAATCAATCTATCAACGGCTTCTTTCAGCTCTGTGGTATCCCCGGATTTTACAACATACTCATCCGAAGCCCAGCTTGAAAGATCCTGCTTATAATCATGGTATGCTGAACATAATATAACCGGCACTTCAGCAGACTGCATTTTCATTTGTCTCAAAACCTCTATGCCGTTAATCCCCGGCATCTGAATATCAAGAATAACCAGATCAGGCTGATGTTCTGCAAACAGTTTTAAAGCATCGTCACCATTCAGAGCTGATAAAACCTCATATCCTAAATCAGAAAATTCTTCTCGATACAGGAATTGAATGCTTTCCTCGTCATCTACAAGAAGTATTTTTTTCATGACAGCCTCCTGCCGTTAAAAAGATTCCTTGAGATACTGCGCAGCTTCTTCCGGCGGCATCGGATTAATATAAAATCCGGATCCCCATTCAAACCCTGCTATTGAGGTTAATTTTGGAACGATCTCAAAATGCCAATGATAATGATCAAGACTTTTCTCGCCTAATGGCTGGGTATGCAAAACGAAATTATACGGCACATTTTTTATGCATGCAGAAAGCCGTTGAAGTGTTTCATGAAAATTTTGAGCAAGAAGCATAAGCTCCTGATCGGTGAGATCACAATATGAGGAGGTGTGTTTCTTCGGCAGCACCCACATCTCAAAAGGTGTTCGAGGAGCAAAAGGCGTTATGGTGATAAACGAATCATTCTGACACACGACACGAACATCCTGCATGATCTCCTGACGAATAATATCACAGAATACACATCGTTCTTTATACGCATAGTATGACTGCGCACCAGCGATCTCAGCCAAAAGCATCCTGGGAAGAATAGGCAGCGCTATCAACTGGGAGTGCGAATGTTCAAGCGATGCTCCGGCTGCCTTGCCGTAATTTTTAAAGATCATTACGTATCGGAAACGTGGATCTCGCTCAAGGTCAAGAATACGATCTTTATAGGCCTTGAAGACCAGAGCCATCTTGTCGATACTGATGTCACCGAAATTCTCGTCATGATTAGGCGTTTCGATAATGACTTCGTGAGCACCAATGCCGTTCATCATATCGTAGAGCCCTTCTCCCTGCTTATCGAGCTCACCCTCAATAACAAGTGCCGGGTATTTGTTCGGTACCACCCTCACCTGCCAATCTCCCTGCGAGTTGCGGGAACCGTCAGCAGAAAACGTTAAGACCTCAGGAGGCGTTGTCTTTTCATTTCCGGGGCATAAAGGACAAAACCCGCCCGTCGTCTGCGCTTTGACCACAACAAAATCTGTCGGCCTTTTGCGCCTCTCCTTGGATATGATGATCCATCGACCAAGAACGGGATCTTTCCTTAATTCCGGCATATGGTTTTAACTCGCCTGAGATTTTTCTTTATTCTCCTGAAGGGTTTTGCAGTCAATGCAAAGCGTTGTTACAGGTCTTGCTTCAAGTCTTTTTTCACCAATAGGTTCACCGCACTCTTCACATAACCCGAATTCACCGTCTTCAATACGCTGAATCGCAGCTTCTATTTTTGACAGAAGTTTTCTCTCTCGATCTCTGATACGAAGTTCAAAGCTTCTACCTGACTCAACTGTGGCACGATCATTCGGATCAGGAATATTGGTATTCTGATCGGTCATATCGGACAGCGTCTTACCAGCCTCATGAAGAATTTCATCTTTCTTTTCAATGAGCTGTTGTCTAAATTTTTCCTGTAACTCCTTCTCCATTCCCTCTACTCCTTTAAACACGTAATACCTTATTACTTAGTTGTATCATTTTCCTCACGAATATATAAGCCGCTTTTTCCACCACTCTTTTGAAGGAGTCGTATATCACTGATAATCATTGATTTATCAACAGCTTTACACATATCATAAATTGTTAAAGCTGTTGCAGAAACTGCGGTTAAAGCCTCCATTTCAACACCGGTTTTCCCTTCAATGCCTACGGTCGCCTCAATGTTGATAGTACTTCTTTCTTCTATGAGCTCAAATTCAACAGCTACTTTATTTATCAATAAAGGATGAGCCAACGGGATGAATTCATCCACCTTTTTTGCTGCCATAATACCGGCAACCCGAGCTATTCCCAGCACATCACCTTTTTTAATGCTGCCGGACTTAACCAGTTTGAACGCTTCAGGACTCATGGTTATACTACCTGCGGCAGTGGCTACTCTTTTAGTATTCTGCTTCCCTCCGACATCAACCATAATGGCATTGCCAGATTCATCAAAATGGGTAAACCCCTTGCCGCTCTTCTTTTCCATAATATCCTGTTATTTTTTACCCATGACTTCATTAAAAAGCCTGGAGAAAAAGCCTTCTTCTTCTTTATTTTGCCCTTTTTTATCACAAAGCGCTTCAAAATCGGAAAGAAGCTTTTTCTGTTCATCACACAGATCGGTTGGAGTAACAACTTTCAGTTCTACAACCATATTTCCTTTTCCATGGCCGCGCAAACTCGGAACACCTTCTTTTTTCAGAGTGAAAATGTCACCATTCTGGCTTCCGGCAGGAATATCCAGAGATTTTTTGCCATGAATCGTTGGGACTTCAATTTTACAACCTAGTGCAGCTTTCACCATGCTTACAGGATAACGGCAGTAAATTGTATCACCGTCACGCATGAAAAACTCATGCTCCTGAACATGAATAATGACATACAGATCACCTGCATGTCCACCTTTTCGACCGCCCTCACCTTCACCGCGTAGCCGCATCCTTGCTCCGGTATCAACACCGGCAGGAATTTTTATTGAGACTTTTTTGGTTTTCTCAACAAGACCGGCACCATGACAGTCGTTGCAAGGCTCTGTGACAATCTGTCCTTCCCCATGACATTGCGGACAGGTTGAACTGACTTGAAAAAAGCCCTGGGACCGAATAACCTGCCCACGCCCATTACAGCTTGGACAGGTCTGTTTCTGATGCCCGGGTCTACAACCGGACCCTTCACATGTCCAGCAGGTATCTCTTCTGGTAAGTTCCACCTCTTTAGAAACACCATGAACCGCTTCCATAAAAGAAATGGTCAGATCATATCTCAGATCGTTTCCTGCAATAGGGCCATCTCTTCTAGTCTGGGCACGGCTGCTGCCAAAACCGAACAAGTCTCCGAAAATATCAGAGAAGCCTGAGAAGATATCTTCTGCATTGCCCGGGCCGTTGTATCCGTTGTTCTTCAGACCTTCATGGCCATATGTGTCGTAGATCTGCCGTTTTTTGGCATCACTCAACACCTCATAGGCCTCGGTGCACTCTTTAAACTTGGCTTCTGCTTCCTTATCACCCTGATTGCGATCAGGGTGATACTTCATAGCCAGCTTACGGTAAGCCTTTTTTATCTCGCCTGCACTGGATGTCTTTGTAACAGAGAGAATCTCGTAATAATCTGTACTCATGACTCACTGAATATAATACCAAAAGCGATAAAGCCTAATTAGCCTGCTGGTCCTTATCAAGCTCTGCCTCGAGCTCATGACCGTCCATATCCGGTAGCTGTTCAATATTATTAAACGCAACAGAACCGGCAGCAATTTCACGCAGAGTCATAACGATCTCCTTGTTTTTGCCTTCAACCAGGAACGGCTCGCCCTGACGATGCTGTTTGATTCTTTTCACAGTAAGGTGAATGAGGTTGAACCTGTTTTCATCACCAATTTTACCGAGACAGTCTTCAACTGTAATTCTAGCCATTTATTCCTCCAAAGCGTTACAGCTCAAGCTGTACACATTATTTTTTTTCAAAAGGATTTCTAAGAAGCAGGGTTTCTTCGCGATCAGGTCCGACTGAAACGATAACAGCACCGGTTTCAGTAAAATCTTCTATTCTGCGAACATAATCCTTTGCTTCCTGAGGAAGATCATCGAATGAACGAACACCGTCAATTTCCCCTTCCCATCCTTTAATATCTTCATAAACCGGTTTAACCGCCGCCGCTTTTTTGATACTGGACGGCATGGTGTTAACGGTCTGACCATTAAGATCATACTTTGTTGCAAGTTTGATCACAGGCTGACCGCTTAATACATCAAGTTTGGTAATTGCAAGACCTGTGAGTCCGTTGAGGCGTACCGCATCATTTGCAACCACCCCATCAAGCCAGCCACAGCGACGTTTTCTACCGGTAGTAGCGCCGAATTCACTGCCTTTTTGCTGCAGCTGATCGCCAACTGTATCAAAGAGTTCGGTTGGGAAAGGTCCCTCGCCGACACGGGTTGTATACGCCTTTAAGATACCGATGACCTCATCAATATGTACCGGGCCAAAGCCGGAACCGTTACAGGCGTTGCCTGCAATTGTGTTTGATGAGGTGACAAACGGGTAGGTACCGTGATCAATATCCAACTGAGTTCCCTGAGCGCCCTCAAACAGGATGTTTTTCCCTGCTTTACGTGCAACATCAAGCTCAACAGAAACATCTGAAATATATTGACTGAGACTTTCAGCATATCCCATGAATGAGGAATAGATAGTTTCAAAAGAAACCGGCTCTGCATTATAGATGTTGGTCAGCAGGTAGTTTTTTTCTTCTACTGCAAGAGCAAGTTTTTCCTTGAAAAGATCCTCATCGAGCAGATCTCCCGCTTTAATTCCAACTCGCCCAACCTTATCCATGTAACACGGACCAATACCACGACCTGTTGTACCAATCTTTTTGCCAGTTGAAAGCGAAGCCTCTCTTGCCTTATCAAGACTTGCATGATACGGCATGATAAGATGTGCATTCTCACTGATCACCATCCGGTCGGCGGTGACAGTAAGCCCTTTATCTTCAAGATTGGCTATCTCCTGAAGTAAGACGCCAGGGTCAATAATTACCCCGTTTCCAATTACACACTTTTTATCTTCGTAGAGAATACCTGATGGAATGATATGAAAAATGAACTTTTTTCCATCGACTACGAGTGTATGACCAGCATTATTGCCGCCTTGGAAACGGACAACATAGTCTGCATATTTTGTGAGAAGATCAACAATCTTTCCTTTACCTTCATCACCCCATTGGGTTCCAACTACCACAACACTGGACATCTATCCTCTCCTGTAGCTGTATTACTTTAACTTAATATTGAAATATGAAGTGCCGTCAGTAAATTCTGGCCGCAACTCGAAAAGCACAAACACAAAAGTATAGTAAACTCTTCCTACAATGTCAATTATTCATAACCACAGCTGAGTTTTGCTCCTTTTGATTGTTTTATCGCACATTATCAGCCAGTTATTTATAAGCACTCCTGACAAAAACACAATTGTTCAATAGTTTTTTACTGACACATTTATCAATCTCTTGGCGCCACAGATAAATCCGAGCAGAATTATCATTCGCAAGGAGGGTCTGTCCATGGTAAAAGGATGATCAGCAAATTGCTTCTTTTCTTAGAGCATTTGTCTCAATTTGACTTATAGTGCAAGAGTGCAGTCAAGTAACTTATTAAACGTGCTGGAAGTGGGCAGCCGACAATATAGGAGAGTTTGAAGTCACGATGTTTGGTATAGGAATGCCCGAAATGATCTTAATCTGTGCGCTGGCACTGATCGTTGTCGGTCCGGACAAACTTCCGGATCTTGCTCGATCAATAGCAAAAGGCGTACTGGAGTTGAAGAAAACAGCCGCAGGATTGAAAGAAAGTCTTGCTGAAGAACTGGAACCCTCATTGAAAACCGTTAGACCGGAGCTAGAAGAAGCATCTAAAGCATTAAAAGAAAACCTTGAACAACAGCAGGCTCGAAGTAACCAATCAATATCCGAAACTGCTGCCAGTCAAAATGAAGTGTCCTCAGCAGAAGAACCAGTTCAGTTAGAAAAAAATGAAGCAACGCCCCAACCTGCTGCCCCATCTTCTCCATCAATGACCACAGAGGAGTTGATAGCCAGAGCACAGCGCGTGAAAAACAACGATCTGGGTGAGGAAAAGACGAATGAATCTTGAGACAGGACTGGCTGCCTTCAGGATCCACCACATTGAGTTGAGACAGCGTACAATCAGAGTTTTTCTTTCTGTTGCCCTGTTTACGTGTGTAGCATACTTTTTCTCTGAACAGATCGCTGAAGTTTTTATCCGGCCTCTTTTTAACGCCAGTCCGGAAGTGCACAAGATGGTGTACACCTACTTGCCGGATGCATTCTTAAGTTATTTGAAACTCGCGCTGCTGGTCGGTGTCCTGGCAAGCTTTCCCATTATTCTCTATCAGACCTGGAGATTCGTCTCCCCGGGGCTACGAGACAACGAGAAGAAACTTGCTTATACCGTTGTATTCTGGTCAAGTCTGCTTTTTTTAGGAGGAGCTTCTTTCGCTTTTTTCGGCGTCCTTCCAAGAATGCTGATCTATTTTATGAGTTATGCCCATGACGGGTTGGAACCCTTGCCGAAATTCGGTCTTTATCTTACCTTTGTCGTGCGGCTTCTTTTCGGCTTCGGTTTGAGTTTTCAGATCCCCTTCCTGATGATCATGGCTTCCAAGGCCGGTATCGTAAAACCCGCCTACTTCACCAAACGCCGATTCTATTTTTATATAGCCATCATCGTTCTCGCGTTTCTGCTGACTGCCGGAGATTTTATGGCAACAGCACTGCTCGCCGCACCACTCTTCTTTCTTTACGAAGCTGGGGTGTTTCTTCTCAAGCTTTTCCCGAAAAAAGAAGATCAACAGGTTTAAACAACAAGTTATCTGTTACCACCCGACCTCCTGTTTCAGCAAACAGCAGGAGATACGATTTTTCGGTTTTCCAGAAGGTAAATATTCAATATTACCCGGCTGAAGCAGTTTATTCATGACACAGCCTTCCGGAATATCAAGAGTAAAGAACTTCTGTTCTGTCAGCCCTTCCCTTCTCACAAGCTTTCCGTCTTTAATGGTATAGGCGTGGATAGGATGGTCTTCACACAGCGGGCATTGATATACTCGGCCATTGGGAAAAACAAAATAATTCTCAGCCACAAGCCCTGCACATTGAAATTGTTCTTCTTCTTCGAGAAACACTTTGGGGTATGTTACATGTATACCGTATTCGGCAATTTTCGATGCAGTCTTTGGTACAATATCGAGCCATCTCTGACTGCTGACCTGCCATTCACCATCATCATTAACATCACCGCCTGACTGTGCACTGTTTCCCCGTAGGCCAATTACCTGAATGAAGAATTTTTTAACTCCAAGAGTCATAAGCAGTTCTGCCATCTTGTGAAGATGATCAATATTCTTCCTGCTCAGGGTATAAATAACACTCACCTTATAGCCAAGACCAACAGCACGTCTGATATTTTCGGTACATACATCAAAAACACCTTTGCCTCTTATCGGATCATTGATTTCAGCGGAGGGTCCGTCAAGACTGAAGCTGAGATAATCAAGAAGATCGGGAGATGTTTTAGCCAGTATATCATTAAAGAGAAAACCGTTTGTATCGACAGTTACGACAAAATCATTTTTTTTTGCATGCTCTATCCCGGCAGCCAATCCTTTATGCATTGTCGGCTCCCCACCTAAAAAGATCATGTTGCTTTTCTTTCGAGGATCAGTGAATAAATCTATCCATTCATGCATCGTTTCATCTGTCAGGGTGTTTGCTCCATGCTGTTCTTTATTAATATAACAATGGGCACAGGAGAGGTTGCAGCCTGTCAGAATATGAAAAAAGACGTTTCTTTCTCCCGGCAGGAAACCAACCGTTCTCGGTCTAATTGTCATTTTTTCAACTCCTGCTGCAAAGTATATTGTGCAAGAAGAGAATCCTTCCAGTACAAATTGTCCGGTCTCTTAAAAAATTCCTGAAAAAGTTTTAAACTCTGATTACGACAGACCCCCTTAACAATCTCAACCTGCATAGTATTATAAAGAGGATTAAGTTCCTTGAGAGAAAGATTCGTTCCACCGCCCATCACATCCTCATACCCGTAGACGATCTTTCTCACGCCATTCAAGATAAGTGTCGAGAAGCACATCAGACAAGGTTCCATGGTGGAGTATACCGTTACATCTGAAAGCATCTGGCCTTCTTCTTTTTTTTCAAGAAGATTTCTTAAAGCGACAATTTCAGTATGATCCATCTCGGTAACATTGCCTCCGGTATGTATTCTTCCTGATGCAGAAACGATCCGGTCATTCAGGACGATAACGCAGCCTACCGGAAACTCACCCTTTTCAAGTGAGTTCGCAGCATACTGCAAAGCCACCTGCATGTACTTCTCATGATCCTCCATGACTTCTCTCTCTTACAATAATCGATATTTCTCTACAGATTACGGCCTAAATAAAGGGTATTACTTGAAATGGCGATATTACTCTTGGTTTGAACAAGGTCGTTACCTTTTTGATAGAACGGCAGGTAAATCAGCTCATTGCCAATAAACTTTACGTTTATCTTCTTTATGCTTGGAGCAAGCTTTTTTTTGTAAACGGCACTATACACTAAAATTGATTTGATTGCCTCCCCTGCTTCCTTCAAAGGCAACGTAACCGGGAAAAGTTTTCCGTAATTCTCTCTTCCTCCATCGCCGAGTTTACCTTGAGCCATAGTAAATCGTTTACTGATCGTCAAAAACATTTTCGGCTGAAGCTTGAAGGCTGGAACTATGAATGAAAGCTGCATATCATCATGTTGGGGTCGAACAATTACCGGCTGGTTTGTCTCCCGCAGAAAATCTCCGAATGTGTTTATTCGTTCATCATCAAGTCCAAGTGTGATCTTCCAGAACGGGAGCTGCGGATGATTTGTATGCTTGTCAATTTGTCCTGCTAACCACTTGATTGCCACCAGCCTGCCGTTTTCTTCAGCCCACGCCCGATCACAATTATAACAATGCAACACCAAGCTATCAGGCTCACCCGATAAGGTTCCGGCACAGTGAGGACAAACCATTGCGAGAAAATCAGGAGCCCATTTTTTCTGATAACCGACATGTTTTTCATCAGAAAACATTGTCGGTTGTTCATCGAATAAAAACCGATTGAGCACGCCATCAAACACGCCCCCCTGCTTCCTGAAAATCGGCAGATATATGATCGATATAGTCTCGCCTATAAAAGCCCGGTGCAAAATTTCATTGCTGTTCTGCACACCAAAATAATCAGTAACAGCTGATGCCCGGTCAAAAACTGCACGTGTAGTTTGAGTCTGCTTGAGAAATCGGCCTGAGATGTTTTCGGCTTTTTCAAGTACGGTGAGAGCCATTGCCTGAGGCCGCAGACCGAGCGAGGCAGGAAAAAGCAAATTTTCTATACCGGAACATGTCGTATCAAGGATTGTACACTCGACATCCTGATGCCAATGAGAATAGATAGCCCCTTTAAACCTGAAATAGGGAATATAAAACCTGTCTTCCGATGGAATTGTATCAGGTATTTTATGGGGAAGAACAAAGCGCAGGACCTTGTTCACCACCATATAATTTTTAACACCGCAATACGAACAGTCTATAACACGCTCGCCCTCATTCAACTCTATTGGAGCACCGCATGAAGGACAGCTTTTTTCAAATCTAATATCCATCCACTAAGCCAGTCTTTCTCCACACTGATTACAGAAGGATGCCCCGGGCAGGTTTTCTGTTTTACATTGAGGACAAATTGGTGTCTGCTGCTTTTCAGTAACAGGATGACCACATCGGGAACAAAATTTTGCCTGTGCCGGCAGATTTTTACCGCAGTTAGTACACTGATTTAAAATCAATTGCTGGTGCCCGCATAATGGACAGAATCTGGCATCTGCCGGAATATTATTATGGCAATCCTGGCATTCAACCAACGAAGAAGCCTGTTTTTTACCGTTTTCTGCGACTGCTCCGAGGGTCTGCGCAAACATGGCCGGCATCATCATGCCAATGCCCATCCCCATCCCGGCACCCGCCTCCCCCTGGTTTTCCGCCGCCTTCTCAAGCGCCATAGCCCCTTTCATCTGAATAAACTTTTCCATATCCTTGATCACATTGAGACGGCCCTGATCATCAATGGCTTTCTGCACTTCTTCAGGCGGTGTAATAGATGTGATATACAGGTTGCTCAATACAAGCCCGTATCTTGCAAAATCAAGGACAAGCCTTTTTTGCAAACCGACAGACATTTCATCAAACTGCCCTGCAAGATTGAGGATAGTATCAAGAGTTTCACCGAGATAATCATTTATTCGGGAAACAATGATTTTCTTCAGATACTCCTCTATATCAGCCGTACTCATACTGCTCACAGTACCAGCCATCTTATTGATAAAAAGAGCAGGCTGAACAATTTGTATGGTAAAAACACCGTGAGCACGGAGCCGTATCAATCCAAGCTCACTATCTTTAAAGGCGACTGGGTTGATCGTTCCCCATTTGAGATTTGTAAAATGTTTTAAGTTGGCGAAATAGACTTCTGCCCTAAGCGGACTATCACCACGCCACGGAATTGAAAGAATCTTTGTCAGTATTGGCAGGTTGGCAGTTTTCAGGGTATACCTTCCTGCACCAAAAGTGTCGCACACCTTTCCCTGATAAAACAATATTGCTGCCTGACTCTCACGAACAGTCAGCTGAGCCCCGTATTTAATTTCTCCGGAGCCATCTTCAGGCAGTTTATGAATCAGTTCTGAACCGGTTTGATCAAAATATTCTATGTTTTCGAGAAAGATGCCGCCATCAAATCTGTTCATTTTAAGCCCCTTTTCCAATTGAGAGAGATTGCGTCTTATTTCAGGAATTGATATACCAAAAAAACTTTTTATATTATAACCACTTCTATAAAAATTTGTGAACAATTCATAACATCATTACCGGGGAAGCATGAAATGGATTTTAAAGACCAGTGGAATCTTGAAACCGCACTGAAAATTGCGCAGCATCCAACAGTTGATTCAAAACTATGGGCAGAGGCCATCGAATGGCTTATGATTTACGGTCCACCTGAGATAGTACAGCTTCTTCTTCATGCTTCTGACGTAGCAACAGCAGAAAGTTTCCCTGAATTACAGCCGACCAATTATACACGTGATGGTCAGCCATGTTATGATATCGGTGCAATAGCTGAATCTCTTGGGATGGATGAAGATGATGCCAAAAAGGTAATTGCAGAAAAAGAAGCCCTGCACAATAAGAGACACTTCATCGACGACGACGATGTAACCAAACTACAATAGACAGATTATTTTTTTTGGTGCAGATCGTACAGCTTATCGTCAAAAAGATAGCTTTCTTCTTTTTGAATAAACACTTCACCTTTTAAAAAACTGAAACTGTCGAGACAAATCTGTGAATCTAATCGTTCTTTTAACGATTCATCCTGATCACCTTTCAGGCAACTACTCAAATCAGAACTTACTTCAGGCTTGAATTTCACGCCTGAAGACTCAGCAAAGTCCATTAATCTTGCGGCAATATTGTCAGCTTTTTCTTCTTCTATATTTTTAATGAGTTTTTCAAAACCTTTAAGGACTCTTCCTTCATCATACATTTCTGCTCTGCTGCTCGTTGAAAAAACAGAGAACTGTTTTTTCATCCTCGGATTGGAGCATTTCGGACATAAAGGAACAGTCGTCGTATCTATTGTATTGGAG
>QKIH01000039.1 GCA_003249645.1 Desulfobulbaceae bacterium | reverse complement strand
TTCAGTATGGATGGGGATTGCGCCGATCTTCAAAAACTGGCTGAACTCAGAAAAAAATATGATTTTAAGCTCTATGTCGATGAAGCCCATGCATTGGGGCTTTACGGTCAGCATGGTCTAGGAAAAGCAGAAGAGGCCGGTGTGATAAACGATGTCGATTTTCTTATCGGCACCTTCGGAAAGGCTTTCGGCAGTGTCGGTGCTTTTGTTATCTGTTCAGGTGAGGTAAGAGACTATTTAATTAATCACAGTCGTTCATTTATTTATACAACAGCCTTGCCGCCGGTCGTGATTAACTGGAACCATTTTATCTTAACAAGGTTGCCGTCGTTTCAGAAACGGCGTGAGAACCTTCTTGCTATATCAAGCAAACTTCGTCTTGGTCTTATTGAAAACGGGCTGAAAACTGATGGTGATACCAATATAGTTCCGGTTATCATCGGTGATATCCATTTGACAATTAAGACAGCAGAACTGCTGCAGAAGGCGGGGTTCCTTGTTCTTCCAGTGAGACCGCCAACGGTGCCCGAGGGGCAATCACGCTTCCGTCTTTCATTGACAGCAGATATGAATTGGGATCAATTAGCGGATTTGCCTGCTAAAATCGCAGGATTTTTAACCGTATGAGAACGCAGTGGCTCAACCATAAATCATCAGACAGACTTCTGGTTTTTTTCAGCGGCTGGGGAATAGATTGCAGGCCGTTTTCTCACCTTGCAGCACATAAATGCGATGTCCTTTTTGTTGATCGTTATATTGATCTTGATTTTGGTGAAATTCCTTCCATTATCTCGCAGTATAAGCATACCGTTATGGTCGGTTGGTCCATGGGGGTATGGATTATCAGCAGAATGATGAAAGAAAGACCGGTAAAAGCAGACCTGATATTGGCGATAAACGGGACGGAGTTTCCGGTAAATAGTGAATACGGCATTGATCCTCAATGGTTTAAAGCAACTATGGATCAGTTTGATCAGCAGGTTCTGGATAAGTTCTACAGAAGAATGTGCCGTGACAGAAACAGCCTTAACACTTTCTTGCTGAATAGGCCGCAGCGTACTCTCGACTCTTTGAAAGAGGAGCTTTTATTCTTGTACAATGAGTGTAACAACATACTGTTAACATCAAAAAAAAACGTCTTCTCATCAGCCCTGATTTCCAAAAAAGATATGATCTTTCAATCTGAAAACCAAACCAGAGCATGGATGAGTGCAGGAGTGAAAGCTGTTGAGAAAAACAGTTCACATTTCTGTTTCTACGAAGCGGATTGCTGGGAGGATGTTGTTGCATGGATCGGAAATGAAGATGCATGAGGCGAATATGGTTGATCAGCGTATTGATAAGAACCGAATTGCAAAATATTTTCTGAAAAGCGCCGAAAGCTATGATCAACATGCCAGAATACAGGATGTGCTGGCGGATAATCTGTTGAACAGGTTGAAACTGCATGGCGATGTAAACTATGAACGGGTTCTGGAAGTGGGTTGCTGTACAGGTCTTCTTACTCGAAAGCTCGTTGAACAATTGAATGTAAAGACGTTGTTTCTTAATGATCTTGTCGCTGAATTTGAGCCTATCGCTATTGCCAAACTCGATGAAAAAAAACGGGTGCAAGTTGTTCCTTTCTTCGGGGATATAGAAGTCCTTGAGGTCCCTGAAAAATTGGATCTGTGTATTTCGAGCTCTACGATCCAGTGGCTTGCAAGGCCAATAACCTTTTTAAAACGGATTGGCAGAGAAACGGAGTCAGGCGGATTTTTGGCAATCTCCTTTTTTATTGACGGGACGCTTAAAGAAATGAAAGAAATTACCCGGGTCGGTTTGAACTATATGGATCCGGAACTGCTTCGTGATAGTCTTGAAGAGCATTATGATCTGGTTTGTTTTGAAATGAATCAGCAGAAACTTTATTTTTCTTGCGGTCGTGACGTTCTGCATCATATAAAAAATACCGGGGTGGGCGGCATAAGCCCTTTTAGGTGGACGAAAAACAGTCTGCTAGAATTTGAACAGCAGTACAGCAAACGTTTTGCAACCGAACAGGGCTGCCCTGTGACTTATAATAATGTAACGATTATTGCACGAAAGAGATGAGAGAAAGCATGCGATCAATCTGCATCATAGGAATCGACACAGATATTGGCAAAACGCTTATCACCGGGTTGCTAGCACGTTCTGCAATGCGATATAAAATAGACGTCGCGACCATGAAACCGGTGCAGACAGGCTGCAAGGTTCTCAGTGATGACATTGCAGAGCATCGACATATAATGGGGATTGAATTACAGCCATATGATGTGAGTGGATTGAGTTGTCCGTATTTGCTCGAAAAACCCTGTTCACCGGCTCTGGCGGCAGAACTCGAGGACTGTGAAATAAAAATACCGGTGATAGGTGAGGCTCTTTATAAGCTTGAGAGAGAAAGTGAACTTGTTCTTATTGAAGGAGCTGGGGGACTGATGGTCCCCTTAAACAGGCAGAAAACCTTCCTGGATGTGCTGGTAGAGTTGGCATTGCCGGTCATTCTTGTTACAAATAATAAGCTGGGCAGCATCAACCATACGCTGTTAAGCCTTGAGGTGCTGAAACAGAAAAATGTAACTGTTTTAGGACTGGTATATAACTGTCATTTTAATAGTGATGAAGAGATTACACGAAATACCAGAGAAGTGTTTTCCCAGGCACTTGAAAATTATGGATATAGAAATATTGTCGCAGAAATTACTACAATAGAAAAAGATAGAGCTGAAATCCAGCTCGATATCGCAAAGTTTATAGATGTGAGTCAGTCATGATGAATAAGGTAAAAGAAGTTTGTTTAAGTTGTAAGCATTTCAGGTTAATTGAAATTACAAATGGAATATGCCGGGTCGTTAAAAAAGACCGGGTTGAAGATTACCCGGTGAAAAAAAATGACGACAGCTGCGAGTTGTGGAAGAACTGCGGTCAGCAGTATTATATACGTCTCGGCTGGATTAAAAAAAGTTCTCAGCAGGAGCCTGCAAACTGATCCTGCAGCCAACTTGTAAATGAACGAGTAGCAGACAGGTTTGAAAATGATCTGATGAAGGTTGAAAAAAAAGCGTATTTATACGCGATGACAGCTGTTCTGCTCTGGTCAACAGTCGCGACCGCCTTTAAGATTGCGCTGCGTTATCTGCAGCCAATCGAGCTGCTTTTCTATTCTGCGCTGACTTCATGTGTTGTACTTTCGGTGATATTGGCTGGTTCGGGGAAGATCTCTTCATTATTTCAGATGAGTGCAAGGCAATGGGCAGCATCGCTTTGTTATGGCTTGTTGAATCCCTTCCTGTATTATCTTGTTCTATTCTCTGCTTATGACCTGCTGCCGGCACAACAGGCGCAGGCTATTAATTATACCTGGGCTATTACTCTTTCTCTCTTGTCTGTCCCGCTTTTAAAACAAAAAATAAATCGATTTCAGGGGGGTGCTGTCGTTATTGGCTATCTAGGGGTTGTTGTTATCAGTATTGGAAACGGCGATACCCTTAGCTTTTCAATAAACAAGGGTATTGTTCTGGCACTTTTTTCAACGTTGATATGGGCCTTTTACTGGATAGTCAATACTAAGGACGTTCGTGAACCTGTAGTCGGTTTGCTGGCAAATTTTATCTGCAGCCTTCCTTTTATTTTCGGTCTTATGATCTTCACTCATAGTGGAAATGGTATCAGTTTTCCTCCCATAACTGGGGTTTTTGCAGCTATCTATGTAGGGATATTCGAGATGGGTATTGCTTTTGTCTGCTGGCTTAAAGCCATGAAAACAGCTCAAGACACCGTAGGAATAGCAAATCTGATTTTTCTCTCACCGATTCTTTCCCTCATTCTTATCAGAATTTTTGTCGGAGAGGAAATAATGATAACAACCGTGTTCGGTCTTGCTTTGATTCTTATCGGTTTGTTGGTTCAGGCAAAAGCAGGCAAATTAAGAAACTGAATTACAGCTATTGTAAAAGATCAGCTACAACCATTTGATTGACGATTTGAGCAAATTGAAAATAACTGTTCTGATTGATCCGCCTGACGAAAGAAAGGTTGATGACCGGTTAAAAGAAAGGTTGGTCCCGGGATTTGGGGGGAAAGGGTGACTTGACTTATCTTGAACGCACCAGCATGGAAGAAGCAGAACATTGAGCAAGATACGGTGAAATGCTAAAAATGTTCTGCTTCGTTTTTTTATATAGCTCAGCTTTGCTCTGATTTGAGTACAGCAAGAAAAGCTGTCTGCGGTATATCGACATTGCCGACGGTTTTCATCCGTTTCTTGCCGGCTTTCTGTTTTTCAAGCAGTTTCCGTTTACGTGTAATATCACCGCCGTAGCACTTGGCAGTTACATCCTTTCGCAAAGCAGAAACGTTGGTTCGGGCAATGACTGTTCCGCCGATTGCAGCCTGGATAGCAATTTTAAACATCTGGCGAGGGATCTCGTTTTTCAGCTGTTCACAGGCATGGAGACCACGAGCTCTCGAATTATTGCGATGAACGAGCTGAGAGAGGGCATCAACAATCTCTCCATTAACGAGAATATCGAGTTTGACCAGATCGCTTGGACGGTAATCAATCATTTCATAGTCAAAAGAACCGTAACCCTGAGTAATTGATTTCAGACGATCATAAAAATCATAAATAACCTCGGCAAGAGGCAGCTCAACAGTAAGTTCGATCCGGCCCGGGGTAGGGTAGTGATAATTTGTATTATCTCCACGTCTTTCCATGCAAAGATTCATTACAGAGCCCATATATTTTTCTGGGATGAGAATGGTTGCCTTGATATACGGTTCATCGATTTTCTGTATTTTGGCAGGATCAGGATAATGTGCCGGATTATCTACGTTGACCATCGTGTTGTCAGTGAGATAAAAATGGTATCGAACAGACGGGACAGTCAAAATAAGGTTGATGTCAAATTCGCGCTCAAGCCGCTCCTGGACCACTTCAAGATGAAGGAGGCCGAGAAAACCGCACCTGAACCCAAAACCAAGAGCAGCGGAAGAATCCTTGTCAAAAGTGAGAGCTGCATCGTTAAGCTGAAGCTTCTCAAGGGCTGCGGTTAAGTCTTCATATTCATCGGTTGATATCGGATAAAGCGATGAAAACACTACCTGCTGTATCTCTCTGAAACCTGGCAGAGGCTTGGAACTCGGTTTATCTTTGGTTGTAACGGTATCGCCAGGTTTAACATCCTGAATAGTTTTTATGCCTGCGATAATATATCCAACTTCACCGGCACGAAGTTCCTTCTGCGGTTGTCTTGTAATGCCGAAATACCCCAGTTCTTCAACCTTGTATTCCTTCTTGTTTGACATGAAAACAATAGTCTGACCTGACTTCAATGTCCCGTTCACAACACGGCAGGAAATAATTGTGCCGCGAAATGCATCATAGTTGGCGTCAAATATGAGGGCCTGAAGAGGTTCGCTTTCTTCACCTTTAGGTGGCGGAAGGTGCTCGACGATCGCATCAAGCAGTGCAGGTACACCTGTGCCTGCTTTAGCTGAAACATAATTGATGAGCTCTGCATCGAGACCCAGGTCTTCCTCTATCTGCAGGGCAACTTTTTCGGGTTCGGCAGAGGGGAGGTCAATCTTGTTGATGACAGGGATGATCTCCAGATCATTTTCCATGGCAAGATAGAGATTGGCCAGTGTCTGAGCCTCTACACCCTGTGCTGCATCAATGAGAAGCAAGGCACCTTCACAGGAGGTCAACGCGCGTGAAACTTCATAGCTGAAGTCAACGTGACCGGGGGTGTCGACGAGATTGAGGATGTAGTTCTTGCCATCTTTTGCGGTGAAAGGCAGACGGATAGTCTGGCTT
>QKIH01000157.1 GCA_003249645.1 Desulfobulbaceae bacterium | reverse complement strand
CAGAGAACGATCGAGCAGAATAAAGGGGAAGGATTGGTTTTTGTTGGGGCCGACAACCACCTCTTCTTTGCCAAGAGGGATGCCCAGCAGTTTGCGACCCTTAGAAACCTTCTTGCCGCCGAATAAAGCCCCGGTTGATCCGAGCACTGTTCCAAGAGCTGTGAATATGCCAAAAGAAAGGCCGTGGGCAACAATATCGGCCGTGGCGCCCAAGGTTGCGCCGCCGATACCTCCGGCAATCATCATCTGTTTTTTGTTAAGCCCGAGAACCTGCCAGGTTTTTTCGCTGAACAGGTCGGCATGTAGAATTGAGTTCTCGGGCAACTCAACGTTGAAAATATTATGCTTGTATAATTTTCTTATTGTTTTGAGAGCCTTCTGTTCCAGTTGGCTCAGCCGTGTCTTGTATTGTTCATAAAGTTTTTGCTCGATTTGTTTACGATCATCATCTGTTTTGAATGAAGCGGAAACTGTATATGGCAGGGCAAGTTTCAGAAGTTCTATGATTTTCGCTGCTACCTGAGAATTTCTGTTTTGCCAGTCTTTCTCAAAACTTTGAATGATTGATTCAAAAAGCGGTTCAAGGTCCTGATCGATAGACTTCAGGGCTTGAAGCAGGTTTATCCGCTCGATGTATGTTGCCTGATGGGCGTTGAACAGGCGAATGGAGTTGAAGTTTTTCCTCAGTTCTTCCTTCCAGCCGTCAAGGTATTGTTGATCTACTTCTTTGTTATTTAGTACTGCCATCCGGGGGCAGCCGGTTAATCTCAGGATCTCCATTTCTATTTTATCAACGGTGCGCAAAGGCCTTGAGCCGTCAACCACATAGATGATGGCAGCACCGGTTATAATCGGTTGGAGGAGTTCAATGTCATCGGCCAGATCAGGATCTGAAGCTTCTTTTTCTGCAAGCTGTCTGAATGCATCAAGGCCGCTGGCTGATTTTTTTTCCAGGGTTGAAAGGATCTTCCTTGGATTTTGAAATCCTGGGGTATCCACCAGATGAACCATCGGTTTGCCGTCGATAGTGATTGGAAAGGTGCGGCATTTCCTGGTTTCACCCGGCAGTGGGCTGATTACGACAGAATCGTCCTCGGCAAGGGTGGAGAGTACCGAAGATTTCCCTTCATTTGGGTGACCTATGACGGCAAACTGGGGTATCATTTCGGTTCATCCTCTCTCTTCCTGCAGGGGGATAATCTGCAGAATCTTGTTCTGAATGGTTTTGATTTTTGTTTGCCAGATGCTGATATCCTGATTTGTCGGAGGCGTGAAGGGGCGCCCGTTAACCGGTTTGCCTATAAGTCCGACAAGAATTGCAGATGTATCGCCGTAATGACTGCTGAGCTGCTCCAGATAACGCAGTGTATCAATAATCGGCGGCATCCAGGCCTCAACCAGAACGAGAATGTTCGAGCCTGTGGCAGCCGCTGGTAGAAGTGGCTTATCGTGTTCCCAGTACATTTCTATACGTTGTGTCGATGCTGCCTTGAACCCGAAAGACC
>QKIH01000102.1 GCA_003249645.1 Desulfobulbaceae bacterium | reverse complement strand
GCAGTAGGGAGACAAGGGCAAAGCCCGCTATTATCAGGGTTGCCTGGCTGATGATGGATCGAAAAAATACCGGTCTCAATTTCATTGGCAGTTGTTATAAAAGACAGGAATCATGAAAAAGATTTCAATGATTTATGGTAACAGCAAGATAAAGAGAAGTAAAAAAAAATATCACCACCTGTGGAGTTGGCAGAAAAGCCGGGTAGGTGGTGATGAAAGGTGATTTTGCCGGGTACCGCGAGAAAAAAGGAAGTGATATCTATAACAGTATGAGAAAGTGTGCAGACGATACCCGGCAAAATCGGGGCTATTCTTCAAAAAACTCTATATCGATTGTGTCTCCTTCTCCTTCTATGAGAGAGTAGGTCCCTCCGCTGGTCAGTTTCAGGCCGAAAGTTGCAGCGCGTTTTGTCAACTCTTCCTGAATCTCAGGGCGTTTGTCTTCCTCAGAGTCAGTGTTGAAAACGATCTTTAAATCTTCACCCTTTTCACCCATCTGCAGGATAAAAGCATTATGTTCTATGAAGACAAGGTCTTCGTATACATGGGTAATATCCAGACCGGTGGTGTCGATCAGTTCTTTTATAAGGCCAAGCGGGCGTGGTGGTATTGCTTCCATAGTCGTACTTTTACTGTGTGATTTCTTTGGTTATTGGCTCAAGCAGGGTTTGAACATATTTCCCAATCTCAAGCATGGTCGACAAATCATCTTGTGTCGGTGTTTTTATAGTATATTCTATAGGGTCACAAATTTCCTGGAAGCTGTCCATGTATTGTAATTTTTCAGCAAGTTCAGGCTGCTTACCAAGATGTCTTTCAAGGGCAAACATCAGATCCTGCATCGTATGGTTTTCGGCAAGGTCACCACGGCACATGAGAAAGGCCATGACAAATTTTTCGATCGCCATTGCGGTTAAATTATATATTGATTCGGGGTTGAACGCTTTTTTCTTTTTTTCAAATGCTCCGACCGCAGTATTTAAGAACTGGTCTCCGTCTTTTTTAAAGACATCCCAATCATCAATTGGAGCAATAGCTGTAAGAGGCTGGATATTCAAAATTTATACCTCCGCTGCCGTTTTACTCAGGCAGATGAGATTGGTTGTATCCCAACCGGTATTTATATAGAAATCGATTCCAGAGGAATCAGTTGCATCTGTAAGCAGTTGAAATCTGGTAGCTTCAAAGGTTGAAGCCCATCGGCAGACTGCTTCAACAAGTTTCTTTCCTATGCCTTTATTGCGCCAGTCTTCGGCGACTTTTACATCTTCTATGAGAAGAGACGGGCCACCTTCTGCAGTTGAAACCAGTAACTGACCCGTGCTCATTCCTACAATCAGGCCACCGTATTCTGCCACGAGAACAACTCCTCGCGGATTTTCAAGCATCATGTTAAGCCCTTTCTTCTGTTTGATCGGGTTGCATTGCAATCCGTTCTCACATGGAAGAGAGTCCTGGAGCAGGTTAACAAGAACGTTGATATCCTGCTTGAATGCTGTTCGAATAATTACTTCGGCCATGG
>QKIH01000099.1 GCA_003249645.1 Desulfobulbaceae bacterium | reverse complement strand
AAATTATTTCCTTTTGAATGGTCTCCAACCCCCGTTGACCGGCAAAACATAATACAAAATCAGTCAGATACGATATTCCGGTAGCTATGATTAATCGAGGTTTAAATTTTCTAACCTGTTCAACGATAAATGGAAATCTGTGCAGAAAACACCAGGTGCGATAGATCTGTTTCGAATCCAGCCCGGTGATTTTTTCAAGATTAAAATTTTCCCACAATTGATCATTATCGTTCGGAAATGCAATGGGATAAATATTCACTCTGAAGATTTCTTCGCCAGTGTCTTTTCTAGCTGCATCAACGTATTCCGAGACTTCATGGCCAGTTAATATTGCATATAATTTTGCAACCTTAACACCAAACTGATAATCAAGATGCTTATTTATATCATATTTTGCTGCTGGCGTATAAAAACCTTTGGAGATTTGCTCAGGCAGATCTGTCTGATAATATTTTTGAAGAGACAATTCATATGCTTCTTGAGTTTGATTCCTTTGCTTGCTGTATCCCCACTCAATACCACTCAACCATATTGGGCTATGAAGGTCTCCCCCGTCACAGCCGGAAAACGAACAGGCCCACTGTTTGAAGTTTTGGTTTACACTTGAATAATGCATTGCAGCCGTTTCTATTTCCTTTGAACTTATAGTATTGATCACCTCTTGGTGCAAGTCCTGAACCTGATCCTGTATTGCGTTAAAACGCCATGTATCCGTGCTCTCCTTGAAGATCTGATGTCTTAGATATTCAAAGATGGATTTCTGAAATATTTTTGCCAGTAATCAGGTAAATTTCGAGATGAGCGGCAGCGGCTATCTGCAGCAGGTTTGCATTCCATTCATGTGATGCAACGGAATCCCAACTGTCTGTTATCAAGACCGCAGCACGAGTTCTGTTCATACACGAACCCTGCATATGTTGAACAACTTTTTCTATGGCCTGTCTGCAGGACAGATGTCCACGTCTGCCCTTTACATATAGAGGAGAAGACAGAGAAATGAAAATGGCCAGATCATGGCACCCATAACTTGAAACACCGGGATAAAGGTTTATTCCTTCCCTTCTCGCTGAACCTGATACTATTTCAGCCAGGTCACCAGTATCTATTGAGCGCCTGTCTGCCAATTCACCGAGATGGCCAGCGATTCGCTCTGCAATATGAATCAATTCCCCCATATTTTTTCCCTCCTGATGCCAAAAACAAGTTTGCTTGTGAGATTTATCTTCGCTGTTATATTTTCATATGACAAGTCCCTGCCTCACATACCTCCAGTGTTACTCCTGTTTGTCTAGTTTTGGCTTCCAGCATGGAGTTAAAGGCAGAATTCCATCTAGCAGGAGCACCATGACCTCAATTTTATTGAAAAAAACGATACATGAGGAAAAGTGTATTTCAGACAGATTACCATTTTATTTTTGATCGAAACTCCTTTCTCTTATATGCTTATAAAGCTGCAGATCATACTTAACCAGTGGGAAAACCAGCTGTTTCATACTTTCTGAGGCATAATCGTATAATGGCCGATGTTT
>QKIH01000055.1 GCA_003249645.1 Desulfobulbaceae bacterium | reverse complement strand
TGCCGGTTCTACGAACCGGCACATATATACTCATTTGAGGTAAAAAAACTTGACTAAAAAGAGAAAAATGATCAAAATATTTATGACCGTAACAAATTGATATAAATCGAAAAAACAGGTTTTGTTACGTATATCCAGAGATAAGGTTAACCTTCATCAGCTTCAGGCAAACTTAATATTACTCTTATACATAGGAAGTAGGCTCCGTAGTGCTGCTTTCCCTCTCTTCAAAAAGTATCTTCACAAGAATAGCCTAAAGTTGCAGATTTCCTTAAATGGTTAAGACTGCCAATTCAAGTCTCCACATTTTCGACAAGATGTTTATACCAATAGCTCCTCAGAAACACTTAATCTCACTTTTTCAGCGGTAGCTTACTGTTGACAGGAGATATCATAAATTTTACCTGTGTGATACAGCTTGAAACTGCCATTTTTCATCTTTACTAATACCAATTATGTCCAAATAAGTGTAACCGCATGTCCTATATTCAAGATTCTATTCAGTCCTCAGTTAAGAATTGTTAACTACATTACACTTTTAAATACATCTGATTGATAGACATTTTCTATCGTGCTGTTTTTATGAAGTAAAACAGTTAATCATCATCTTCTAAATGATGCTTGATGTTTTTGAACAAAGATATATATCAAGAACTTCGATTTTCCTGGGCGATTCTCTCCTCAGATTGATGGTTATAAAATGAGGACAATTTTTAAAGACAAACAGAGAAATATAATGAAAGAAGTATCTGAACAACCAAACAAAGATGAAGAAGTATCCTGTAACAATGTTAAAATTATTGAAAGTTCCAGCCGACGAAAAGCGGTGAAGACCCTGGTGGGTGGTGTTACTGCTCTAGCGGCATATAACCTTTTGCCAGCTAAATGGGGCACGCCAGTTATTGATTCAATATTTTTGCCTGCACACGCTGCTACATCTGGCAACGTGACCGATTTTATCACCTTAACTTCATTTTCACAAAACGGGGTCGTAAGTGGGACTACAAGTAACGTCACGGTCGTTACTACGTTTAATGATTCATCGCAACCTCAATCCTTTACATATACATTTGAAAACCTTACGAATCCTTTTTCTCAGGATGTTATCCGAACTACCAGCGCGACTGGCACAGATACATTTACTGACAATTGGTATGGCCCTGCAGCCGGTGACACGGTTAGGGTAACCATATCTGACTACCCTGCCAACCTTACTCTAGTGGGTAGCGCATCTAAGACTTTTGTGGTTGTATAGAGAATCTTGTGATCTTGCATTTTAAAAGATGTATTCATAGTTTAGCACTTTGGGTTGCAAGATCACTGATTGAAGCAGGTACTTAAAGCTAGGGTTAATTTTTCTTGTTCTAAGTTCAGAATTTTCTTAATACGTCTCAATTTCAGATTAGTCCTATGCAATTCATGCAAATTCGATATCACTTCTATTAACCTTGCCACTTCGAACCTCGAGAATTTCATAATTCGCTCCAAGCTGAGATTACTCTTATGCTATTAAAGGTGTGGCATCACCAAAAGCCTAACAACGCACACACTATCTGAAACGAGAGATAATCCATGATAATGCCTCATAATCCCCTCTACCTCAGGATAAATAAAGATATCTCTTATCGTGGCCAGACCAATCTGTTTCGCAGACTAAGTCTTTCTGATGTGTAGGTTATAATATCATTCAAGAAGTATTCGGCAATTTTTCGGCTCTATGATACCACTGTTGCAAAAGAACAATACAACGACGGTAACAAGTTGAACTCGCTTAACATTTTCTCTGTAGAAATGTCGTTATGTTTTAAACAAGACTTGTTTCTGCCGGTTGACGTTCCAAACTTGGTTGTGTTATTTCTTGCAGTGAAAACATAGAAAAAATTTCAGTCAGGTTACAAATTGGGAAAAGCAACGATTAATCTGGAGAAATAATGAAGCCAAAACTTTGATGCATCTCTGTGATTGTAAAGCTCTCCTATTCTGTCATGATATGTCTCTACTTCAACATGCCTGCGTCTATTGAAAATTACTTCAACAAGAAGTATTTACAGCATTTCTGCATCGAAAGCTTTAATGGCCACCATAAATTCTTGTTCAGCAAAACAATCGTCTGATATCCAAGTTAATCCTTTTACGTCCTCTTCTGTAATTTTCTGTTGGCCTGTATTTTGCAAAGTTTTTTTGCAGGAGGATTTTCCAGAAGAAATGATGAAAAACTGACGATAAATGCATAGCTGGTGAAGTTTTAGACAGGTGAGAATACCTAGAGTAGTATGTGTATTGGTTTAAAAGCAAGATGAGGCATTTGATGATTAGTTATCAGGTACAAAAAGGCGATACTATCGCCCAAGTGACAAAACAGCTAAACTCCGACTGGCAAACAATTAAACGTCAAAATCCGGATGCCGTAGGTCGCTTAAAGAATAATGGCAATTGGTTTCTCCGAGAGGGCGCGACCATTAAGATCGAAGGATCTTTTGCCGCTTCATTGCAAAATGCAGTTAAAGAGCAGAGTACGAATTTAGAAACAATTGCAACAGCATCGAAAGGGCCTCTTGTGGGGCAAACATTTCTCGAGAACTGTACAAGTGAGACTGAACCTGGACAGATTATTGAGCATACGCTACAGCCTGGAGAGACTATATGGGATCTGGCTGTCAACAAATATCACGTGAATATTGATGATATTATTGAGGAAAACGATGTGGTTGATCCCACAACTTTACAGATAGGTCAAACACTACGTATTCCTCTGCCGAAAAAAGGCACGGTTGAACAGGTAGTCGCAAGTTGGTACGGTGAGAGTTTTCATGGCAAAAAAATGGCAAATGGTCAGGTCTTTGACATGTATGGAACAACCATTGCCCACAAAGAGATTCCGCTCGGAACTACAGTCGAACTGACCAATGTGCAGACTGGAGAGCGGGTGATGGCGACCGTTGCCGACCGCGGACCTTATGTTCACGGCAGGGATATTGATCTCTCCTATGGACTTGCGAAACAGCTTTCTTTAATTGAGAGCGGTGTGGGAACTTTGGAAATGCGTATTCTATAGATGCTGATCTGTTATGAGTTGATCATCTCTGAAATTGGAGACATCTTCTTACAGGCATAAACAAGTTCTCGAAAATGTAGAGGCTTGAATTGGCAATCTTAACCATTTAACTAGAACTGCAAGTTGACAATGTTCCTGTAACTGTAAATGATCTATCAGCCTACCATCTGTCAGGCCTACGGTTTATAATATAATAACAAACTTCGACGCTCCTATTCTCTATGAGGACTCGCTGCTGTCCTAATACATCATGAGAGTTTTCTCTATCAACATGGACTGGCATCAATTGGCTTTCCAGGAAATCGGATCGGCTGAAACATGCTCTCATGTTATTGGTCCTGACAGCGATTTCTCGGTTGAGGAATACAATATGACGATCATACTTAACTGTCTGTTCTGACTGTCCCTGTTCATCTTCGAAGAAATTCTTTCTCTGCTCTCTTCTTCCTGTGATATAATGAAAGAAATAGGAAGGGAGGTTACTATGTCTTTAGAAGTCGTAGAACTTGTCAAACGCTATTTGCCCAATTTTCCTCTCCGCTACTGTCGGAATATCATTACCGACACTACCCAGTTTATGTCCATTGATTACGGTGATGTCATCAAGCTCGATTGCGGACATTACATGGTCTATAAAAACGAGGCTGAACGGCGATTCGGCCTCGAAGATCCGAAATACTGGGTCAAGCGATGTATTGAACTTGAAACAGGAACCAGAAAAATTCTGAAGCTTGAGTTTCATGAAACATTTCCGGTAAAGATCGGGCAATTCAAGATCGACTGTTACCGCAGCCCCGATAAGGAATCGAGGATTCTTGAAATTGTTGATGGCGATCCTCGCTTTATGCAGGGAAAGACTGTCTGTGATGCTGCAGGCAGAAATGTCCGTATCCTCGATATTGTCCAGGGAAGACGACTGGATCTGACAATTGACAGTTTAGACATGGAGCATGAGACCTATTTCCGCCAGGTCCTGCCGGGGCTGCTGCGTCATTATATCGACGCCATCTATGCCATCGGTAAGCTCCATCACCATGGTGAACGCCACGGTGACATAAGGCGGGACCATCTCTATATCGATTATAAGAGCAATCGATGGTGCTGGATTGATTTTGATTACACTTTCAAGTTTTATGAACACCCGTTCGGTCTTGATCTCTTCGGACTGGGCAATATTCTTGTATTTTTGGTCGGCATGGCAAGCATTACTGTCCAGTCACTGCAAAAAATGGAATTTGAAGACGGCAAACGCCCTCACATTACCCAAAACGATCTCTCTGTTGCCATTGGCAACAGAATTATCAACCTGCAGAAAATCTATCCCTACATACCGGATGAACTCAATCAGATCCTGATGCATTTTTCTGCAGGTGCGGAAGTTTTTTACAGTATGACAGATGAGCTGCTTGAAGACCTCATCCCCTGTGTTGAAATGATGGAAGCCGAAATGCCCGCACGTCCTGAACAATATGATGGAGGGAATTATGAATAATAAACGTATTCTGATAGCCTTTGATTCTTCTGACGCCTCGTTTAACGCTGTTGATTATGCAGGTCAGATGCTGTCGACAATTCCTTCAATCATGGTCACCCTTCTCTTTGTTGAACGGCTGCCCGATGAAGATTTTTATAATACGAAAGATGAATGGTGCAGTGAATGTGCCGAACGCATCAAGTCGTATAAAAAATCTCTGACCAAAGCAAGGCAGCATCTTGAACAGCAGGGTCTCAAACCTGAAAGTATTGAAGAGAAATACATAACCAGCTGCAAATCACCCTTCGAAGAAGCGACAATCTGCAGCACCGGCGAAAGCATCGTTGGCGATATTCTACGCATTCAACATGAAGGTACATACGGCACCGTCATCGTGGGGAAACGTGGCGTCTCCAAAAAAGAGGCCTTCCTCTTCGGCAGCGTCTCCAACAGACTGATTCAGGAAACCACAGGATGTACCGTCTGGGTGGTTGGATAATTGCCAGACGGCATACTGCATCTGTTCAGACAGAGAGGGATGTCCCTGTCTGAGTTGTCAATCTATGCCGGCTGCCTGATAAACGATCTTCCTCTCACGATGAGCCAGAAAATTCCGCAAACCGTACCAACAATAATCTGCATAAGACCGATGCTGGCGATGAGACTGCCGCTCTCAAGTGAAATAAGAAACATACCGACACTGCCCATAAACATTGCTGTGAAGTTGATCAAAGAAGCGGCAGAACCGGTATCACCTTCCTGTTGAGACAAGAGCAAATTGGCCGTCGGAGGACGCATCATGCTCAGGGCAACAGTTGATGTCACCATGGTCAGGGCAAAGATTACCGGTGAAACGCTGCCCTGCGCTTCAAGCACCACGCCGCAGACGGCCAGCAGCCCAAAGCCCGCCGCGATGATGTTGCCAGCTGAAAACCAGCGTGAAATCCGCATATAGAGGATCGGCCCGACAAGTGCTCCCAGGGCATTGAAGCCGAAGTAATAACTGTAGATCTCTTCAGTCATGCCAAAACCCTGAATATAGATAAACGACGAGGCGGCAATAAAAGCCATAAGCGGCAGCGGTACCATTGAAAAAATAACCAGAAGCGTTGAAAAACCCGGGTTCTTCAGTACCACACCAAGACGGCCGAGCGAGTTGATGACAGAACCGGTGTAACGGGTTTCAAGAGTTTCAGTCAGCAGCAGGGAAAGAAGAATAGAAAGCGAGCCAATCCCGGCCAACACCCAGAAGATCGCCCGCCAAGACATATATTTTAAAATGATCGCGCCGATTACCGGGGCTACAACAGGGGCGACAACCACCATGGCCATTACAATTGCCAGTACCGATTCACGCCTTCGACCGCTGAACATGTCTTTTACCATGGCTGTCGCAACAGCTCCTGCAGCGCCGCCGCCAAAGGCCTGAAACACCCTTGCCAGGATAAGCTGTTCGGCAGTTGCTGCAAGGGCACAGCCTGCACTGCCCAAGACATAAAGACAAAGCCCTATAAGCAAAATTGGTTTCCTGCCGTACTTTTCACTGACAGGTCCCCAGATCAGAATACCTACGGCAAAAAAGACCATAAACAGGCTCAAACTCAGGTTAACCATGGTCTGGTTGGTCTGCAGCACCTCCATTACCTGTGGCAGTGCCGGCAGGTAAAGATCTATGGAAAGCGGTGGAAATGCACTCAGCATCGCCAGGATAAAAATAATCGATACGTCGCCGTATATTTTCTGTTTCGTTCGTATTGTCATTGGTACAGCTCCTGCCGTCAGAAAAAGTTTTTACACATCTTGATTTTCTGACGATATTTCCTCGCGTAGTACGCTATTTAATGCACTCATAACGGTGTGCCATTTATTAAAATTCTCGACACCGATTTTATCAACCAGTGTTTCGAACCATTCGGTCATCGCCGCGCGAACCTCTTTGACATGGGAATCAAACGCCGGGCTCACACTCAGCAGTATTTCTCTGCGATTATTCGGATTAGCTTCACGCTGAACGACCCCAGCCTTAACCATACGTTCAACCAGTGCAGATGCAGCGGCTTTAGACATCCGCATGGTTGAAGCAAATTTTTTCAACGCACAGGGAGAGATATTTTTCAGGATCAGGGCGGCATGCACATGGTTTGCGTTTACATTTTCAAACAAATCATCAACCATCTCAGCTTTGATCTTTTTGATCACAATCGACTCAAGATAGTCTTTCAGCAAGCCGTCTGTCTCAACAATGAAGGCGACTTTTGCTCTGAACTCTTCATCGGCCATCTGCTCTTTTCCTCTATTAATGTGTTTCATCTGCAGTATCTTCTACTGAAATTCCATCGTTGCATCAGTATATGAACCAACCTTCATATTGTCAATATTATTGACTATCAATATATTTTACATTTTGCTCTTATTATAACAGCATAAGTTGTAATTCCAGTATGTTATGAACTACGATTGCTGATTTAGGTGGATTGCGTTTTTTCCTGCAGATGAAACGTGACAATTGAGTTATAGAATATTATTAAATAGCATATCACCATGACACTTGAAGCCGTTTCACAAGGGAGAAATATATGGAGTTTTTTGATTTTGCCGAAGTTTCAACCACAACTGAAGGAATCCGTGAAGTACTGACCATTGATGCCCTGCCCACCTTCTGTGAGGAAATAGAGTCAATAGATTTACCTGAAACCCTTGGCAGAGTAATCTTTTTCTACCAGTGGGGACGATACCATATCAGACGAGATGAGGTTATGGGCGGTGTGCGTTTCTGGGTTCCAGACTGTCCCAATGCACTGGCATGGACAGTCACCACTGGTTATCCGCCGCATCCGGACAAAATCGTCCTGCATGCAACCATTAACCGGACAACACACAGTGAAGAGTTTATTAACGCCACAAAGACATTGATCTCAGCATTCAAAAAAGGTCTTGAAGCGGCACCGAAACATATATGGGTAAAACCTGCTACCGGGGGAATAGAGCTGCCTCAGCTTTTCAAGGTATAAAATCAACCTATCCTCTGCGCAGCTCAGGTTACTCAGAATAAGATCCTCAAAAAAAAGGCAGGCGACATAAAGTATGCCGCCTGCCTTCTCGTACTCTCAAAAAGAGTAGTGCAGTTTAATCATTCCCTTTGCTCATGAAATCTTCTATGACATTTGACATATCAAATGATTTACCACCCTGCACCGGCGGATATTCCGCCAGAGTCTTGAGATGTGCTGCCATCAATCTTCCCATAGGCTGCATGAGCCAGGAAACCTTTTGCATCAGGTGGCCATAGGCATCAGTACTGCTATAGCTCTCATAAGGATCCATTCTCAGGTTGAAAACCAGCGGGGCAGAACGAGCTACGATGTTATCATAGTAGTTTTCCTTGGTGGAAAAATGGAGTTTCCACGGTCCCATGCGGACTGCCATGAGTTTGCTCTCATAATAATAGAAGAACGTATCGCGGTTTGAATGATCAGATTTGCCCTCCCAGTAATCGAGGTTATTTACCCCGTCGATATACTGATGTTTTTCTGCCATGACCTTTGCTGCAACATCATCAACACCGGCAGCCGCAGCAAGTGTTGTGAAAAGATCCATGTGGGCCTGAATGCCGTTCAGCTTTTGTCCGGCCGGAATTTTGCCGGGCCATTCCACCATCATAGGTACTCTGACACCACCTTCATAGGTAGTCATCTTTTCACCGCGAAATGGTGTGGTAGCACCATGCGGCCAGGATGAATGCTCCGGTCCGTTATCGGTTGAGTAGACAATGATAGTATTCTGATCAAGGCCCATTTCTTTGATGGCATTGAGAACCGTTCCGATATCATGATCGTGCTGAAGCATACCCGCACCATGATAATCGGCTTCGCTGGTATATTGTTCAACTTTCTTCAGCCATTCTCCGTCAATGCGGGTATAAAGGTGCATTCTGCTGGTATTCAGCCAGACAAAAAACGGCTTATTTGCATCTTTTGATCGTTTAATGAAATCCAATGCCAACGGAATAACTTCACCACCGTCAAAATTTTTCATCCTCTCCTGGGTTAATGGTCCGGTATCTTCGATGGTCTGCTTGCCAATTTTTCCAAAACGTGGCTGCTCAGTCGGATCGTCCTTATCGGTTGCAAAGGAATGAATTACACCTCTTGTGCCGAACTCTTCTTCATATTTTTCCAGGCTGCCGGAGAATTTCTTACCAAAATTCTGGTAATCATGCTGTTCTGCCTCTTCCTGGGTATTGAGATGGTAGAGATTACCGAAAAATTCGTCAAAACCGTGCACCGTCGGCAAATGTTCGTTGCGGTCACCTAGATGGTTTTTACCGAAGTGTCCGGTAGTATAACCTTCCTCTTTCAGTATCTCAGCAAGACAGGGTGATTCTTTCTGCAGACCAAGGGCATCTCCTGGCTGACCGACAGTTGTCATGCCGGAACGGATTGGATACTGACCAGTGATGAATGAGGCCCGGCCGGCAGTGGAAGACGGCTGTGCATAATGATCAGTGAAGAGTGCGCCATTTGCTGCAATGCTGTCAATGTTCGGCGTAGTGTACCCCATAGTGCCATGGGTATACGCACTCAGATTAGACCAGCCGATATCATCACCCCAAATCACCAGAATGTTGGGTTTAGCTGGCGTTGTGTCAGAAGTGGCCGCCTTTGCCTGTGTCGTGCTGAAAGGCAGCATAGATAAAGCAACGCCGCACATCAGATAGCGTGCCTTCCAGAAAGATGAATTCATCGTCAAACCTCCTTAGGTTTTAATTTAATCCCCCCATTTAAAACACAGCAATGAAATTGCTGAACACAGGTTATATGTTAGAAGAAGGATAATCAAGAAGATTTTATGACAAATAAATCAACTTAAAATCAGGTTATTATCTATGATACAAAAAACGAATATGAGTTAGACGAAATATTACAAAGAGACTCTTTAAATGACACTCAAAACCGGAAAGCAGGTATCGCCAGCGACTCTTCCAATAATAAAAAAAACCGGGCATCAGATCCATCTGATTTGCCCGGTCGGGTTTCATCACTTGTCATGTTTTCAAAGCCTCTCCCTTCCTGAGAACCTTTTAAAAATGCAGAACCTTATACGCTGGTCGTATCCTCATCATCGGCACTGTCTGTTCCCAGTTCTGCCAGATACTGGTCCACCAGATCAAGAATTGTCGACACCGTATCATCACTCTCAGAATTGTTAAGATAAGCCTGGATAGCAATTCCTGGATCTGCCGGTGGCGGGCCGGGGGGCGGTCCCATGGTCTCATGAAGTTTGGCCATCAGACTATCCATTTCGTCTCTTGCCAGCAGACCGTCTCCGTCGGCATCATAGTCTGAGAAGTAGCTGACAGCATCTACTGTCTGTCCACTCATCTGAGACATTTCCTCCTGCATCGTGGTAAGCTCAGCCTCACTGATAGAGCCGTCTCCATCGGTGTCGATTTTACTGAACATTTCATCGGCACTAGGCTTCTTCACGTTCTGCAGCATCGTCGTGATGTAGCTGTTAGTAATTCCGCTGATTGTACTCATTGTTTCCTCCATCTGATTTTCGATACACTCAACCCTTGCTGCTCCTGTCAGGTTCTGAAGCAGCATTTATGGTTTATTATCGGATGATAAAACAGCATAATGTGTTAAGATTAAGCAAAGAGATGTAAAGTTATGTAAAGTCGAGACTGTTTTTCCGCATCTGCGTTACGACAGAGCTACATGCTTTACAATTCTTTACAGTTTTCGCCTGCCGCGCTCAGTATTGTATAAATGGTTAATTATAAATTTTTCATTTATTAAACGGATTATGCGCCCCTTACTTGTAATAGACGACGATACTGAATTATTGGAACTGTTGAGCGAATACCTCTCTTCTGAAGGGTTCTCTGTAGACACCGCCGATACACCTGCAGACGGCATTGCTCTCGCCCTTTCTGGGAAATATGACTTTGTTGTGCTGGATGTGATGATGCCTGATATTGACGGATTTGAGGCGCTTAAACGCATACGCGCCGAGTCTTCAATCCCGGTTCTGATGCTGACCGCCAAAGGTGATGATATAGACCGTATTATCGGTCTTGAAATGGGTGCAGACGACTATCTTCCCAAACCGTTCAACCCGCGTGAGCTGACAGCCAGGATCAAAGCGATACAACGCCGCTTAGGAGATGAGCAAAAACATGAAACCGGTTCCTCTCCAATTAATCTTTTCGGCGATCTGACAGTTAATCAGAAAAGCATGCTCGTCACCAGGAACGGCAAACGGATTGATCTTACCAATGTTGAATTTGCGATATTAACTATTCTGCTCAAAAATGCAGGAGAAACCGTCAGCCGTGACGATCTCGCCGAACAGGCCCTTGACCGTAAGCTCTCTCTTTTCGACAGGAGCATCGATGTGCATATTGCCAATCTGAGAAAGAAAATAGGCCATTCCTATCAGGGAACGGAGCGGATCAAAACCATCCGGGGCGTAGGGTATCTCTATACCGCCTGGTAACTATGGAATAAGCACCATGCGCAGCCTCTTTGTCCGCCTTTGTCTCAGTTTCCTGTTAATAATGGTCATCTCGGCAGTGTTCAGCTCACTGCTGTTTTCCACCTTCAGGAATTTTCGTATCGAGGCTTTCAGGGCGGATGTTGCCGACGAGTTTCAAACCAAGATCGCAAAAATGATTCTTGTCTCCGGCAAGGCCGCCCACGAAGTATTTTTGGACAACTCTCTGGGGGAATATCAGAAATACATAAGAGAGATGTCCACATCTTTTGACTCTGAATTTTATTCTATCTCACCTGATACCATGGAGACCATTGATCACAAGACAGTGCCTCCAGAACTGATGCAGGTTGCCGTTGAAGCAAAGAACACTAATAAGCTTACGCTGTATAACAAAAGAGATCACCTTTATATGGCGCAGTTCTATCCTCCCTCGGCAGGGAGCAGCGGAATTATCATCGCCGCCATTCATACCCCTGGTCCGCCGCCGGGCATGAGAACTCCAATGGCGCCGTTTTCAATCAGACATCTGCTGCACTTTTTTGACCCGAATTTCGGTCTGCTCAAAGGCATAATCATCCTGCTCGCCTCAGGTCTTGTCTGTTATTTTCTGGCCCGGTCTCTGACCTCTCCTCTTCGAAGCTTAAGACGTGCTACCCAGAAAATTGCCGAAGGAGAACTCAGCACCAGAACCCGGTCAACCGCAAACAGCAATATCAGAGAAATCAAAGCATTGTCCCGTGATTTTGACATTATGGCCGAAAAGGTGGAAAGTCTGGTCAATGACCAGAAAAGGCTTCTTCGCGATATATCACATGAACTTCGTTCACCGCTGGCACGGCTTCACATTGCCCTTGAGATGGTAAAAAGCAACACCGGCAATTCTGCTGCAAATCTTGCTCGCATCGAAAAAGAGGCGGTAAGGCTGAACAGCCTGGTTGGCCAGATTCTTGAAATATCACGCTACGAGAGCGGCAGCTCAACGGTAATCAAAGAGAACATCGATATCTGCAAACTGGTGGAAGACCTTATTCACGATGCCCTGTTTGAAGCAGACCAGTCAAAAGAAATATTCTACAACTATGACCGCCAGCAACTCGGCAACCATGAGATATTCGGCAACCACGAACTGATAAGCAGGGCAATTGAGAATATTATCCGCAACAGTATCAAATACACCCCTGATTTTTCCCAGGTTGAAGTCAGCCTCTTTCCTGCTGACAATGAAACCATCTGCATCCAGATCAAGGACGGCGGTCCGGGCATACCGGAGGAAAAGATCGATAAACTTACCCGCCCCTTCTACCGTGTCGAAGATGCCAGAACCAGAAAAACAGGCGGGACGGGTGTTGGTCTGACCATTGCTCATCAGGCAATCAAACTGAACAAAGGCACTCTGAAGATATTCAACAACCAGGAAGGAAAAGGGCTGGTTGTTCAGGTTTTTCTGCCGCTTGCTGGGTCTACAGATAATTAAAGAGATTCAACGACGATACCCGTCCGGTTACCTGCATAGTTGCTTCAAGTGAGAGCTCCAGTTTTGTTATATCTGAAAGCACCTCGGTCAAATCGGCATCTTCCTCGCCGGAAAGTTTTTCCTGCAGACTGAGATTCAGATTGGTCTGCATGGTAATGATATCGTCAATTCTGGCCATATCAATACCGACATTTCCCTGCACTGTCCTCACCTGCTCCGCGGCCTGCTCAAGGGGTTCCAGCTGATCTGATATTGAGCTGGTATCACCCGACAACAGTGCTGTATCCAGGTCATCAAGCGCGGCAAACAGATCAACCGGACTGCTAAATAATTCCTCACCGGTAACATTTTTGGCAACCGTCATCCCAGGCGATATTTCAATCATCTGGTGATCCGCCGTGCCTGTGTAGGTAACCGGATCGCCTGAAAACGGCTGCTGATTATCGGTATAACCGGCAAAGATATATTTGTTATCCACCTGGGCATTTGCCATATCAAGCATGGCTTCCTTCATTTCAGCAAGCTCTGTCCGATAGGTTTCAATATCATCATCAGAAAGCGAATCATTGGCGGCAGCAACGGCAATTTCTTTTGCTCGATCCATAATTTCAAGCACTGAATCAATATACACCTCAGCATTTCCCAGGCTGTCCTGCACTTCTTCGGCACTTTCGATATAACGGTTGGTCTCGTTTATACCGCTTCTGCTGCTGATAATCAGCCTGACCGATGACGGTGCATCTGATGCCTTTGTCACCTCGATACCGGTAGAGGCCTTTATATAAAGGTCATTCAGCCTGGTGGAATTATACGAGAGATTACTCTGTAAAACTCTATAAGTTGATACATCGCGTATTATTGTCATTTTCTGCTCCTTATAGCTCAAGCATCACATCGAGCATTTCCTTCACTGTCGAGAGAAAGCTGGCTGCCGCCTCGTAACCCGTCTGGTACTGAATCAGCTGCAGCATTTCTTCATCGGTGGAAACACCCGAAATCTCATCACGGTTGGCTAGGGTTTCCGCAAGGTTGTCTTCACTTGCAAGCAGCTTGTCTTCATTGCTGCTCACCAGTTGTCCAACGCTGGCAGCTATTCTTGCATACTCCTCGGAGTAAGTTGATCCGTTTATCGTTTCGGCATTGTACAATGCGACAACATCAAGACAGACACTGTTATCGGCGCTGCCTCCTGTTGTCCCAGCGGCGAGGAGCTGCGGGTCATCAAAAAGAACTGAGATTGAAGCAGAAGCTCCTTCCCAGGCATTTACTGTGGGATCAGTCGGTGCGGTAAGTGAAAACAGCTCTGTCCCTGCGTCGCCATTTGCATCGATTCCGCCGGTTAAAAGAGTATTGACGGCAGTTGCGATCTCATAGGCCAGCCGATCAATTTCATCCTGCACTTCAGGTATCACATTGTCCCGAACATCGAGTAAGCCGTTAAAGGCCCCGCCGATATCATCTGCTTCGATCGAATAGCTGCTGTGCCCTGCTTCCAAGGTCAGGATTGTCAGCCCGTTACTTCTCTCCGTAGTAAAAGAGGAAGCAACATTCCCTGCAACCAGCGGCAGTCCATTTGCAAGCTGCAGGCAGACCATGCCTTTTTCATCTATGTAGCTTGATGCTCCGCAGGCTTCACTGATCTCCTGCACCAGCAAATCCCTTGAATCTTCTAATGTATTGGCATTTTTTTCCGCTAATTCTGCCTGATATATTGCCTGGTTGAGTGCAGCCACCTGTTCGAGCATGCTGTTCACTTCAGGAATTCTTGATTCAATAGAAGAGTTGATACTTTCAACCACATCACTCAGTTCCTGATCAAGCTGGTTGAACTTATCAGCAAGATCAACCGCCTCTGCCAGTACCTGCTGCCTTTCCGTTGATTCAGAAGGATTGAGGCTTAGTTCCTCCCAGGAATCAAAGAATTCGTCTATATCAGTAGCAAGCCCGGACTCATCAATATCAACAATCTGCTCCAGATCCGAAAGAGGTGTACTGGCCGCTTCATAGGTACCATATTGACCGGCTGCCGCAATGAGCTGCTTGATTATAAATGTGTCACCTGACCTAGTAACCGATGCTACAGATATCCCCGTTCCCAGAAGCAGGCCTTTCTGTTCGATGGTACTTGAACTCGAAAGATTGATAACCTCTCTGGAATACCCTTCAGTGTTGACATTGGAAATATTGTTACCGGTTACATCAACAGCGGTCTGGTTTGCGTATATTCCGCTGGCCCCAGTATAAAGTGAACTGATCAGGCTCATGGCTATAACCTCCTGCTTACCACCCTCGGACTGTCGTCAATATTCAGTGAATGACCATGCGGATTATAGGTCAACGCCTGCCTGATCCGATTACTCGCCCGCATGTGCCCGAACACTTTTAGGCCGTATCGCATCAGCCAGCTGTTGCGCTTATTGTTTTTCTTTATCTCCTCAACCATTTCCAGACACTCATCATTGAGCGCGGTTGTATTCTGACCAAGAACATAGAGAAGAGCCGTTTTCTTTTTCTGGACCATGGCCAGCTGTTCCATATCAAGGTTCTTCAATGCCAGTCGCTCTTTTTCCAGAAGCTTGTTCAACTGTTTCAATGTTTCAAAAACAAAACTTTTTTGCATGGTCAGCCCCTCTTTACCGTTTAAGATTCAAGACTTCCTGCAGCATCTCATCAACGGTGGTAATCACCTTTGAAGCTGCGTTATAGCCGTTTTGAATGGTGATCATGTCAACAAATTCAGCAGAGAGATCAACGTTTGAAAGTTCAAGCGACTGGGTAATCAGGGTTCCCTGCGATTCACCGGGAAAACCGATTGCAGCGGCTCCTGACTGAGCAGTCTCCATCCAGAGTGAGCCGCCTGCACTGTCCAGGCCATCCGGATTGGTAAATGTTGCCAGTGCAATCATTGCCACATCATCGGTAACACCATTGGAATACACACCGCTTACCGTACCGTCTGAAGCAATATTCACCGAGCTCAGTTCACCTGCCGCATAGCCGTCCTGAGTCTGGTAATAGATAGTAGATTCTGAATCAAACTGGGTAATATCAAAGTTATAGCTTATAACCTGAGTCTGGTCGGAACCATTATTCCACTGAAGAGCTGCCGTGTTACCAGTCCCTCCTGTGGTCAGGTTGCCATCTTCGTCAAACTCCAGAGTGCCGGTAAGAACCACAGTCAGGTCTTCAGCTCCTGCCTGCGCAGCATCAAGCTCGTCGCTATCGACCGCCACATTATATTCCCACTGGTTCTCGCCTGTCTTTGTATAGAAACAGGTTGCAATATGCTCAGTTCCTAAAGAATCGTAGATGACGAGCGAAGAACTGAAGTTTGACGTATCATCGGCATTTGCCACATCAAATGGCCCGACCAGTTCTGAATCGGAGTTAAGATTGGTTGTCATATCAACCGTAGCTGTCTCAGAGGCGGCAATCTGTGAAACCAGGTTGATCTGTATGTCACCGATATTTCCCTGAACCTCACCGGCATCGTTAATTGCCGAGCCCTGAACCCTCATACCTTCTGCGGTTACCAGATATCCTTCATCATCGAAGGAGAATGCACCGTTTCTGGTGTAATAAACCGTATCAGCATCGGCCGGGCTGACGATGAAAAAGCCGTCACCCTGGATAGCCAGGTCTGTATCGCTGTCGGTTGCCTCAAGCGTCCCTTGGGCAAAACTTGTTTTGACTGTTGAAATCTGTGCACCCCGTCCGACTTCCGAATTTCCGCTGGCACTGGAAACGGTTGTAGCCATAACATCAGAGAAGAGTGCGCTGCTGCTTTTAAATGCTGTTGTATTACTGTTTGATATGTTGTTACCGACTACGGCCATTGCTTGTGCATTGGTCTGCAAGCCGCTGATACCAACATATAATGTGCTGGAAAGTCCCATAAGTCCTCCTACCTTGGCAAAATGGTTAACGGTCTGCGACCGCTGGTCATGTGTTGGTATCGACATCAACAATACGTCGAATTTGCCGTATTAATGTATGCTATTCAGGTGAATTTTCTATTAAGTAACTCTTTGACTAATTCAGTAACTTACAGTCTAGAATCAGCATAGAAATGGCATATATGTGACATATCTATGGCGAAGTTAGTCATTATGTTACACAAGAGAAAAAAGTACTGAACTGCGGCAAGACCTGGGCAAAAAAAAAGGGCACACCGGAAACCGGTGCACCCATGCGGGGAAGGGGGGGGGGAAATGGGGAACTTTTAGTCGACGGTAAAGAGGTACCCTTTGCCGCGGACTGTTTTTATAGGCGCTGGAAAGCAGGTTGTCTCTGAAAGTTTTTGACGAATCCGGGAGATATACATATCCACTGAACGGTCATATCCGTTATACTCAACCCCAAAGACATTACGATACAAACGGTCCCGATCGAGGGTGACCGAAGCGTTTTTAGCAAGATACCACAGCAGATCAAATTCACGGGAAGACAGGGGGATTTCTTCTCCAGCAAATGAGGCTTTTCTTGCACTGCCGTTAATCTGTAGATCGCCGAGGGTTACACGATCAAAGTGATTGGCGCGACAAGTTCTTCTGAGCAAAGCTCTTACCTTGGCAACAAGAAGCAGCGGTTTCATCGGCTTTATCATCAGAGCATCAACGCCTTGCTCATAGAGCATGACCTGAAACATTTCGTCCATTTCACTGGTAAAGACGCTGAGAAGGCCGCGATGTACTGACCGTATCCTTGAAAACATGGAAACCTCTTCAAGCGACATGCGGTTTGAATCAACAATGATCAAATCAGCTCCCTGAAACAGAGCATTTTCGTAACTGTTCCATTCCTTAGCACAAACCCTGACCAGAAAGTCTTCCTGAGCCATTTCATCAATAAAGCGTTTGCTCTCACCTGCTTCGTTTGTAAGAAACACTATTGACTGGGGAACTGCTTCTGACTGATACATATTATGCCTTCTGCTCCTGAAACTTTTTCTCAAAACCTTAAATCAGGCTCAATCATCTTCTTTCCAGGGATTATATGACCATAAAACAAAAAACGTTATAAAGAAATCAATCACTTAACAATTCTTAACACCTGTTTTTCTTTATTCATATCATTTTAATGAGTTACAGACCAAGTGTCAGTCTTTGTAAAGACATGTAAAGCACATTAACAACTTGTTACGAAGACGAAGTGGTGTAATTTTCAAAGAAACTCGTCAGATAATCACCGGTCGAATTCAGTGTCGCAACAAGCGTCTCCATGGCGGTAAATTGTGCTTCCAGGGTTTCTCTCCTAGACTCAAGCCTTGTTTCCATTCGTTCTATAGCTTCATCCAGACGGTCTATCTTTGTCTCTATGGTGTCATTTTTAGTTGCCAGAAAACCGGTTGATGAATTTGTCTGGGTTGCCAGATAATCGTCAAACAAGGTCATAAACCCCGTGTTCTCATCATCACCGAAAAGTGAAAGAAGAACCCCGTCCGGATCTTCTTCATAAGCCTCGGCCAAGACAGTACTGTCAAAAGACAAATCCCCTGTTTCCCAGTCAGATGAAATTCCCAGATTCACAAAGACCTGATCTGTCAGATAGTCCTTGATCTTGGTACTGACAGATTTCATCGCCAGTCCCAGCGAACTATCCGATTCGTAGATAGTTGTGACATAGGTGTTTATTGCGTTATATGCTTCAACAATAGCCGAGATCTTATCCTCCATCGCCGATTCTGTATCATTGGTAACAGTGACGGTATCAGCACCTTCCTCGCTGACATCATTGAGAGTATAGGTCAAGCCGTTATTGCTGTCTGTAATGGTGTTTGAACTGCTGTAATAATCGATACCGTCTATTGTTATATGGGCAAGGCTGCCAGCTACGGTATGCCCGTCAGTTGCAGTATCAATGGTGACATCACCAGTTCCGACAATATCAATTTCATCTCCGGAAGTATCTGCGGTAAACATCAACCGATATCCGGTATCACTTCCCTGATCAATTACAGATGCAGTTAGCCCGTAATCCCCTTCATTGATCATCTTTGCAAGACCGCTTAGTGTTACATTCTCATAGCTTATCGTTTCATCACCAATGGTAATCTCGCCACTCAGCAAAGTCGTGTCAGAGTCATCGAAGGTCTCGCTGGCAACATCTTTTTGTCGCGCAGCAAGACTCACTACCTCCACACTGTATGAGCCCTCAACGGCAGTTGAGGAGGCTTCGACAGTGAAATAACTGGATCCGCTATTATTGACAGAATACGAATAGAGATCATTCTCGCTGTTAAAATCGGCAAGCTCATAGCTTAAGGTATTGAGAAGAGAATCAAACTCTTCAAAAGTGTCTTGCTTGGTTTCGAGATACTCAATCTGATTTTCCATCGTCGTGATGGGAGCACTCTCAACCTCAATCAGCGAATCAATAATGTCCGCTGTTTCAAGACCTGTTGCAAGACCGGAAAAGGTAATCGTCATAACACACCTCCTGTGGGTTGATAAAAGACGAATTAATCTGCACCTTTTATCGTCTCAGAAACGAGAAAGTTTGTAGGAGTTGTGTCTCTATATGGTAACAGTTTGTAACAGATAATAATTGATAGGCATTAAGCTGCCGGAATGGGGAAAGAATACGATCGCAACCTGTGTCACGAAATGACGACTTATGAAAAAAATATGCTGGGATTACCAAAGAATATCCCCGAATAATCCCAGCAAGACGGACAATTACTGTCGATAAATCATGGTGCCGACATGCTCGCCGTTAAGTGCTTTGGTCAGGTTCCCCGGGACCATTCCATTGATCACCTGCACTTTCTCAATAACTTCACTGTTTTGAATAATCTCAAGACATGGGCGCTCTATCACCAGATCATCCTGATCCTTTTCCAACAGATCCTGCGCACCGATTTCGGGAATAAAGGTCGCATCAGGATTCTTCTTCGGATCGTCGGTGTAAAGTCCGTCTTCATCTTTCACAAACAGTACGTTTCTTGAGCCGATCAGATCAGCAAGAATCACCAGACCGACGTCTGTTCGATGAATCGGGATCCTGCCAACTTTTGGTTTGATAGCAAAATAGTCGTAAGGCGGCATTCCATGCATAACAGGAATGATACCATCTTTAAAATAGGTCGGAAGCTTGACGATATCGGAATGCGAAATCTTCGTACCGCCCCATGGTGACAGCAAGGTTGAAATCATCAACGCATTCTGCTCTGAAATCATGGAACCGAATTTGGCGATTACGCCTGTCGGCATGCCCATTTCAAGACCAATTGAATAGATATGCCTTGACCGTGTCCCGCCGCCGGTGGTTATCAGCATTTTGTGATCCGGCCTGTTTGCGACAATCTCTCTGAGAATGGAAGGCAGGGCATGAACCCCCCTGTCACAGATAGACTGGCCGCCAATTTTCAGAACGGTAACATCGGGGTAAAGCCGTTCCTGAGGTGCAACTGCCAGTTGATTGATAAACGCATTACTGACCAGACTTTCACCCATCAGGGCACTTTCGACATGTAACCTTTTTCCATCCTTATCCTGTTTTAATGCCATTCATTCACCTCGTATTTCGGCTGTTATTAATGCCCTTCCTCTTCGTGCTTCTTCCCTCTCTGCAATTTGACCAGTTCTGCTCCGACTTCTTCGGCCAGCTGAGTAATCTCTGATTTCCTGAAATGCTCACCATACACTTTCAGGTCACAACCGGTGACTGCAACAATGCGATACCGTGGAGTTTTCGACCCGTCTTTAACTTTCTGCCGTTCACGATAAAAAATTTTCGATTTCATACTCCCTCCTTGTTTAATAAGAATGAAATTTATTCATTATATCATTACAAACAACCAAGTTACAGCTGAATAGATTTCCCTACTTTTTAACCGCTGTAAATATTGCTCCTCTGGTCTTGCCAGAAGTGCTGACCGGCGTATCACCTACATGCCGAGCCTCAACAAATCCCGCCTTTTCAATCAGTTCGAGCTGATCCCTTACAGGGATCGCACCACCGATTCATTGCGACCATGAAGCGATTCTGACTGATAAGGGACCAGCCAGATCTTCTGTCGCCATAACATCAGCAAACTGCAGTACCCCACCGGGTTTCAATACACGGTACACTTCTTTAAAAAGTTTGAGCTTATCGATAAAGAGATTAATAACCCCGTTGGATATCACAACATCAAACATATCATCACTGTAGGGGATAGCCTCAGACGCGACAAAGCTTGTTGTAATGTTAACCAGACGGTACTTTTCAATCATCTGCTCTGCAACAGCCAGCATAGCCTCTGTACTGTCAATTCCGTATATATGTCCCTCTTTACCAACCAGCTGGGCAGCAAAAAGCAGATCAACGCCGGCGCCGCATCCGATATCAAGCACCGTGTCACCCTCTTTTATATTATTTTCTGCAAAGTGATTCCCCACACCGCAGAACGATTCAAACAGCTGATCGGGAAAGGCCGACAATACCTCAGGATCGTAGCCGAGTGTTTCAAGCCCTGCTTTGCCGGTGGGATAGTCAAACAATCCGGCAGGACTTGCAGCAACCTGAGTGTATTTTGCTTTCACCGATGCACGTATTGTTTCAAGCTCCCTGCTGTCCAGCTCTTCTTCTGAAAGATCTGTTACTGATACAATTTTGTAATCACCAACTGGTGAAACCGGTAAGCTTCAGCCACCACCAGCCAGGGTCGGTTTTTCAGGCTCGGTCTGGCAACTGCCAGCCGATTTAATCCCTCAACCTCCGCCCAAATTCATATTTTTTTCTGGTTACCACCAATCCTCAGCTAATTGAAGCATATGTTGTGGAATTGGTTTTGAATTAACAGCAGCTTTTAACAAAGCATCAAGCATATTTTTTAAATAAAATCGTCTATTAAAACGATAACAGAACTCGGATAAAT
>QKIH01000012.1 GCA_003249645.1 Desulfobulbaceae bacterium | reverse complement strand
GGCCAGCAGCTCCTTGCCGGTGCCCGTCTCTCCCTGAATAAGGATCGGCGAATCTGTCGGTGCAATATCTTTTATTACTCCCAGCAGTTTTTCCATGGCTCTGCTGCGGGTGAATATTGCCTCGATCCCGGGCTGATCCTGAATATACCCAGCCAGATACTTTTCCCGGTTCTGCTCCCGCCGGTTATGCATCAACCGGGAAAAAATCTCGACACTCTTGCACAGCTTGTTTTTTTCAATCAGCGTGCTTTTTTCTTCCGGCACCCCCTTTATCTGCTTGTCACAGAGAAAGATATGCGGCACCCGGTGGGTGTAGACCATTTCCGGCAAGTTAATTTCCTCAAGATCAGGGTGTGCAGTATCAATAATCCACAGATCAAAAATGCGACTGAAGGCAATGGAAAAGAACTCTGCGCCGCTGTTTATGGCCAGGATATTGCTTGGCTCGGCCCGATAACAGTTTTTCAGTTCTTCAATTCTATCGGCAAGGCCGAGCAAAAGGATATTGTACATGGCTCCCTACAACACAGCGTTCATTGAATTATTTTTTCTTTTTGATCTTGTACTTCTTCATCTTGTACTGCAGAAGGCTCTTGGTAATCCCCAGTTTTTCAGCTGCTCTGGCCTGAACATGGCCGGTCATTTCAAGAGCCTGGATAAGCATCTTTTTCTCTATCGAGGCAAGCACATCATTGAGTTCCGCTGAATCCGGAATGAATTGCGAAAGATCCACATCCTGGGCCCAGGCATTCTGCATGTCATCATTGTACGAATCGGGCTGTACGTCATCTGGCTCAATGACGTTGTTATTACAGAGAATCGCTGCCCTTTCAATGGTATTTTCAAGTTCACGGACATTTCCTTCCCACGGCAGTTTAATAAGAAGCCGCATGGCCTCAGGCGTGATCTCAATTTTATCCTTGCCAAGAGAAGCCGAAAATTTCTTGAGAAAGTGATCCACCAGCAGGCCGATATCATCCATTCTTTCACGAAGAGCAGGCAGTGCAACATGGATAACGTTGAGACGATAAAACAGATCTTCTCTAAACCGTCCCTGATAGACCTCCTCTTTCAGATCTTTATTGGAGGCACTGATGACCCGTACATCAACCAGAAGAGTCTTTGACCCCCCTACACGTTCAAATGACTTTTCCTGTAGGACGCGGAGCAGTTTTGACTGTAAAGCCAGAGGGATTTCACCAACCTCATCGAGGAATATCGTGCCGCCGTCTGCCATTTCAAACCTGCCCTTTCGCATTGAAACAGCGCCGGTGAAGGCACCCTTCTCGTGGCCGAAAAGCTCACTTTCCAGCAGATTCTCTGCAAGAGCTGCACAGTTTACCGTGATAAACGGGTCTTCATACCGTGGCGAATTACGATGAATAGCCTTGGCAACCAGCTCTTTCCCGGTACCGCTTTCACCGCTGATCAACACGGAAGCCGGGGTTGGCGCAACCTTGTCAATCAGATCATAAACCTGCAGCATGCGTGGATTTTTGCCGACCATGCCGTTATAACCGACCCGCTCATCTAGTGCGCTGCGTAAACGGGTATTCTCTTTTATCAGATTGTAGTGATCAGCAGCACGGTTAATATTGACAACCAGTTCTTCATTGGAAAATGGCTTGGCGAGATAACTGAAGGCACCGTTCTGCATGGCTGCAACGGCTTTTTCAACTTCAGCATAGGCAGTGATAACAATCACCGGCAAAGCCTTGTTGAAGTCTTTTATCGCCTGAAGAAACTGCAGTCCGTCCATACCGGGCATCTGCATATCGGTGATGACAATATCAAGATCAACTTCTCTGACCACCTCCAGACCCTTTTCACCATCCGGTGCAGTGAAGACCTCAAAACCTTCATCACGCAACAGCTCAGAGAGCACTATCAGATAATTGGGTTCGTCATCAACAACAAGAATGGAATGCATGCGTAGTCTTCCTTGGTAATTTTATTTTAAGGTGCTGTTTTGTTTTTCTGCCAGCCGCCGTTTCATGGCCTCAACCAGCTCAAATGGAATCCGTAACTTGCCGCCTGCCAGAGAGGTCCCTTCACGGATATCTCCATGATAGTCACTGCCGCCTGTCATCACAAGATCGTGATCACTGCATATTTTTCGTAACTTCTTGGTAATTTTAGCAGAATGAGTCGGATAGTACACCTCCAAACCATCCAGCCCATAGGTAACCAGCTCCCCGACCAGCTCGGGCAGAATCTTCAGGCTGTAGTCAATCTGGGCAGGATGCGCCAATACAGCCAGTCCTTTCGCCTGTTTTATATGGGTGATAGCCTCCCGGGCAGGATAAACAAAACGGGATACATAGGCCTTTCCCTGCCTGCCAAGATATTCATTAAAGGCCTGGTCAAGATTTTTTACCGCCTTTTTTTTGATCAAAACTGTGCCGATATGCGGCCTGCCCGTCTGCCCGTCACCTGAAACAGCCAACACTTCATCATAACTGATATCGATGCCCAGTTCGTTAAGACGACCTACAATTTTTTTATTCCGTTCTTCTCTTGCCGTCTGCACTTTCAGCAGTTTCTCATTAATAACGCTATCATGAATATCCTGAAAATAGCCGAGCAGATGCATATATAAACCATTAAATTCGACACTGCATTCAAGCCCTGAGATCACTTCAACACCATACTGCTGTCCGGCTGACAAGGCCTCTGCCACGCCATCCATGGTATCGTGGTCTGTGATCGCAATGGTTTTCAACTTCTTATAAGCAGCCATTTTCACCAGTTCAGCAGGCGTAAGCGTTCCATCTGAAAAGGTTGAATGGATATGTAGGTCAATTGTCATCTATACTCTCAATCACTGTCAGGCTGATTATGCCGAAATCGTCACAACTGCCTGATTCATCTTGGTCTCTCATTACCCTAATCCTATTTTGCCGCCACATCAATACATCTCTCTTTTTTAAGCACCCTGCCGATTCATTTGAAGTATCTGCCCGTCTTTTTTTAAAAAAAATTCCATAAAAACACGTTTTCAGCCTCAAAGACAGCCCAGGAACAGACAGTTCTTTACAAGGAGTGAATTTTTTCTATACTTTTATTACTATCATCCGATACAGTTTCTGGTAGAAAATCTAAAATTTCCGGAGATTCCTATGCGTTATTTATCGTTGTTCGCTCTTTTCATTATTTTGAATTCGGGCTGTTCAAGACTTCCTGAACCCGTAGGTTATGACTATTCCGTTCAGCAAAAAATGCAGGCAGCCTATCACTGGGAAGTCCTTGCTACCGATGTGGCAAACCGCATCAACCGGGAACTCATTCGAAACAACTTCATCAACACACCGGTTTTTGTCAAAGAAACCTGCGGCGATGAAAAAGAACCCTGTAAACCGCGTCAAACAACTCCTTTTAATGAAACATTCAGGGACCTGCTGATTACTCAGCTGGTGAGTCTTGGAATTCCGACAGCATCCACACCGGAAACCGGCACAATCACCATCAATTACAAGGCACAGCTGGTCTATCATGCAACGGATAGAATAAGAACGGTGAAACCGGGGAATATTTCAACCCTGGCAGTGGGAATATCGGTGCTGCGTCATGCTCCTGCCGATCTCCTGACCATTGGTATTGCTGGAGCCATTGATCTCGCCAATGCCAGTTATGTCCGATCAAGCCATTACGAAGTGATTATCACCACATCCATGATTGAGAAAGAGCAGTATATTTTCAGACAATCCGATATATACTACATCAACGATCAGGATTTCTGGCATTACCTGCAGGACGATGAAGAAGCAACATCAATTGCAGCAACCAACACCTATGTAAACGACGAAAAGAAACCGGTTCCCCCAGACACCAAACCCCTTTCAAGCACAGATCCGGTTGAAGTGCAGCCAGCACAACCCGCTCCAGAGGCACAACCTGCGCCAGAAGCAGTTGAGACACCGCAGCCAGATGCTGACAAAACTGATATTTAACCACTGGAATACAATGAAATACTTTTCACTTTTCCTTCTTCTTTTCGGTCTTTCAAGCTGTGCCACCTTTAACTGTACTCCGCTGGAAAAATACCTCGGCGGCGAGGAGAACCTTATCGGGCTCGGCTATACCATCGCTACAGATCTGACCAACACCGCCTTTCCTCCCCTGGTCCCGAGAAACCCGAATAAACCTATTTTAGCCACAACCTTTGTCAACAACAACAACCTGCAGCAGACCTCGAAGTTCACCAGAACCCTGCAGTCACATATTGCTTCAGGCCTTGTTCAGCTCGGTTATACCGTGCAGGAAATCAATCTGAGAAAAGACCTTGTCGTTCAACCCGAATCGGGCGAAACCATGTTGACACGTGATCTTGAATACATGCGTGGTGATTACAAGGCGCAGGCTATTTTAGTCGGTACTATTTCAATAACCAACCGGACCATGTACATCACAGCCAGACTGGTTAATCCTAAAACAACCAACATTATCTCGGCCAAGGATTATAAATTCTGTATGGACGACAACGTGCTGGCAATGTTTGGTCTGCAGCGGGTGACCAATGATTTGTCTGACGACTGCATTGATGAGCCAAGACAGCCGTTGCTGAACCACATCTTTTAGCACGGAAAAACACAATATCATTTATAGTATTTATCTATACACTCAGGACAGATACTGTGCGTAAAGGAGACATCGGCATGTTCGCTGAGATACTTTTCCAGTTTGTGTCAGTAATCATCCGTATCCCTGATCTTTTTGCAGCAGGCACAGATCTGCAGCAGTTCGCTTAAAATTGGATCACGAACGTACGCAAAATCATACATATTCTCGACCAGAAGGTTCTCGGTTGAGGGAAAATTCATACGGTCTCAGAAGCAAAGAGGACTGCGCGTACGGGGGAGGCTTCAAGTCCTCTGAGTCGCAGCGGGAAACAGCATAAGGTATACTTCCCGACCGGCACCTCACGTAGATCAATGCCTTCAAGAACAAGAATTCCCGCTCCAAGCAGCTGAAAATGTGCCGGATATTTCTTGTCTGAAAATGAATCGATGGAAAAATAGTCTATGCCGACCAGACTCGGCTCGAGTTGAGCACAGACATAGGCCGCCTTTTCTGACAGGCAGACATAATTCTCTGCAAATGCTTTCTTCCGCACAAGGCCCGAGAGAGAATTACTGGTTTTAAAAAGAAGAGCCGTGCCTGGAGAGAGAGTGAGTTCCCTCAGTTCTTCTGCTCTAATCACGTCAGCAGAAGCAGATTCAACGACCTGGGCAGGCAGGATAAACTGCTCAGGAGGATAAGAATCGATTGTCCTGCCGTCAGGAAAAAAATGAGCGGGCGAATCAAGATGAGTGCCGAAGTGGGCACTCATGGTAATGCCGGTCAGGGCACACTCATCCCCTTTCTCAAAAGCCATAATAATATCTCTTGAGAACATGGTATCACCTGGATAAACGGCCAGTTCTTCATCCAGAGGAACACTGATATCGTACACCTTTACATCTGCAGCAACACGATGCAAAGACGGGTAAACACCCCCAATCATCGACAAGCTCCATGCAAACAACAACAATCAGTTGTACTTCTTTTCCGTGAAAGCATCAGTATAGCAAGTTTCTTTGTAAAAGACTAATTATCTGTAATTTTCAGCCAATCCATCGCCATGTCTGCTGCATGGAAGAATAGTCCGGAACTGAACAGTTGAAACAAGATTTCACTTTTCGCAAAAGCATATTGTAAAATTATAGAGATTCATTATTGTTATTGACGATACAGTCAATAATCGAGGAATCTCATTGAACAAACAATATTCCTGAAAAAGATGAATATTCTCACAGATACCCACGCTCATACCATAGCATCAACCCATGCCTACAGTACCGTTCAGGAGTTGGCCGCCGCGGCAAAAACGAAGGGGTTGCAAATGTTTGCCATCACCGATCACGGTCCGGCAATGCCGGACAGTCCGCACGAATGGCACTTCGGCAATATGCGTGTCATTCCACGGGTTATCGAAGGCGTATGCATCCTGCGCGGCATAGAAGCCAACATCCTTGCAAC
>QKIH01000090.1 GCA_003249645.1 Desulfobulbaceae bacterium | reverse complement strand
GGCAAGCTTAGACCCTTTTGAAATTGAATTTTGTTTTTAGGCATAATCTTTCTCCTTTGGTTTTTAGGAGGATTATGCCATGGCTTGGGTGTCATATAGTGAGCACCCAATTTAAAAACTGAGTTTTAGTGGTAACCAGAAAATATTTTCCAAATGATACAATAGTGGTGTTAATGAACGAAAAAATAATCCGCCCTTGCTGTATAGAGATGTGATTATGAAGGATGAAGAAAAATCAAAAAAACAGCTTCTGGATGAACTGAAGGAATTGCGGGCTCAACTTAATAAGCCGGTAGCATCGTTACCTGAGAATGAACCGGTAATCCTGGAAGAACATTTAAATGAAGCGCTCTTTCGATCCCTGGTCGAAAGCATGCCGCAGAATGTATTCAGTAAAGACCTTGAAGGTCGTTTTACCTTCGCCAACAGACAGTACTGTATAACGGAAAAGAGATCCCTTGCAGATATCATCGGCAAAACGGATTTTGACCTCCATCCTGCTGATATGGCAAAGAAATACCAGCACGATGATCTTCAGGTGATGCAGTCACGGCAAACTGTCAACATTACCGAAACACACCCGGCACCAGACGGTTCTATTCTCTTTGTACAGGTAATAAAAACCCCGGTTTTTGATTCCAGAGGCAATGTGAAGGGAATGCTGGGGATGTTCTGGGATATCACCAAAGAAAAGAGAGTTGAAGAAGAGCGTTTTAAAATTGAAAAGCTGGAATCTGTCGGGATACTTGCCGGCGGCATTGCTCACGACTTCAACAACCTGCTGACAGGACTGTTCGGCAACCTGGAACTGGCAAAGATCCACCTTGATCAGGAACATAAAGCATATCAGCATGTTCATTCAGCCAGCCGTCTGATGAAAAATCTGACAAAACTGACCATGCAGCTGCTTACCTTCGCAAAGGGAGGCGATCCGGTAAAAGAAAATATTACCGTTGATGAGCTCATCAGCGAGACGGCAACGTTTTCCATGCGGGGCAGTAATGTTAAATTGATTATTGATATCGAGGAGGACCTGTATCCGGTATCAGCAGACAAAGGTCAGCTCAGTCAGGTTATCAGTAATCTGGTGATCAATGCTCAGCAGGCTATGCCGAACGGAGGCAACATAACAATTGCCGCCGCAAACAGAGAGAAAGGCGGGAAGCAGTATATAAAAATTGACGTTCAGGATCAGGGGACAGGGATCACCCAACAGAATATGGATAAGATTTTTGATCCGTATTTCACAACCAAAGAACAGGGCAGTGGCTTGGGTTTGGCGACAACCCATTCTATCATCAAAAAACACAGCGGTACTATTAAAGTTACATCGAGTTCGTCAACCGGAACCTGTTTTACCATATACCTGCCAGCAATTGATCCGAGAGAATTGCCATCGACCGATACTCAAACAGACCTGGCTGCGGCAGGGGCATGCAGAGTCGCAAAAGTGCTGATCATGGACGATGAGCAGGATATTGTATCTTTGCTCAAGATGATGCTGACTGAAATGGGGCACAGGGTTGTCTCCACACAAGACGGTAAAGAGGCTGCTCGGCAATATCAGCAAAGCCTGCATGATCAGGATTCTTTTGATCTGGTCATTCTTGACCTGACAGTGCCTGGAGCAATGGGGGGAAAGGGTGCAGCCAGAGAGATTCTGGAAATGGATGAAGACGCACTGCTTGTTGTTTCAAGCGGATATGCAACAGACGACATAATGTCTCGATACAGGGAATACGGATTCAAGGCACAAATAGCCAAACCTTACAGTTTCATTGAATTAAAAAATACAATTACCCGCCTTCTTCAGCCGCAGCTTGGAGATTAGTGCTGGCAGCAAGCAATAAGCATTTTCATAAGACAGAATAATCACAGAGAAAATCTATTCTGAAAAAATCATAGATTCGTATGAATTCATAAGAAACTTCTCTACCCCGCCCTTATTCATCCAAGTTGTTATTTCATTAAGTGTAGGAAATAACATCGTATTTTATTTATTATGCCGTTGGCATCATTTTTGAAATTGTCTAACTCAGATTGGTAAATGTCTGTTTTATCCTGATGAAAATGGGTTTAGAACCAGGGCTGATCCGAATATGCAGTTTTTGCCATCAACAAAGAACGCAGTAACGAAATACTAATTGATATGATTTTAAAACCTAAAAAGTATCAGCTATTTTTCTGTTGAGTGAAAAACGCATATTAAACCTTGAAGTGGAGTGACCATTATGAATGCACCATTAAAAGCAACAGTAGGAACCATCGAAACTTTCACTAATCTTCTTGCAGAAGATTTTGTTAAAGAGACCATTGAACGACAGGATTTAATAAACCATGTTCGGGCAAGCTCTAAAGAATCTCTCAAAGAGATCTCAACAAGTAACGAGCAGATGGCTAATTCTTTTAAAAGCATCGCCCATAATTTTTCAGAGATGGAAGACAAGTTTGGCGACCTGCACAGGGTATATCAGAAAAACCAAGCAGCCTTTGATTATCTGGCACGTGCCGCGAAAGAGCTGACTGAAAATCTCAGCAAAAGTGCACGACAGATCAGAGAAAATTCTCACACCTCTTTATTGCCTTCAAAAGAGAAGTAATCGTCCTATCTGCTTCATACTTTGAAATAGCGTTATTATAAATTTTTTAGGGGGTTAAGAGGTATCGTTCAGCAAAAAACTCTCTTCTAGAATTTCTAATCTGCAAAAAGACTTGGATGAATGGATTAAATATTATAATTATTAAAGAAACTCATCGGAGGAAAAGATGTCACGGATATACCCAATTTGACAATCCTGTTGCTGGAGAGCACTTGGGTAGAAAAGCTTATAGCTTTTAACTGATCTGGCAATAACAGCTGAAAAATTGGTAACTTGTCGGATCGGGTCTGAACCTTTGAAAATTATAGCTTCCGTCGACTGAGTTGATTGAAATACAATATCTGTAAGGCAGAAAAGTGTTTCGCTTTCAAATTATTATTTTGATGCTCAATGATGAAATTGTATTCGAGTGATATCATTCTTGGCTCCTCAGAAGTCTTTTCGATCGAGAGAAGGTGCTTCAGTGCTTCCACGTTTGCGGCATGCGTTATCAGTGGGTTAATTCTTGCTGCATCACTGTTGCTGACCCTACCGCTCATAGCCATTTCAGTAAGCCTCCTGTTTTTCCTTATTTTTACTGTGATGTATGTTTTAAGCAGGAAAGAGAAGATGTGGTCAGGTCTTGTCTGGTTGTATATTCTGGTGATCCTGATCGCTCTTACTGTTGATTGGTTCGCTCTTGGTGGCTATACCGGCATTGCGTTTCCGGCAATTGTCGCTTTAGCGGGAATGTTGCCGATTATTCTTCAACAGCGGCAGTTTATGTATGGGCTCGTGCTGGTTTTCTTCTTTCTTTTGTTGCTTTATTTCTGTGCAATTATGTTTCCGGAGGCCATACCGCAGTATGGTCCGACGGTTCGTCATCTCAGTGATCGTTTTATCGATTTAGCTGCTCTCAGTATCGGATTTGGACTGCTCGTCAATATTGCCATGAAAAACTACCGGGAACAGCGGGAAACATTGAACTCGCTCAATCTCGTGCTGGAGGAAAAAAACAGGGAGCAGGTAAGTGCCATACGGGAAATCGAATCCCTGGTTGAAAGGCTGGATGCAAGTTATCAGGAACAGCAGAAAATCTCCGATGAATTGAAGATGAATAGTGATTTTCTCGATACGCTTTTTGAAACTCTTCCTCTTCCTGTTTTCTACAAAGATCGCCATCTTCGAATCAGGCGAGTTAATTCGGCGTTCTGCAGGGTTTTCGACATTGTGGAAGAGAAAGCTCTCGGTAAAAAGGTGGAAGATATCGGCAGGGAAAGCACTGATATAAAGCTCAGTGTCAGCTCAGACAGAGAGATCCTGGAGTCAGGGAAGACCCTGAATTATGAAACGACAGTGAAGTACAGTGACGGTCTCTTTCATCACGTTATCATTAACAAGAATCGTCATGTTGACGGATCCGGAGAGCCGATTGGCATTATCGGATCAATAACGGATATAACCGAGAGAAAAATCAGAGAGGAACAGATTCAGTATCTTGCGCATCACGACGCTCTGACGGGCCTAAACAACCGGTCCTTCTTTTATATAGAGCTGAGTAAGAAAATAGCCAGAGCAAGACGCAAAGGGGAGAAACTGGCGGTGTTATTTATTGATCTTGATGGATTCAAACAAATCAATGACAAGCTGGGACATCACGCCGGGGATTTAACATTGAAGACAGTTGCCCATCGTCTGCAAGATACCAGTAGAAAGTATGATACGGTATGTCGACTGGGCGGTGATGAATTTGGCATTATTCTTGATGATGTTTCCTCTCCTTCGGAAATTGAATCTGTCGGTGTCAAAATATTAGCGGCCCTGCGGGAAGAAATAACATACAATAAAGAAAAATATCTTGTCTCCGGTAGTGTCGGAATAGCCCTTTTTCCTGATAACGGCTCTTCAAGGGAGGCCCTCATTAAGGCGGCTGACAAGGCGATGTACAATTCGAAAGCAAGCGGCAAAAACCAGTACTTTTTCAGTGAACAAGCAAGTTCCTGATAAGTTATAGTGGAATGACCAATATGACAGATAGCTCTTCGGGCATATACCAGGAATCTTTTTTCGCTTATCAGCCTGTGCTGAATGCAGAACAAAAAGTCTGGGGTTATGAGATCTATTTTCGCGATAATGAATCGATCAACACCTTCTTGCTCGACAATCGAAATGAGGTTGAGGCCACAAGGGAAGTAATTTCAGGCATCAGCTGTTGTCCCGATCAAAATCTTGGCAAGGCCAAGGTTATTATAAACTTTACGGAAGAAGCTATCTTCCAGAACTTCGCCTATGCCCTGCATCCGGAATTTGTCATTGTTCAACTGGCGGATAAGGATTGTTTCAGTCAGGATCTTGCAGATGAGGTGCGAAAGCTGGTTGAGGCAGGATATTCAATATCCATCGATGATTATAAGGCTCATCCGGCTAATGTTGAGATCTATCGCCGATCTGACATGATGACATTCAACATGCTTGTCATGGGTGAGGAAGAATTGAAAAGGAACCTGGCTGCTGCAGCCGATCTCGGCTCTATCTGTCTTGCCAAAAAGATTGAAACTCAGGAACAGTTTGGCAAAGCCCGGGAGCTTGGCTTTGGCCTCTTTCAGGGTTTCTTTTTCCAGAAACCTAAAATTCACAAAATACGTGAGATTCCGTCGGGTGAGTTGGTGCGGTTTGAAATTCTTGAGATGCTCTGCAGAAAAGATCTCGATTTTGATGTAATATCCGACATCGTGTCAAAGGATGCCTCACTCAGCGTACGTCTTCTTAAACTGCTCAACAACCCGGTTTACGGGCTGGTCCAGAATGTAACCTCACTGAAACAGGCAGTAGTATACCTGGGATTGGAACATCTTACACAGTGGCTGAAGATAATAATCCTCTCTGATATAGCGCAGTCGCACGTAACCAAGGAATTATTGAGGCTTTCCCTGCTCCGGGCAAAATTTTTGCAGAACATCGGCAATACATTGCTCATTGAAAGAGAGGCCAACAGGCTGTTTCTTCTGGGATTGTTTTCCCTTCTGGATTCGTTGTATCAAATGCCGATGAACTTTATTATGGGGTGGCTGCCGGTTCTTGATGAAGAAATCAGGATGACGCTGACGGGTGAGGATACAGACCTTTCCCTCTGGTTAAAGTTGGCGGTTAGTATGGAAAATTCCAACTGGTCGGCAGTAGGTGCCATTTTGGCCCAATTAGGCATAGATTCTGATGATCTGATGCCTCGCTACCTTGACGCCCTGAAATGGGCAAACCTTGCAATTAAGGCAAGCGTCAGATGATTGGAGCTTCTGCCTCGGTAGACTGATTTTACAGTCTTTTCAAGCAAGGGATAGGTGATCTCACAAGGCGCTTTCGTTGGTTCGCACCAAATCCCTTATGCATTTAATCACAGTGATTACTGAACCGTTAAGGCCCAGCAATCACTGTGATCTCTCTACGCTATCTCCCCAGATGCATAGAGCTGTGTGGTACTAGAATTTAAATCTTTTGATAATTGTATTCAGTTCATTTGCCAGCTGTTTCAATTCGTTGGAGTTCTGTTCAATACTTGTACTGTTTTCAGAAATTTCCGTTGCTGAATTGTTAACTGTTGACACCTCGGTTGAAATCTCATCAATCACCACTGTCCCTTCAGATATTTTCTGGTTTACCTCTTCAATACCATGGGAAGCCTGGGTGACATTGGTTGATATTTCATTTGTAGCTGCTGACTGTTCTTCGATGGCCGTTGCAATGGTTGAAATAATATCATTGATATCGTGGATAACACTGCCGATTGACTCTATTTCTTTTACGGTTGTATTAGTGTTGTCCTGAACGCCTTCTATCTTGGCCTTTATTTCTGCTGTTGCCTCGGCTGTCTGCTTGGCAAGTTCTTTGATCTCGTTGGCGACAACTGCAAAGCCTTTACCTGCCTCTCCTGCTCTGGCCGCTTCAATGGTGGCGTTTAAGGCCAGCAGATTGGTCTGTTCGGAGATTTCAGTGATGGTCTCTGTCACTGCGCTGATTGCATTTGCCGCTTCTCCCAGTTCATTCACCTTTACTGAAGCACTGGTGGCCTGGGTCACAGCACCTTCTGAAACGGATCGGGCTTTCTCTGAATTCTGGGCAATTTCGTTAATCGTTGCTGCCATCTCCTCTACAGCGGCTGCAACCATGGTGGTATTGTTGGTTGTTTCTTCCATGGTGGAGGCAATGGTGCTCATATTATCATTCATTTCAGCGGTGGATTTAACGACTGATTGTGCTTTTTCAGAGGTCTGTCCGGCATTCACCGCTAGTTTTGATGCGATATTAAGCAGTTTTCCCGATGAGCCGTCTACTACTGCCGCATGGGAGGCGATATCGCCAATGATTTTCTGGAGGCTGTCGAGAAACTGATTAAACCACTGTGCCAACTGGCCTAGCTCATCTTTTGAAGTAACGTCCAGCCTCTTGGTCAGATCTCCTTCGCCTTCCGCGATATCCTTGATCATTCTCGTTGTTGTAACTATTGGCTTTGCCAGGGAACCGGCGAGAAAAATACCAAATACCATAAATGCAGCCGCTATGAGTCCACCTATACCAGCGATGATAAACAGCATCGAATAGACATCTGCCATGATCGTTTTCTTTTCTTCGAGACCGATGAGCTTCCAGCCGAGACTGCTTGAAGTCAAGACTCTGGCGGCATAACTCTGGTCATTGATTTCAACGATCTTGTTGCCCTCTTTTAAACCGGCCAGTTCTTTATAGTCACCAGGCAGTTCACCGAGGTTTTTAAAATTATTGTCTGATACCCTTGGATCAGCAAGAATTACGCCGTCATCCTGAACCAGTAAGACATATCCGGTTTTGCCGACTTTGATTGTGTTTATAAATTGGGTGAGACCATCGAGCGTAACATCCACGCCGACCACGCCTAAGACGCCGTTGTTATCCTGCACAGATTCGGTGGCGGTGATAACAACACTTCCTGTCGTTGACGGGTAGGCTTTTGAGATCAAAGGGATGCCTTGATGATCCAAAGCTTCCTTATACCATGGTCTTTTTCTGGGGTCATAGCCGGGCGGCAGGGTGTCGGTTCCCGACATGGCAAAACCACCGAATTTTGTTCCGAGATATACGGCTACATAGCTCTGGTGAGTGTCTGCTAAATCGTTTGCCAGATCAAGGATTGCACGCTCTACAGGTCCTGCGGTTAACTGTGCACTGGAGGACGGTTCTGTTTTATCGATGAAAGAGTTGAGGCTATCGTCTGCGGCAAGAACTGCAGGGTGTTTCGCCATCATGGCCGTATTGGCTTTTGTTTCGTCAATAAATATACTGATTGCCTTTTCAATATGACTCAGCTCGATTCCAGCATTATTAAAAAAGGTGTCCATGGAAGAGTTTTTGACCTTGATTCCAAGAACGACACAAATAAGAACAATTGGAATAATCGATGAGGCAAGCAGCGACAGCAATAATTTTGTTCTTAACGATAATGACATGTTTTTCTCCAATTAGTGAATAGCTAAAAATGTATAATGTAGCTTACTCGCTGAACATCTTTTTCTATTATTTCTCTTTTAAATATTTGTTCTTCAAAATATTTATTTTAGACAATCCTATCGTAATCAAATCGCTTTTTCCAATAAATTGTCTCAATAAATAATTATATGGTATCAACCTGTAATTCTGTTGAATTATCGGATTAAAAAGTCTGTCGGCTGACTTGCAATCAATACATCAAATAACCCGTTGAAAGGGCTCCTCTGGAGATAGGCTTTCAACTCTAATAAATAGTTATGTTTGTAGGTCTTGCTGATACAATGCAAATGGTGGTTTTACCGGCATGTGGTAAAACCACCGGGAAGAAAACAGCTGTCTGCCTGCAGCCGGGTATCCTGTTATATTTTAAACTGTGCAATCATTACATTGAGCTGCTCGGCAAGTTTTGAGAGTTCACCGGCGCTGGCATATACCTGCCTGCTTCCTTCAGCAATTTCATGTGCAGAACCGTTTACTCCTGAAATTTCTTTTACAATCTCGCCGGTTACGGCAGAATTTTGCGAGACCTTGTCGTTTACATCCTGAATGCCGGTTGCTGCCTGGCTGACATTGCCGGCAATCTCCTGGGTGGACGTGGCCTGCTCTTCGACGGCAGAAGCTATTGACGTAACGATCTGATTGATCTCATTGATCACCTGTTCTATCTGGTGGATTTCGGAAACTGCAATCGATGTCGATTTCTGCATTCCCCCGATTCTGTTTTTAATATCCTGGGTTGCGATTGCAGTTTGTTTTGCCAGATCCTTGATTTCGTTGGCGACCACAGCAAAGCCTTTTCCGGCTTCACCTGCACGAGCTGCTTCAATGGTGGCATTGAGGGCAAGCAGATTGGTCTGCTCAGAAATTTCGTTTATCGTTTCAGTGACCTTGCCGACATCTTCGGCGGCGATACCGAGCTGTCTTATATTTTCAGATGCGTTTACTGCCTGGCGGACGGCACTCTCAGTAATGGCACGGCCTTTTTCTGTTCCTCCGGCAATCTCACTGATTGTTGCCGTCATCTGTTCTGCTGCTGCAGCAACCATCTGGACATTTACGGAGGCCTCTTCGGAAGCCGCTGCAACGGAATTCATATCTGCACGCATCTGCTCAGAAGCGGCGGCAACCTGGTTTGAGCGTTGGGATGTCTGCTCCGAGTTTCCGGCCATCTGTTCAGAAATAGCAGACAACTCAGTCGAGGAAGAGGTGAGGGTGCTGACACCTTCAGAAATATTGCCAAACATTTGCTGCAGGTTCTGGGTCATCTTGTTTAAGGAGCCGATCATGTTGCCGACTTCATCTTTCTGCTGAAGCTCCACTCTGGCTGTCAGGTCACCTGAAGCAACTGTTTCCACCAGCTTGACACCCCGCTGAATGGGGATCATTATGCCACGGGTAATAATGAAGGCAAAGCCAACCCCCAAGACGGTTGCAATTATGGAGAAGATCATAACACCGGAACGGATCTGGCTGGCTTCTCCAATCATATGCTCATCCGTTATCATATTTTCTCTTGTGGTGCGCTTGAGATCATCGATAAGTTTCTTGACCTCCTGAAGAGAAGGAGCCAGCTCTTCTCTATAGACTTTTTTTGCCAGTTCATAACCGGCAATATGCTGCTCATGCCATTTCAATATTTCGTCGACTGCACTGAGGGTCTTGTAGGCAAGCGGTTTGGTCGTAATCATGTATTGCTGAGCAACATTTTCCCTGGTGTCTACGTTGAGGCGTTCTTTCAGGTCCCGGGCGCTCATAAATAGCTCAGTATTTGCCTTTTCAAGTGCATCACACATGCTGGAAAACTCTTTGCTATCCTGCTTCTGCTTTTCTATCCTGCCGGAATGGAGCCATTTGTACAAATCGGATTGTTCATGGTCGGTAAGGACATTGAATGTTGACAGGTTTCTGTCAACAAACACATCCTTAATGGGCTGAGCCCAGATGACGATATCAGCTTTCATTTGCCGTAAAAAATCACCCATTTCAAGATCGACCTGTTCAGAATGAGCCTCTGCAATTGCCTTGACTGCTTCATGATAGCGCTCATGAGGTGCTTCTATTGCCTTGAGAATCGGCACCAGTTGCGGTACAAGCTCCTCTGCCTTCTTTCTTTCCGGACTGTAGAACCATTCGCCGAAAGAGCATTGGCTGTGATCTGTTTCGACTTCGAGTTTTGTAATAGTGCTGTCATTGAGGAATCTGTTCACCTTTTCAGCGGAGGTTAGATGATCCAATTCCTTTTGGATAAAGATACCATAGAGTTTATTGCCATCAATCACCCCTTCGGCATCTCTGACTATCTCACTGATACCTAATACTGCCCAGGCTGAAACACCTGCCAAGAGGACCAGAATCATGCCGAAGCCAATTCCGAACTTTCCTTTTAATTTTAAATTATTCCACATACTCATCTATCTCCCCTTTGTTTCAACTTCTCAAATATACAGAAATGTTTTTTACAGGTTTTATGTGTCTTTCATGCTTGATAAAGCATGGTATTAATCAAATATTTCGGGATCTTGTCTTGTTGATCGTCTTTGCCATTTTATAATGATCTTCATCGATCCTGGAAGTTCAGGATAATTTTTCGCAGTACTGCGCAGACCTCGTCGAACCCGTTATTCACTGATGTTATGAAGCGGGGACGCAGCGATAAGGCTTTTGGCATAAGGGCGTCGAAATCCTTTCGCAGGATAATGATGATGTTTGCGTTACCGAGATAAAATCGACGCTCCGCCAGCTTCTCGATCTCCTTGAGGGAAGTTATCAGAAAGACTACAATTACCTGACTTGAAATCCTCGATCTCATAAGTTTACAGAAGCAATCCAGCCCAAAGGTCTCTGTAGATTTCACACCGATATTATGCGAGATGGCATTTAACAGAGAGGTTCCCGTTGCATCCATTTCATCCATGTTCACAATTATTTCCATGTGTTCCTCAATTTCTTTTAATGGAAAATTTTCATATCTTTTCCTGGAATGCCGCTAATATCTCTATTTTGCCCGGGCATCAGGACGATATCTTCAATCGCACCCTCGCATAGTACAAAAAGGGTGCCAATGTCATAATTATTAAAATAATGATTAATATCGGATAGATATGTGTATATGTCTGGGAGGATAGGTTAAAAAACGGAGATGGATTCGTCGTATTTCATACGACTTTATGATTTTTCAGGAATCAGAACTTAACGGTCGATTGAATATTTTTTCAGCAGGGAATAAAGATGACTCTTGCTGAGACAGGAAAGTTTGCTTGCCGTGTCAAGATTGTTCTCTGACTGTTTCAGGAGTTCGATGAGATAGCGTTCTTCTGTCACGTTGGCCGTGTATTCTTTGACCTGCTTAAGCGGTTTGATGGGAGAAAACAACTCATCGGGGAGGGGAATTGACAATGTTGACACTGGAGTTTGAGACAGGGTCGACCCCGGACGGCTGGAATTCTGCTGATTTCCTATTGAAAATTTCAGTGCTTCCAGCCGGATCTGATTGGGCAGATAATTAGGATAGAGAGCAGCAGCTTCCGGGTTGGCGAGAATAGCCTTTTCCATGGTGCTGACAAACTCTCTGATATTACCAGGCCAGTTGTAGGCTTCAAGAGCGTCAAGAAATTCAGGCACAAATCGTTTTGCTTCATAACCGTAACGTTTGCACAACCGGTGGATATAATACAGGGTAAGATCTCTAATATCTTCCCTGCATTCGCATAGAGGAGGAAGCTCAATATGAAAAGTCCTGATGCGAAAGAGCAGATCTCTTCTAAATTGTTCATTTTCTGACATTTCATCCAGGTCTCTGTTGGTCGCACAAATCAGTCTGAAATCACTCTGGATATCTTTTGTGCCACCCACTGGTTTGAAACTTCTCTCCTGCAAGACCCGTAAAAATTTTTTCTGTATTGATAGGGGCAGTTCGCCGATTTCGTCTAGAAAAAGAGTTCCTTTATCGGCCTTTTTGACCAGCCCATCCCGACTTGTATCCGCACCTGTAAAGGCTCCCTTGATATTGCCGAACAAGACCGACTCAACCAGCTGTTCCGGCAGTGCCGCACAGTCCACAACAACAAAGTTACCGTCTTTCCGGTTGCTGTTTTTGTGGATTGTCTGAGCCATCAACTCCTTACCGGTACCTGTCTGTCCTGTCAGCAGGACGCTGGCATCGCTGCGGGCACATTGCGCCGCCAGATTCAGGCTCATCTTTAACTTTGGACTGTTTCCGATAATCTCCGCTCTGTCAAAAACTGTCGAAGAGGAGATTTTCAGGGCCTTTTTTGATGCCCTGATTTCGAGGGCACGTTTTGTTGCAAGCTTTATTTCGTGATGTGTAAAGGGTTTAAGAATATAATCCCAGGCTCCGTAATCAAAGGCCATTTTTGCCCCTTCGGCCTTTCCTTCTGCGGTAACAATGATCACTTCAGGTTCTGAATCGCTGTTTTTGAAATCGGCAATAGCCTCCAGACCGCTACCGTCAGGGAGATTGACATCAAGAAAAACCAGATCGAATGCACTGATATTCCTCAAAGACCTTCCTTCAGTCAGTGAGTCTGCCACTATCAGTACATGTCCTTCATCACCCAGACATTCTGTCACCAATTGTCTGATTTCAGGATCATCATCTATTATAAGGATATAGGCCATCTGTTCCGTCAAGAGTTCTGGAGAGTGATTTTTCTTTCGTTTACCATTTTTCTAGTGGAATTCTATCTGTATTATCTTTGAATATCAAGGGCTTTACGAATGGCTTCTGACAGATCCCGTCGAAGGACAGGTTTAAGCAGAAAATTTTTGATACCCAGAGATTCCGCTCTTTCTTTTGTTGTCAGTTCACTAAAACCGGTACACAGGATGATCGGCATGCCGGGTTTTATGGTATAAATCCTTGCCGTCAGATCCAGTCCAGTCAGGTGGGGCATGGTCACGTCTGTGATGATCAGATCAAACCGGTCGGGTTCGCTCTCAAAGGCCTCAACTGCTTCATAACTGTCTGTAAAGGAAGAGACCCTGTAGCCCAGACTGTGAAGGGTGATTTCCATCATTTCCAGCATTGACGGTTCATCATCCACCACCATGATATGCTCTTCACCTCCCCGCAAAGGACCCGGCTCGTTTTTTCGCTCAGACGAAACATCCATTTCAACGCGAGGCAGGTAGATACGGATGTTGGTGCCGAGTCCCGGATCACTATAGACCTTTATGACTCCGCCGTAATTCTTTACGATGCCGTGGACAACCGAAAGACCAAGCCCGGTACCCTCGCTCTTTTCTTTGGTCGTAAAATAGGGGTTGAATATTTTCTCAATCATTTCCGGGGGAATACCATGTCCGGTATCACTTACTTCAAGAACCATATACCTGCCGGCGGCAAGTCCAATCCGGGAAAATGAAGAATCTCCCTCACTGATATCCAGCTTGGATAAGGTTACATCCAAAATTCCGCCTGCATCGCGCATGGCGTGATAGGCATTGGTGCATAAATTCATCACAATCTGATGGATATGGGTGGAGTCTGCAACCACATAACCAAGATTATTGGGGATGGACTGCTTTATTTCAATTGTTGACGGAATAGAGGCGCGTATAAGTTTTAACGCCTCGGTGATGATGAAATGCGGCTGTACCGGTTTGATCTCTTTCTCCTCCTGTCGGCTGAAGAGAAGGATCTGTTCGATCAGCTTTTTCGCCCTCAGACTTGCCTTTATTACCTGATCCTGTCTTCTGTACGATTCGCTCTGTTCCGGCAGGCTCTCTTTGACCAGTTCGGCAAACCCCATCAATGCACCGAGAATATTATTAAAATCGTGTGCAATACCGCCAGCCAGAGTGCCGAGTGCCTCCATTTTCTGAAGCTGCTGCAGCCGCTGTTCGGTTCGCACCTTCTCTGTTATATCCCGCTGGATTGAAACATAGGCCGAGATATTCCCTTCGGCATCAACTATCGGCGTAATGGCTGCATCATGAAGAACGATATCTCCTCCCTTCAGTTTATTATAGAACTGGCCTTTCCAGGTGCGTTTATTTTCAATGGTTGACCAGAGTTCTCGATAGAGTGACTCCTCGTGGATGCCGCTTTTAAATATGGAAGGTCTGCTGCCAAGCAGTTCATCCCGGGTGTAACCGGAGTTCTTTTCAAAGGCCGGATTGACATACTGTATAATTCCATTTTCATCAGTTATTACAACTTCATCTTCGGTCTGCTCAATCACGGCTGCAAATTTTCGCAGTTTCGCAAGATTGCGCTCTTCTTCGCTGATATCTCTGGCAATCCCCTGGTAGCCGATGCAGTTCTTCGTCTCCTCATCAAAGATCGTGTTTGTTTTTACGAAAAATATGTTTGAATATTGTGGAAACTCAACATTTTCATCTAAAATCCTGCCGTCGGATTGCAGTCGTATCTTAAATTGATGATTGCTTTTTTCGAGGCTTGTCCGTTCATGGGATCTGAAATCGTTGTTTTCTTTGTCTTCCGGATGGATAATGTCCTGAATATCTGTGCCGATAACCTCTTCCGGGCGGTAGCCGTATCTTTCCACCGCCTTATTAATAAACACTATTTTCTGATCCTTATCGGTTTTAAAGATGAGGTCCGGTGTCCTTTCGAGGATGCTGTTAAGTTCTGCGGCTACTGCAGATTTTTCTTGTGTTACCCCTTGTAGATCTGTCAGAGCCTCAGCCATTATTTTTACTGGAATAATAACGGCAAGAATCTGGCTGGAAAGATAGATGGCAAGGTTGAACAGGGAGTATACAGAAGAAGACGGTTCAACATTCCGGGCTAGAGGAGGAAAGTCGAAGAAGACAAAAAGGCCCGTTACTGTCAGGGCAAAAAGAGCATACAGAACACCTCCCCGTAAACCGTACAAGACTATATACGGTGTCACAATTGTGACGGTTGCAAAAACGCCAAGAGTATTTCCGCCGCTGACTATCATCTGCACCAGCCAGGCACCGTTTATGAAAACAAAAATAACCAGCAGAGCTGCGTGCGATTTCCCTTTCAACACGAGAATCCATGCTGGAACCACTGCTGTCAGGATAATAAAGACTGCAATTAAACGGTAATATTCGTAGCTTTCCAGCAGCAGGAAGCTGCCGATAACATGTACTGCTAAAATGGCAGCCATTACCGGGACGATGACACGAACCATGCGGTCTGCAATTTCCAGACGAATATTTTCAGGAAGACGCACTTTTCCCTTTTTTAATTGAGCTGACACCCGAGTTTCCAATTTTGTCGTTTTCTTCTATTTATCCAATATTATCCTATTCCTATAATATCGTTTTTATAATCACTTAATAAAGAGAATAAACAGGTCAGGCGGTATTTAATCACCGCGGTGATCTTTCGGCTGATTGTGGATGCGACTGTTTTTGCTGATACGGTCTTTTATGTCGATCAGCAGAAATCTGCTTGGAATTACATTGCTATCTACCTGAAATTGCTTTGATCAAGATTTGTCGGTGAGGCTGGGGTGTAACTTTTTGGAGGCTTCCTCTCGTCTCAGCAGGTTCTTTTCCATTCAAGTATGCATTTTTTTTGTATCGGTCTTACAGTAATTTGCTATAACGGACATGGCGTTATTGAAGTGTGACTGAAAAATGTATGACAAGTTAAATAGTATAAGGAGTTTGTATGAATGTAATTCAGCCAGTTATCTGCGAGGCTGTAGAATGCAAGATGATTGATGATCAGTCAATTATAGCTGAAAGATATAATGATCTGTTGGGTGACGAGAGCAAGTTGCGGGCCGCAAATATTGATGCGCTGTACTTGCCGAGCACGATAGAAGAGGTTGTCTGGGCAGTTCAGGATATACACGGTAAAAATAAAAAATGTGTAGTCTCTGCCGGTCGGACAGGTATAGCAGGAGGAGCCGTTCCCGTTGACGGCGGCTCAATTATTTCTCTTGATGGTATTTCCAGTTTTCTTGCTGTTGGCATGGATGGGGAAGAGTATTATGTCCGGGTAGAACCGGGGATGTCTCTTGCATTACTGACCGGGCTCTTAATGAAAAAAGATTTTGAGAGATGTACCGATCTTACCGATGCAGAGCAGAAAAGTGTGGAGCAGATAACGGCAGATGCTGATCTGCAGATCTGGTTTCCGGTAAATCCTACAGAGACTTCCGCCCATATTGGCGGTATTGTTGCAACCAACGCATCAGGTGCGAGAACCTATCGCTGGGGGGCTACCAGGGAGTGGGTACGTGCAATCGATGTTGTTCTTGCCGACGGCAGGCTGATAAAAATAAGAAGAGGGGAGATAACTGCTGAAAACGGTCTTTTTCAGCTTGTTCAACTAGATGGTTCAACCATTGAAATTCAGATAGCCGATTTCAGCTTGCCTACCACCAAGGCGACCCTCGGTTATCCGTTAAAGCACGACATGGACCTTATCGATCTGTTTATCGGCAGTGAAGGAACCCTCGGCATCATTGTCGGGGTTGAATTAAGACTAATTCAGAAAACATCGTCGGTGATCGGCGTCCTGGTGACTGTTCCCGAAGAGCCGACTGCACTTCGTTTGGTTGATGCGGCACGGAATAGGCAGGATTTACGCCTTGATGCTATTGAGTACTTTGATGCCGATGCGTTACGATTGCTGAAAGAGAAAAAAGAACTGGATGGTGCGGGCAGCCATATTCCCGATCTCCCTTCCTGGGATGGTTGCGGCATCTATTTCGAGTTTTCCGGTACCGAAGAAGAAACAGAGGAAGCCTGCATCCCCCTTGAAGAGATGTTGGAAGAGTTCGGATTGAGCCTCGATGATACCTGGGCTGCCATGGAGCCAAGCGAGATGGCCGCCCAGCGCTTATTCAGGCATGCACTGCCTGAGGCGGTCAATTCCATAATAGGGCAGAGAAAACGTGAGTACCCCGGACTCCATAAAGTCGGCACAGACATGGCGGTTCCGGATGACAAGTTGAGCGCTGTCTTTGCAGTGTATCGTGAAGGTCTTCAGCAGTCGGGTATCGACAGTGTTGTCTTCGGCCATATAGGTGACAACCACGTTCATGTGAATCTGCTGCCGAAGAATATGGAGGAGCTTGCCCGGGCAAAAGAACTCTATCTGGGCTGGGCTGAAAAAGTCGTTCAAATGGGCGGAGCCGTTGCTGCAGAGCATGGTATAGGCCGGATGAAAAAGGCGATGCTGATGGTTCAGTACCCTGAAGAGATGCTTGACAGCATGCGGGCCGTTAGAAAGTGTTTTGACCCGGATGCGATATTTGGCACTGGTGTCCTGTTTGAAGAATAAGGCTGGGAATAGATCACTTGTTTTTTTAAGCTGGAGACAATCAACGCGGGTTCCGAAATGCGGTCCGCATTGATTGTCTCATAGAGTGGTACCGCAACAGATGCATTATTATCCCTGTACGGCCTCTGAACCGGCTATACGGGGATAGCAGTGTATTTTACAAGCTGGAAGTTAGGCTTATATGATCTTTTCAGCTGTCGAAGACCTTTTATGCCGATATCTTCTTCCATATTTGTCCACGGAATATCGTCTTTATAAACCCGTACAAGCTCCTGAAACAGGACCTTGTAAATATGTCTGTAGTCTTTGTTGGCCTTCTGGGCGATAATGTCAAAAGTGTCACCATTGATGACAGCGCCGTAGCAATAACCCTCCACAACACCCTCGCGCTTTAAAACGACTCCTTTGAGATCAAGCTCCTCAAAATGCGACAGGGCAATATCTATGGCTCCGTGTTCTTCTTCGAGAGAATCCGGCTTGCTGGCGCTTAGCAATGATTCGTTATGCCATCGCTGCTGGAAAGCCTTGATTTCGTCGATATGGCTCGGGGCGATTTCCTCTATCTTGACTGATTCACTATAAAGTTCCCAGAACTGATTTATGCCGCGCCTGATTTTAGACAGCTCGTTTCCTTTTAAATCAAAAATTCGATTTGAATCGTAAATATACTCACTCCAGTCGGGACTCTGATTGAGGGTGAAATCACGCAGTTCTTCCCTGTGTTGGTCAAAAACACAGAAAAAATGCAGTTCATGTGACTCGGCCTCTGCTGTTTTTAATACTTTTTGTATCTTCTCAGCCGGGTTGGCTCGGCATATTGGGAAAAAATACGCAATTTTGGTCCCGATCTTCCGGTTTTTCTGCCGAATATAAAGAGTGTCTTCTTCAATACATATCTCAGTTCCATATTTCTTTCTTAAGGAAAACAGATTTGCAAAGCTATATTGGCAGGATTTGCTATCCACATGTTTTAGAAGCTGCTCAATTCCAGGTTTATCGGACAGTTCAATCTCTCTGAATTTTAACATCAAAATCTGTAAAATATATTAGGGTAGGTTGGACGACATTGATAGGAGTTTGCTTTTGGAAAAAAAGAATAGTAGAAAACAGTATTCTGAAAAACATTCAATAATATAACAATAATACAGATAGGCGTCAAAAGCTCGGAAATGAATGCTGCAAAAAAATACTTCCAGATTGTTCTGCTATATGAAGCAATTATAGCATTGTTTTCACTCTATGTTGTTCTGAAATCAGGTTCAACGGTGATCATCTTTCCGACCCTGATGGCTGTCAGTTCTGTTGTCAGTGTTATGTTTGTTCTCTATATTTTACAAACCGCCGAAAAAGGGAACACCAATCTTTATCCTTACGGAACAGGCAGGCTGGAAGATGCCATGGCTTTCTTCAGTGCAGTCCTGATGACAGTCGGAATAATAATACCGCTTCATAAAGTCTTTAATGCTTTTTACACCCATACCTACCATGCCCCCCAATTAGGCTGGGCTGTTCTTGTTCTGTTCTTTGCGGTTCTGGGGCAGTGTTATCTCTACTTGCTGGCTAAAAGAACCATTAAGGAAAATGCGTCCCCGATGATTGCCATGTCCTTGAAATGTTACAAGGTTGCTTCTCTACGCGACTTCATAACGTTTTCCGTTATTCTATTTTTCTTATTGTTTGACAGAAGCAACGAAACCCTGATGTTCTGGGTCGATCAACTGTGTACAATTGTATTAGGCATATATGCAATCACGCAATATGTCCCCTCGGTTTGGATTCATTTCCGGTCACTGGTTGATTTTCCGCTCTCTGAGGCTGACCAGTTGAAAATCATGAGTCTGCTGACCAAATACTATGACGAGTATGAAATGCTCGGCAATATCTACAGCACCAATAAAGGAAGCACACGTATCGTCGAAATCGAGTTGGAATTTTCTCCCGGGATGATAATGAGCGACTTTTTGGATCTCGAAAGGCGTATGTATAATGATTTTAAAGAGATCTTTTCCGATGGAAGACTCAAAATTTTACCGCTTACAACAGCTAAAGCGTAATCAGGGTGCAGGGGTTAGCCAGAATTTCCAAGTACCTGTTTAACAGCTTCACCAAGGTTTTTAACGGAATAGGGTTTTTTCAGATATTTTTTTGCTCCGAGTCTCAGGGAAGCCCGGACTTTTTCACTTTCGACGTATCCACTGGTAAGAATCACCGGCATTTCAGGGTATTTTGAAAAGACGCGGCTGCAGGTTTCAAGACCGTCAAAACCGGGTTCCATCACCATATCAAGCAGGATCAGATCGGTTTTATGAGAAGTCAGGTAAGGAAGTACTTTCTGGCCCGAATCTACCGAACCTGTGGTGTAATTGAGCCGTTCAAGAATAGAGCAGGCCAGATCGCGTTGGTTTTGGATATCATCTACCACAAGAACATGCTGGCCGCAGCCGGACAGATCGGCATTCTTGTCCGTTGCCGACAGCGGATCCTGCTCCGGCTGCGTGTCGGCTATCGGGAAGTAGAGGTAAACGGTCGTCCCTTCACCCGGTTGGCTTTTAATGTTAATATAGCCGTTATGATCCTTAATGGCGTTCCATACGATGGCCATACCGAGTCCGGTTCCGCTTCTTCCGAGTTTTTTATTTGAATAGAACGGCTCGAAAATATGGGAAAGATTTTCGTCCGACATTCCTTCCCCATCGTCTTTGACAGAAAGACAAAGATAGTCGCCTTCTATTACTGTATCATAATAGCCGAAGGTCTGATCAACGTAGGTCGAGTAAAGTTTGAGTTCTATCCGACCCGGGCCCTGAATTGCCTCTGCCGAGTTATTCACCAGATTCATCAGGACAGAGAAGAGCTGCACTGTTGATCCTTTGATGAGCCGGGTCTGTTCATCCAGGCTGGTAATAAAGTTGATGTCAGGGTGCCTCTTGCGCAATTCATCATGTTCAGAGCTGGCCAGATATTTGCGGATAACATCGGAGAGCTTGAGCGGTTCGGAAACATTCATGCCGCTTCTTGCCAGCGTAAGCATATCCTGTACTATGCCTGCGGCACGTTCTCCTGCCTCCTGAATCTTGAGCAGGCTGGCACGGGTCGGATCAGTTTTATCAAGATCGAGCAGCATGAGCTGTGGAATCGCGACAACACCAGAGAGAATGTTGTTCAGGTCGTGGGCTACACCTGCAGCAAGCTGTCCCATGGCTTCAAGTCGCTGTGCTTTATGGAGCTGTTCCTCGATCAGTCCCCGTTCACGTTCTGAAATATTCTTGTCTATTATCTCTTTTTCAAGCCGTTCAATTGAAACCGTAGAATGTTTCAGGTGAACCCGCATCTGGTCAAATGAATTGGTGAGGTCGCCGAGCTCATCATTGCGATCCGTTTTTACCATATCGTCATAGTTGCCTCTGCCGATCTGTTTGGCCACGTTTTTCAATCTTTCAATCGGTTTTACCAGCCTTCCGGCGATATAGACTGCAGATAACAGTGATAGAAGAATAACGAAGATCGTAATAATGAGAAGGCTTGTCTGAAGCTCTTTAATGCCTTTTTTTTCCCGTTGAATAAAGAGTTGATTGGTTAATGCAAAAGTTCTTTGCAGATGGTCAGTGGACAGGGTCAGGGCCACTCCTCCAAGCCACTCCTCTCCCATATAGATTGGTCGTGAGACAACAACTGAATGATCGAGCGTTGTTCTGGCGATGGTGTCGGCAGGGCGCTTTGAACAGTGTGTTCTATCCAGGTGCCGTATGTTTTCGGGCAAAGGAAGCTCTTTCCCGCTGCTGATAATCGAACATGTGGTGTCGAACACGGCTACCTCCAGGACATTCGGCTGCGATTGAACATCAAAAAGTATCTCATGCATCGATGTGAAGTTCTTCTGGTAAAGGAGATGTGTGAGATGCTTCTGGAGGAGGGTGATAAAGGTTGCCGATTGTGCGTCGGCCTGTGTTGTCAGTTGCGTTTTCAGATCATTGGTGACCGCAACTTGAAGCTGGTTAAAAGATCGTTTGAAAATAGTAAGCGCTGTCACAGACAGTACTACGATGATTGTTCCGACCAGCAAAATCAGCTGTAAGGAATATTTTGACTGGAGCGAAATTCTCAAACGATGCTTCTCCTGTTTAATGAAAAAACGTCATGTCTGATGGTAGTCCGTATCCAAAAGATTGTTATGTAAAATTAGGATACTTTCAACTGATAACATTGCGTCCTTTTTTTGCAAAGCAAAATCCGGAGTTGACAAGCTTATGCAGGGTCTGTCGGCTGATAACGGGTTTATTGTCTCTATGTCGAAAGTGGTTATAACAAAAAACATGAAAGAACAAATGGATAAAAGTGGTCTGCGGTTTGAATATCAGGGTGTTTTTTTTAGTTTTTATCGCCTTGACAAGGTATATGGGGCTACTTATTGTTCGCACAGACTTTGTTCAAAGGTCATCTCAATAAATACGCCGCTTGAGGCGTAAAATATATCTGGAAGAATGAAGAGAACATCGACGGAGGAACGTGTGAGCAGTAAAGAAAATAGTGAATTGCGTGAAGAGATAAACACCGGGGAAGAAGTGGAGGCAACCGCTGAGGCTGAACAGGTCGCAGAAGACGAAAAAAGTCTTGAAGTTCAGTTAGAAGAGGCATTAGCGGAATCTGCCGATCTCAGGGATAAGATGCTCCGCATTGCCGCCGACTTTGAAAATACCAAGAAGCGTCTGGAAAAAGAGCGTCTGACCGCGATGAAATATGCCGGTGAGAACATTTTTCGTGAAATTCTTCCGGCGCTGGACAACCTGGAGAGAGCAATAGATCAGGGTGTAACCGAAGGCGTTGATCCGCAGAAGAGTCTTGACGGGCTGCTTGAAGGCGTTCAGTTGACCAGAAAAAGCCTGATCAACAGCCTTGAAAAGTTTGAGGTGAAGCCGTTCAGCTCGATCGGAGAACCGTTTAACCCGAATCAGCAGGAAGCACTCTCAATGGCACCAAGTGATGAAATTCCTGAGAACCATGTTATTGCCGAATATGAAAAGGGCTACTACTACAAGGATCGTCTGCTGCGGGTTGCCAAGGTTATCGTGTCTTCCGGGAAGATTAGCTAACTGATGGTGTTGTAATTTGCGTAAAGTATACTTGACAAATTTGTGAGAATGACAACCTTAGAAAACAGTTGAAAACAAGTGTGCTCGTTATACAGAACTGGAATTTCTCTGGCGGGAAGATCCGTCTGATTAAATGATATTAAGGAGAGAAGGAAGATGAGCAAGATTATCGGAATTGACCTAGGAACGACCAACTCATGTGTTGCAATCATGGAGGGTGGTGAGCCTAAGGTTATCGCCAACGTGGAAGGTAACAGAACCACACCATCAATTGTAGCTTTCAGCAGCGGGGGAGAGCGTCTCGTTGGGCAGGTGGCAAAGCGTCAGGCTGTAACCAACCCAGATAAGACTCTCTACGCTATTAAACGACTTATCGGTCGTAAATTCACCGATCCTGAGGTGAAGAAATCAATAGAAGTCAGCCCGTTTGACATTGTGGAAGGAACCAGCGGTTCGGTATCTGTCAAGGTTGACGGTAAAGTGTACAGACCAGCTGAGATTTCTGCCATGGTTCTGGCAAAGATGAAGCAGACCGCTGAAGAATATCTGGGTGAAGAGGTAACCGAGGCTGTTGTTACGGTCCCTGCCTATTTTAATGACTCCCAGCGTCAGGCTACCAAGGATGCAGGTAAGATCGCAGGTCTGAATGTCCAGCGTATTATCAACGAACCAACCGCTGCATCTCTTGCTTACGGCCTTGACAAGAAGAACGAAGAGAAGATCGCTGTATTCGATCTTGGTGGCGGTACTTTTGACGTGTCCATCCTTGAGATCGGTGACGGTGTATTCGAAGTAAAATCCACCAACGGTGATACCTTCCTCGGTGGTGAAGACTTTGACATGCGCATCGTTAACTGGCTTGCAGATGAGTTTAAGCGCGAACAGGGCATTGATCTTCGTAATGACAAAATGGCACTTCAGCGTCTTAAAGAAGAAGCTGAGAAAGCCAAGATGGAACTGTCAACCACCAAAGAAACCGATATCAACCTGCCTTTCATCACAGCCGATGCGAGCGGTCCTAAGCACCTGAACATCAAGCTTTCAAGAGCAAAACTTGAGAATCTTGTTGAGGATCTGATCGATCGTACGGTTGGTCCTTGTAAGATTGCTATGAAGGATGCAGGTCTTTCAGCCAGTGATATCGATGAGGTAATTCTTGTCGGCGGTATGACCCGTATGCCTAAGGTTCAGGAGAAGGTTAAGGAAATCTTCGGCAAAGACCCTCACAAGGGTGTTAACCCGGATGAGGTTGTTGCAATCGGCGCGGCAATTCAGGGCGGTGTTCTTCAGGGTGATGTAAAAGACGTTCTCCTGCTTGATGTTACTCCGCTGTCTCTTGGTATCGAGACCCTTGGCGGTGTAACCACCAAGCTGATCGAGAAAAACACCACTGTTCCTACCAAGAAGAGCCAGGTCTTCTCAACAGCTGCAGATAATCAGCCGGCGGTTTCCATCCATGTAATTCAGGGTGAACGTGAAATGGCTCAGGACAATAAGACTATTGGTCGTTTTGAGCTGTCCGATATTCCTCCTGCACCACGCGGTGTACCACAGATTGAGGTGACCTTCGATCTTGATGCCAACGGTATTCTGCATGTATCTGCCAAGGATCTTGGAACCGGAAAAGAGCAGTCCATCAGAATCACCGCTTCTTCCGGTCTGACTGAGGAAGAGATTGAGCGCATGACCAAGGATGCAGAGATTCATGCGGAAGAAGACAAGAAGCGTAAGGAAGCGGTCGAAATCCGTAACCAGGCTGATGCTCTTATTCATGCAACCCAGAAATCACTCAAGGATCTCACTGATCAGGTCGATGCTGAGACCAAGGCAAACGTTGAGAAAGAGATTGAGAATCTTAAAAAAGCAATGGAAGGCGATGACATCGAGGCTATCAAGTCTGCTTCCGAGGCGCTTACCAATGCTTCACATAAACTCGCTGAGCTGATGTATGCCAAGGCCGCTAAGGAAAATCCTGATGCTGCCGGCGGTGCAGCTGGCGGCAGTGCCGGCGGTCAGGCTAAGAAGGATGACGATGATGTAGTGGATGCTGACTACGAAGAAGTAAAGTAAGCGGAAGCTGAGATTCAGATCGATCCTGAAAAAGCTCGGGAGGGTGGAAAAATTGATTTCCACCCTCCCTTTTTTTTGTCTTTTGCGGTAAGGTAACACCTTTAACGTTTTGGAAAAAATCAACCAGCCGAACCAGTAGAGACTGTGTTTGACTAGTACAATAACTTTTGAGTGTCTGTTATGAGAATTTTGTCTGGAATCCAGCCATCTGGAAAACTGCATATCGGTAATTATTTCGGTATGATGCAAACCATGATCTCCCGCATGGAGAGCTCTGAACTCTATGTGTTTATCGTCGATCTGCACGCCCTGACTTCGGTTCGTGAACGCGAAAAACTTGCAACCGGTACGCTTGAAGCGGCAGCAGATTTTCTGGCGCTTGGTCTTGACCCTGATAAATGCATCTTCTGGGTCCAGTCAGATGTTCCTGAGGTTTGTGAACTGACCTGGGTTCTTTCGACCCTCACTCCAATGGGGCTGATGGAGAGATGCCATAGCTACAAAGACAAGGTTGCCAAGGGGATAATTGCAAGTCACGGGCTCTTTTCGTATCCGATTCTGATGGCTGCAGATATCCTTCTTTATCAGTCGGAGCAGGTGCCGGTCGGCAAGGATCAGAAGCAGCATCTTGAGGTTGCAAGAGATATTGCCCAGAAATTCAATAATGAATACGGTGAGACCTTTGTTATTCCCGAGCCGGCAATCAGTGAGAAGACTGCCACCATCCCGGGGCTTGACGGGCAGAAAATGTCAAAGTCCTATGACAACACCATCCCGATATTTCTTGAGGGCAAGCAGCTGAAAAAGCGGGTTATGGCAATAGAAACCGATGCAACGCCGGTTGAAGATCCAAAAGACCCGGATACCTGTAATCTGTATAATATCCTCAGGCATTTCGCCACCCCTGAACGAATGGCTGAAATCCGTGATCTTTATGTCAACGGTGGGGCGGCCTATGGCTATCTTAAGCTTGAACTGCTTGACCTGATAAATGACAAGTTCTCTGCAGCGAGAGAAAGGAAAAAGGAACTGCTCAACGATCCTGAGATGATCAGACAGATATTGAGAAAGGGTGCTGAAAAGGCAAGAGAGAAAGCGGTTGTTACCATGGATCTGGTTAGAGACAGGGTAGGGTTGAAGTACTGATTTAAAATTAGAACTAGACTGATTTTTAAGTGTTCAGGATTAATTAGCTTAGGTTGTTTTGTTGTATCCCCGCTTTCTCGTAGCTGAGCACCGGAGAAGTTGGCGGAAAAGAGTTTGAGCTGTTTGAGCGTAAGCGAGTTTCTCAAACTCCCGTCGACTTTGAGGCGCGCAGGGTGCCCGGAGGGCCGGAGTGGCTGGGCTCCTTTCTTTTGGTTCGTTTTTTATCCTGCCTTTTGGGGCTTTTGAGGAAAAGAAAATGAACACGTCCAATCCTCAGATGTTATCAATAGATTGGGAGTGAGTAATGGTTTAGAAAGAGTAAATAAAAAAGCCCGACAGTGAAAAGAACTGTCGGGCTTTTTTTATTTAACTGGTCGGTTTGATTTTAGAAATTAACCAGCTCTACGTCGAATACCATTATAGCATTTGGCGGAATCGGGCCGTTGCCGCGAGGTCCGTAACCGAGATCAGATGGGATAATCAGCACACGCTTTTCTCCTTTTTTCATGGAGAGAAATGCTTCGTCCCAGCCTCTGATAACGCGTCCCATCCCGACAGGAAAGCTGATCGGGGTGCCGCGGTCATAGCTTGAATCGAATTTGGTTCCATCCATCAGTTTGCCGGTGTAATGGGCGGTGACAGTGGTTCCTTTAGTTGGAGTTGCATCTCCTGTACCTTCCTGTACAACAACATACTTGAGACCGGAAGGAGTGGTGATTGCATTCGGCCATCTTTCTTCAATCTGCTTTTTCTCTGCTTCCAGTGCTGCGAGCTCTCTTTCACGCATTCTGTTTTCGTGGGAAGCAAGAAGTGCGTCAAATGCAGGCTGATCAGCTTTAAAGTTTTCAGCAGCTTGACCTACTCTGATGATTTCAACGGTGTTGATTTTATCACCTTGAGCAATAGCATTGACGACTTTCTGGCCTTCTACAACATGTCCGAAAACAGTGTGTTTACCATCAAGCCATGGGGTCGGAACGTGGGTGATAAAAAACTGGCTGCCGTTGGTGCCCGGGCCGGCATTTGCCATGGACAGTATGCCGGGACGGTCATGCTTGAGAGTTGGGTCGATTTCATCAGGGAAAGTGTAGCCTGGTCCGCCGGTTCCGGTTCCGAGAGGACATCCGCCCTGAATCATGAAATCAGGAATTACCCTGTGAAAGGTCAGACCGTCATAAAATCTGGTACCGCTGACGCCGCTGCTCAGCTCCTTGGTTCCCTCTGCCAGACCAACGAAGTTGGCAACTGTGAGCGGGGTCTTTTCAAATTCGAGTACGAGAAGAATATCACCTTTATCGGTGGATATTTTGGCGTACAGGCCATCTTTAAGCTTTGCTTCAGCCATTGGTATTTCTCCAAAAAGATTTAAGAATAATAATGTTAGCACAAATGAGATTGTTACTCTAAACATGGTGCCTCCGTTTGGGAAGTGAACGATAGAGAAAAAAGTTGATTACTCAAGTCGACAGAAATTGTCAACCGTTGAGCAGGATTAAATGTGATATCATATTCAACGAAAAACGTTGTTAGTGGTTGACGATAAGGATTATAACGGGTTTATTGGGACCCTTTTGTGTATAGTGAATATTCAAGCATTTAAGCCCTAACTTTTACATATTTATAGAACATTGTACAGTCTGTATTCATTTTTAATTACAGCTTTATTTATATTGGCTTTGCCCATCGCGCTTCCTCTTGCCTTGTTGAAGAAAAAGTACCGCGAAGGGCTGCCGCAGCGGCTCGGGTTTGGTCTTGCCCGTGTCGTTCCTGAAAAGTTTGCGCCGAGGGTATGGTTGCATGCCTCTTCTGTTGGTGAAGTACAGGCGGCGAAAGCACTGATCAACGAGCTTCTGGCTGAAAACGATGAGATTGATATCGTTGTTTCAACCATGACCAGTCATGGCAGAAACGTTGCGATCGAGCGGCTTCCTTCCAGGGTGTGCTGTGTTATTTCGCCGCTCGATATTCCCTTCATTACCGCCCGCGCTGTTAAGACAATAAAACCTGATGTTTATGTCTGTCTGGAAACGGAGTTATGGCCTTCGATATTAAGGAATCTGAAAAAAAACGGTGCTGAAATTCTGCTTCTTAATGGCAGGATGTCGGTTCGGTCGCTTGTGACCTATACCTCCTTCAAACGGTTTTTCAGTGAGGTTCTCGCCAACTTTAATCGCATGGCATTTATCTCAACGGCTGATATGAAACGGTTTGTCAGTCTTGGTGCAGAAGAGTCAAAGTGCCGGGTTTCAGGTAATGTGAAATATGATCTGCCGCTCCCGGAGCACAAAGAGAAGCTGGTCGAGAATTTTCGCCTGATGCTGGGTATCGAGAACAGCTCCAGGATCTTTATTTCCGGCTCCACTCATACTGGTGAAGAGGATATGCTGGCTGAGCTCTATAAACAGATGAGAGAAGAGGTCGATAATTTTATCTGGATGACAGCCCCGAGACACCTTGGACGTATAACTGCCATAGAAAATTTTCTTATAGAACAGGGCCTTGATTATGAACGTTATACCGAGTTGAAACACGGTAAACAGCGTCAGCATAATATTATATTGATCGATGTCATGGGCGAACTGTCCAATCTTTACTCTCTTGCTGATTATGTCTTTTGCGGCGGCAGTCTGGTGCAGAAGGGCGGACACAATATTATGGAAGCAGCACTTTGGGATAAAGCTGTTTTTTACGGGCCGTACATGAATGATTACAAAGATGCCGTTGCACTGCTTGAATTCGGCCAGGCCGGGCTCAAAGTGAATGACGAGAAAGAACTGATTGAAAAAATACGATATTTTGAACAGCATCAGGATGAGTATGAGCTCATCTGCCACCGTGCCGGCACCATTGCGCAGGCGCAGAACGGTGCTTCAAAAGAGCAGGCGGAACTTATCCTGGAAAGCCTGAACGGGAACTGATTGGAAAGAGACATGAAGCTCAAGCTTGTTGCCTTAAACGCCAGATTCACCCATTCTTGTCTGGCGCTCTTCTATATCAGGCAGGAGATTGAAAAGTACTGTGCCGGATTTGATACTGAGATCATGCAGTGTACTATCAATGATTCGTATTATGAGCTGTTTCTGCGCCTGGTTGAAGATGAGCCGGATTACATATTATTCTCTGCACTGATCTGGAATTCTGAGCTGATCGAGCGTCTTCTTCAGGATATTGAAAGAGGGTATCCCGAGATTCACTGTGTAGTCGGCGGGCCGCAGGCGGGCGTGATAGGGGAACGTTTCAGCGGCAATAACACTACCATTGTCACCGGTGAAATTGAGGCGGTCGGAGAAGGATTCTGGAAAGATATTGCGGCCAAGACGCCTGCAAAAAGATACGGCGGCAATTTCCTGAGGATGAAGGATCAGCGTCTTCTTCTGCCTTATCGGGATGAGGATTTTGATCAGCATTTAAAAAATCGTCATATCTATTACGAGAGTTCTAGGGGCTGTCCCTTTTCCTGTGCATATTGTCTCAGTGCGGCAGAACGGGGTGTTTTCCATAAGCCGGTGGAGCAGGTGTGTGAGGAAATCGACTTTCTCCTTGTCCATAAGCCCCTTGTTATCCGTTTTGTCGACAGAACATTCAATGATATTCCAAAGCGGGCCAGAGCAATCTGGCGGCACATTGCCGGTAAAAAATGTGAAACCACTTTTCATTTTGAGATATCTCCAGACAGGTTCACTCCTGAATGCCTTGAATTTCTTGCAACGGTTCCTGATCAGCTTTTTCAGTTTGAAATAGGCATTCAGTCCACTAATCCTGCCACATTGCAGGCTATAGATCGTTTTGTTGATACGGCGGCTGCTCATGAGGTGGTGCAGCAGCTTGCCGCGCCAGCCAATATTCACCTGCACCTTGATCTGATTCTCGGGCTTCCCTTTGAGGATGAAAAAAGTTTCGGCCAGTCGTTCAGGGATGTTTTTGCCATGCAGGGACATTATATCCAGATGGGGCTGCTGAAAATTCTTCCTGATACGCCGTTAAGCCTAAAACAGGCTGAATACGGCTATCGTTCAAGCGGATCTCCGCCATACTCGATTTTCTGTTCGAACTGGATGGACAAAAAAACGCTGCGCAGCCGGTACTGGTTCTGTGAGTGTGTAGAGAAGTTTCTCAATAACCGCTATTTTGTTTCTTTGTGGCACTATCTTCGTCAAAGCGGGGAGGATATTTATCTCTATTTTGAAACTATCCTGGCAGGATGTGTTGAAAGCGGTTTTTTCAATTTTGCTGCAACTCATGAACGTATGGGGGAACTAATCAATAATTGTACAGAGGGCAGAGATGATGCAGCACTCATTGAAGAACTGCTCTGTTACGACTGGCTGCGTTGCGGTCATCGTTATCTCCCTTCATTTCTTCAGGAGGATTTTGTCATAGAACATGATCATGCAAGCCTGCAGGAGATGAAAAAACAGCTTTTCCATGATCTTGCTGATGAGATTCCCGGTCTGTATACAGCCCCAGAGAAGAGCAAGTTTTTCAAAAAGGCTCTTTTTATGCGTTTTTCCGGACGTTGTCTGTCAACTCTTGGATATTCTACACAAAATGGAAACGGTGGTTTGCTCTGCTTTTTAAATGAGCGGGAAACCAAAGTTCATTCTTTCTGCAAAAGTGTTCTGCTCGCTCCCTGAACTCTTTGTATCAAGGAAAGTGATTGACCTTTTCGATTCTAGTCTTATTATTGGAACCGATTTTTGCCTATGTTACTGAATAATAATTGATACTGCTGAGGAGAAAAAATGTCTCAATTCAGACTGAAAAAAATTAATGCTATTGCCCAGGAAGGGCTTAATCTGCTTGATGATAATTTTACGGTCTCTGCCGATGAGCAGGATCCCCACGGAATTCTCGTAAGAAGCACCAAGGTTAATACCGATGATTTTCCGTCACTGCTTGCTGTTGCAAGAGCCGGAGCCGGTGTGAACAACATCACTGTCGATAAGGCGACTGAGAAGGGTATCTGTATTTTCAATACCCCGGGTGCCAATGCCAATGCTGTTGTTGACCTCGTCTTCCCGATGATTGGAGTCTGGAACAGAAATATCTACAGCGGTATTGAGTTTTGCAAATCTCTTGTTGCAATCGAGCCGGAAAAGGTGAGCACCGAGGTAGAAGCCAGAAAAGCTGCTTTTCGCGGCGTTGAGATTGCCGGGAAAAATCTGGCTGTTGTGGGTCTTGGCCAGATCGGTGTCCGTATGTCCAATGGCGGCGTGCAGCGGCACATGAATGTTAAGGGCTATGATCCATCTCCTGCCCTGCAGAATATCCATATGCTTCTTCCGGAGGTAACTATCACCCGTACCCTGACCACGGTTTTAAAGGATGCCGACTTTGTGACTCTTCACCTGCCGCTCAATGACAGAACCAGGGGCATGGTTGATAGTGAGTTCATCAGCAAGATGAAAAAAGGTGCTGTTCTGATTAACTATGCGCGTGAACCGATCGTCAATGAAGATGCCGTACTTGAGGCGTTGGAAAGCGGTCAGCTCTCCTGTTATCTTTCCGACTTCCCGACTGCAAAGACAATCGGTCACGAGAAGATATTGACCACCCCGCATCTTGGCGCTTCGACTTCAGAATCTGAAGAAAACTGCGCAACCATGGCAGTAAAAGAACTTGCTGCCTATCTTGAGTATGGCAACGTGGTTCACAGTGTCAATTTCCCGAACATCGAGTCGATTCCTGCCCAGAAAGTTCATACCAGGCTTATTGTAATCAATAAGGATGTTCCCGGAATGATTGCTTTTGCAACCAACCTGATCGGGAAATACGGTATCAATATCGAGAGTTACCGCAACCAGTCAAACGGTAAAGTGGGATATAATATTATCGATCTGGAAGATGCCGTATCTGAGGAACTGCTTGCGGAAATCATGGAAAATGAGAACGTAATCAGAACCAGAACCATCGTTTTCTAGCAGAAACGATACAAGAATTTATTCATACAGTAAAAAAATGAATTTTATCTAACTGTATGTAAATATGATGAAAAAAGGAATAGTTCGAACAGGGCGAAACCGGGCCGTACAAAAAACTGAACTTTTTTAGGCTCCTTTAAAATTCCCTTTTCGTATTAACTCGTTATAATTATGTGAAAAGAAGATGAAATTAATAAGTGGCATGATTGTTGCTTTAGATATTATGCTTTTTCTCTTCTCTCCTATCTCCAGAAAAACCGGTTCTGACACCTCAGAATCGGTTTTTCGCTTTTAAAGGACCATGCAGTCATTATCTGTCAACCTGAGTCGATGCGCAGAGTATAAGCCCTCGCTGGTTTATGAGGAGATTGACCGTCATCTTGTCTCTTTTGGAAGCACCAGCTATCACGGCAGTACTGTTCTGTTAAAACCGAATCTGATCACTTCCAGGGCGCCTCTGTTTGCCTGCACGCATGCCTGCTTTATCATTGAAAGTGCACGGTGGTTTATCGATCATGGGGCGAAAGTGATTGTTGGTGACTCTCCTGCCTATGGTACTGCCTTCGGGGTACTCAGCCATATCGGGGCCTTAAATGAGCTGACACGGATTGGGGCCTCTATAGATGAGTTCCGTCGCACACGCACCTTTTCTCTTTCTGATGGCACCAAAGTCAAAGTCGGTGCTCCTGCATATGAGTGTGATCATCTGATTAACCTTCCTAAGCTCAAGGCACATAATCAGATGTATGTAACGCTTGCGATGAAAAATCTTTTCGGTCTTGTCAAAGGATATAAAAAGGCTGTCCTGCATATAAGCCATGGACAGTCGAGAGAGGTTTTCAGTCGGATGATCCTGGAGCTTATCGATTCATTGTCCAGTGTCGTGACCATTGTCGACGGTATTGAAGTGATGCATAAGGCCGGACCGATCAAAGGGGAATCTCTTTCACTGGGACTCATTGCCTCGGGAACAAATCTGGTTGCTATGGACTGTGCGCTGATGGATGTTCTCAGTCTGGATCATCAGCTAAACCCATTGCTTCTTCTTGCTCTGCAGCAGGGAAGAGCAGGCTCTGAAAGAAGTGCGCTTCAATATCCTCTGCTCAAGGCTTCTGATTTCAGCGGAAACAATTTTGAGCCGCCTTCTTTCATGAAGCCGATTTCCTTTCATCCTGCAAAGGTGATGGTAAGCGGAATAAAGCGAATGGTAATGGCAATCAGATCATAGTCCGGCAAGGAATCTGCTTTTGCCGACAAAGACGGAGGTCTTTGTGCTGGCTTTCTCACATCTTTTTTACTATTTTTAGCAGAGTCTAAACGATAAACACATGAATAGCAGCTTGAGACCCGTTTATTGCTGATACTGGGTCATCGGGCAAAACGTTTAAAAGAAAAATCATATTGATATTAAATAACAGGTGAACAATGTTCAATTTAGATGGAAAAGTAGCCCTGATCACCGGTGGCTCAAGAGGTATCGGAAGGGCCATAGCTCTTCGTTTTGCAGAGAATAAAATGAATGTCGTGGTCAATTATGTACGCCACAAAAAAGATGCCCAGGAAACGGCTGACCTGGTCAAGGAAAAAGGCGGCAAGTGCCTTATTGTCAAGGCAAACGTCGCAAAAGAAGAAGATGTTAAAGAGATGTTCGATACCATCAAAGAAGAGTTCGGCGGTCTTGATGTTCTTGTTTCCAATGCAGCTTCCGGTGTTCTGAAGCCGGCTCTTGAGTTGACAGAGCGTCATTGGAACTGGGCCATGGATATTAATGCACGAGCCCTTCTCACTCTGGTGCAGCAGGGGAAGCCGCTGATGGGAAGAGGCAGCAGAATCATGGCCGTTTCAAGCCTTGGTTCTGTTCGTGCTATTGAAAATTATACCACCGTTGGTGCCTCCAAAGCGGCTCTCGAATCACTGGTGAGACACCTTGCCGTAGAACTCGGCGACAGCGGAATCAATATCAATACAATCAGCGCCGGAGCTGTTGATACCGATGCGTTAAAGCATTTCCCGAATCGAGAGCAGATCCTTGACAGTGCTTTGCAGAGAACGCCTCTTGGACGCTTAACCACTCCTGATGATGTTGCAGATATCGCTCTGTTCCTCTGCAGTGATCTGTCAAAGATGATTCAAGGGCAGGTTATTACGGTTGATGGAGGATATGCTATCAGGGGATGATCGATACAATCTGAGAATCTGGTGTTTTTGCCATCAGGTTCTCAGGATGGCTTTTTTAACTGTTCCTCAAGTTCCGCGATGCGTGTTTCAAGTTTGGTAATCTTTTGCTGGAGATCTCGATTGGCTTTCTCCGCTTCTTTATACCGAAGGACAAGTTGTCTGGTCAACGGTTTGATAATCGGCAATCTGTCATTGAGTAGCGCGTGATTAAGTGCTTGATCCTGAATCATGACCGTTTTGCATTCGGTGGCGGCTATTGCGGTAGCATTTCTAGGTTCATTGGATAAAAGACCCATTTCACCGAGAATATCGCCGCTGGTCATGGTTGTGATGAGTGTTGCGGAGTCACCTTTATGCTGATAGAGATTCACAGAACCACTGATAATCAGGTAGAGATGGCTGCCTTTCTGCCCCTCCTCCATGATGATTTCTCCGGCTTGAAAGATACGGGAACAGATATAATCACTTGTAGTCATACGATAACTCCATAGAAACATTAACAGACACGATCGATACTTTTAGCATACTGAAAAAAAACAACTTTGCCAGCAGTTTTCAAGCAGAGTGTGAAGGCATTTTAATGTTTGTGACTAAAGAACCACTGATTCTTGCTTCAACTTCACCGAGAAGAAAAGAATTTTTCGAGCAGGCAGGGCTTGAATTTACAATATGCTCAGCCGATATTGATGAAAAGGTCAACGATGGTGAGACACCTGAACAATACGTTTGTCGACTTGCCGGTGAAAAGGCGATGGCAGTCGGGAGGAAGAGTCCGGAAAGCTGGGTTGTAGGCGCAGATACTATTGTTGTCTGTGATGGCGTCATTCTCGGAAAGCCGGAAAATGAAAAGCATGCCGAAGAAATGCTTTTGATGCTCAGCGGCAGGGGGCATCAGGTACACACCTCGTTTTGTGTGGTAAAAATGGCAAGTGATACTGTTGCAAGCCGTCTTGTTACGACCGACGTATTTTTTGACCGCATCACTTTAGAGACCGCGAAGAACTATATAGCTACAAAAGAGCCGCTTGATAAGGCCGGCGCCTATGGTATTCAGGGTATTGGGGGGCTGTTGGTGCGACGGATCTGCGGTTCGTATTCCAACGTTGTAGGCCTTCCGATGACAGAACTGCTTGGATTGCTGCGCGAACTGGGTATTATAGGGTAAATAGGAATAAATTAACGAAAATTATACTGTAGGCAAATTATCGGCAGTTGTTTTATTGTCCGAAATTAAATATGATGTAAGATAGTTATCTTCTTTCTGTCAAATTTCTGGGTCGATGGAAACTGGTTGCCAATTGTTTGATAGAGTATTCTGTTACTTATATGCAGGGACTCATGACTGAAAAACGACTGGAAAAAGCTCTGGAAACCTTAGAATCGTTCAACGACGCTGTACTTGCGGCAAGGATGTATCCTGTAACTGCGCCACATGCTACTGCTACGTTTAAACGTGCTTTACAGGATCTTTCCAGTTACATAGGTATCTATCATCAGCTCCATTGCGGTTTTGTCGATAAAAAACCGCTTGTTCAGGGAATTCCGCTGCCTGCTGATATGAATAAGGCAGCCGGGGAACTTTTTCTCTTTCTTCAACTCGAACTTCTTGATTTACAGCACTTACAGCTGAATCTTGATTTCTCTGAAGAGGTCTTTCGGAAACTGCTTTTTATATTTACATCCCGTAAGGAAAAAATTGCACGTGAAGGCGGCGGCCGCGCCTTTGTCAAGAGCATGGGGATGTCACAATATTTTCCGGAATCTATTGAAGACCAGAAAACGACAGAGAGTAGATCTGTGAAAAAAAGAAGAGTCCGTTTCATCGCTCTTCACGATCTCGCTTCCTTACCTGAACATCTGGTACCGACCTTTTTAGAAGATGCTTCTCTTTCCGAGAAAGCTGGCCGGGAATTTGTTGAATTGCGTGATGAGCAGAAAATCTCACTGATGCTGCAGATTTTTCAATCAATCCTCTCCGCGTCTTTGCTTGAAGATGCCTTGCCAGAGCTTTATCCTGCCTTGACAGAGGCTGTCAGCCGGTTTGACAAGCTCCTGAGTGACAAGAAAAAACCGGAAATGACTAAGCAGTTTGCGCTTATGCTTTTTAAACGGGTCAGCGAGACTGAAGTTTATGGCGCCATTCTTCTGCAGCCTATGCAGAATGATTTTGGAATGCAGCTGCAGGACAATCTTTTTGCGTTGCTGTCGAAGGAACAGAGAATAGAGCTCACTGAAATGCTTGGTAAGCAGGTCGACAGACTCGATAAGAACACCGAGGAAGGAAAAGAACTCTTTGAAAGAATTGTTGAACTGATCAGCTCCTTGAAAAAAGATGCCGGAAGTTCTCATATCGCAGGGAATGCAGGACGGGACGATAAGCTAAGAGAAGAACTCTTGGCGTTGCTTGACAGTCAGGAGGTGATAAATCTCCTGCCCGCAGAGATTGATAAGTACCTTAATGAAGGAGAAATTCACCGGGTACGTCAGCTCCTGCAGCTTATTCAGGAAAAGGTCGATAACAGCGCTGATGAAAAAGCTGAAACCTATAATGGTGCATTCTGTCTGGTGACAGATCTGCTGATAAAGAGAAAGGGGGAAGCCCTGCTTTTTGATCACGTTGATTTCTTTATCAACTGGCTTGAAACCAGCGATCAGGCTGATTTCTTCTTTGAAAAATATGCTGAAGCGCTTCATTCAATTGCCAATTATGCCCTGCAGGAGGGTGATTTCAGCAGTGGGCTGAAGATTGTACATGTGTTTGCCGCTATCAGAAACGGTGAAATCAAGAAGTCTGCTCCTGTAAAAGCAATGGCAGCCCGTATTCAGGACAGGATGGTAACACCTGATCTGCTTGATGGTCTAGCTGCTGATTATCTACAGAATAACCAGCAGAACCCCACCGGTCCTCTGCTTATCGCACTTGGCATGAACGGGCTCGTCCATCTTCTCAATGTTCTGATCAATGTAGAGAATAGAGACAGCCGCTTTGCTCTGATTGATCTGCTGAAAACAGCAGGCTCCGTTCTTCCGACTGCTATCCTGAAAATTCTTAACCAGAAGCAGACCTGGTATGCGAAAAGAAATTTGCTGCAGTTATTGGCGACAACAGGTGATTCGTCTCATGGGCAAAGAGTGGCTGATATAGGGCGTGACAGCGATCTGCGGGTTCAGAGTGAAGCGCTTCGATGTCTGAAGCTCATTGGTGGAAGCAAACTGAAAGATCTTTTACTGCAGGTACTTGAATATATTGCGGATGATCTGAAGGTGCAGGTGCTTGAAGCGCTTGGGCCGATCAGCGATGAAACTGTTGTTGATAGACTGCTTGATTTCCTCAAACGCAACGGTGGCCTGAAGGCGGCTGCATCAAAAGCGTGGTTCGACCAAATCTGTCTTGTGCTTAGCCAGTCTCACTCAGAGGAGGCTCGTAACTGCTTACAAGCGTTCATCAGTGAAAGTAAAAACGATAAGGCAATACCAAAACCGGCTATAGAAGCAGCGGAGCAGACTCTAGGATCAATTAGCCTTTCTCCAGACGGTAAGAAGGAAGATTCTCCCGTACAGGAGCAAAAAGTGTCTGCAGCTGAAAACATGACGAAACCGCAGCCGCTTGGCATCACCTTTTTACCGAAAGAAAAGGAAGCTCAGGCGTTGTTTGCGCAGGGCAAAAATGATGAAGCGGTTGATCTGGTGATGGATCTTATCACCCAGACTGCCAGACAGCGTAAATTTGACCAGGCTGATAAGCTAAGAGAATGGCTGCTAGCTTCCGCGCCAATGGCACTTATTAAGGCTATTCAGGCAGCTGAGATCATTCAGGAGGAGAAATCCCAGGCCATTGACAGCAGTCACATTGAAGTGTGGAGCGATCTGTATGATGTGTTAAGTTCAGACGAGTTCAGCACACTCTATCATTCAATGCAGCATCGCCGTTACGGTGCCGGTCAGGTCATTATAGAGCAGCATTCCCGTATGCCTGCGTTGTTTTTTGTTAATCGAGGCAGGGTTAAGCTTCATTACAGTGACAAAGGCAGCTCAGAAGTGCTTGTTCGTATTGCCGGGCCGGGTGATATTATTGGCGTCGACACGTTTTTCAATGCCTCACTCTGGACCATAACTGCCTCAACCATGGGCCATGCTGATGTTTCCATGCTGCGTCTTGACTCGCAGAAAAAATGGAATGAGGAATTTCCGGCTCTGGAATCAAAGCTGCACGATTTCTGTCTGCAATATGAATCCCTGCAGGACTTTTTCAAGAACACCAAAAAAGACCGGCGCCAGAGTGAAAGAAAGAAGATAGAAGGTCGTGTTGCAACGGTTGTGCTTGATGCCGAAAGGCAGCCGACAAATGTCACTGCTAAAGGGGACCTGTTTGATATTTCCCGCGGCGGGATTTCTTTTTATATGCGGATGTCCATGAAAGATCAGGCCCATGTGCTCCTGGGGCAGCAGATAAGGGTTTTCATGTCATCGGCAGAGGTCGTTCCTGGCAAAGTAGTGCCTCTTGACGGGATGGTCGTTGCTGTTCGAGGCCATCTGGTCATGGAGAATGAATATTCCGTTCACGTAAGTTTTGAAGAAAATCTGGATTCGATACAGGTACAAAGATTTATCAAAACAGCTCAGGGCTTGTCGACGAAAAGGTAAATAATGGCAATACTATGTGAAAAAACACATCGTTTTTATACAGATTATCTGAACAAGAGCGAACTGGAACATACTACCTTAACAGCCGGCTGCCCGTTCTGCCTGTCTGGTGGCAAAAAAAATGCAGGTAAATTGGTTATCTATCTGAATCAGGATGGCTTCTTCAATGGCTACTTCAGGTGCACTAATCGCTGTGTTCCCGGCGGTTTTCCTCTCTGGTTTGCAAAACTTGCCAAAATAGATCCTGAAAAAGCACCCGGATATGACCCGGACAGCACGCCGTATCTTGCCGGTGTGAAATATCCGGCATCCAATATCAATCATGAACTTGTGCAGTTCACCGATAAACTGACGCCGGATGTCGCAGAGCGATTTACCGTGCGAGGAATATCTCCGTCGGTCCTGAATACAATGAAGATCGGCTATAACGGCAGGTATCTTGTTTACCCGTACATCAGGGAAGATGGCAATTGCTATTCGGCAAAGTGTGTTTTCCCTGATCGTGCAGAAGATTCTTTCTGGTATGGTGACGAAAAATTTTATGATCTTGATTCTCCGCTGTACAACGTTGAAGAGATTGGCCGTTGTGAAAACGGGACAATTTTTCTCTGCGAGGGTGAAGATAACCTGCTGACCATTAAACAACTCGGTTTTCCGGCGGTTGCCGTACATAGCCTGGATGGTTTTGAAAAGATTGATCCGGCGCAGTTCGGGAAGGTGGAAACAATTTTCATCGTTACCATTAACCGTGCTGAATCTGAAGCCGCGGCCAGACAATTTGCCAGTAGAGTAGGTTTTAAAGTCAGACTGATGCCTTGGCCTGCCACAACACCGAAAGATTATTCTCTCTGGCAGATGGCAAAAGATGAGGGGAAAAACTTTCAGCAGGCAGTTGTGAAAATGATCGGGGCTTCGCGGGCCTTTTCACCATTTGCCAGTCCAGAGCGCGAAAACAGCCTGTTTATTCAGCGAATGACTCAGGAAGGAGGTGAGCAGTACACCTCGATGCATACCGGTTTCAAGAAGCTGGATGAACACCTTGAGGGAGTCCACGGCATAAATGTTATCGGCGGAGCACCGAAGGTCGGCAAGTCAGCCTTCATGATCCAGATTGCCACTGAAATGAGTCTTCGTGGTATTCCGGTGCTGTATTATGACTTTGAAAACGGCAGGCAGAAAATTTATCAGCGAACCTTGTCACGATTGAGCAGCCTTAAGGTCAGCCAGCTTCGAAGCGGCAATTTAAATGGTGAAGAAAGAGAACGATTTGCCGAAAAAAGTGCTGAGCTGAAAAAAATGCTCTACTATTTCAGGGTGGTCAATGATCGAAAGGTAAGCCCTGAGATTATGCGCAGGCATATTGATTTTATCCGCCATGAAACAAGAAAAGATTTTCCGGTGGTTGTGATCGACAGCTTGCATAAACTTCCCTTCAAAGATTTCAGCGAGCGTCGCACCGGTATTGATGCATGGCTCAGACAGATGGAGTCGATTCGTGATGAGTTGCAGGTTTCTTTCCTGGTGATTTCAGAACTTTCACGCGGTGGAGGCGATACCTATATGGATGAACCTCACATGGGGATGTTCAAAGGTTCCGGTGATATTGAGTACAGCGCTGACAATGCGATGATTTTCCGGCCGTCAGGCCAGCTTGTCGAAGACCCGGATAAGCGGGTCAACCAGTTATGGCTGGTTGCAAGCCGGGAGCAGGCGCCGGGAAGAATTGCGGACTATAAGGTGCAGTATCCCTATTGGGGCTTCATCGAAGTATAATCGCTTGTGTCTTCAGGTGTGATATGATCGTTGTCAATTCGTGTTCTGGTAGGGTGGCCTAGGCCACTGTTCTCTCCTTTTCCTTTCTGGTGCCTTTCAACCACATGTTCAGGGGGACCTGATGTAAGGATCATGCTGCTTTCCCTTTGTTTAGCATTGCCGGAATTAACAGTTAATGCCTTATCGAGATATGAGATAAATCTTCGACAGGATTTGGCATAAAAGGTGAAAAGAGAGTTTGCAAAGCGGCTTTTACTGCATCAGGCAGCAGTTGAGCAGCTCGGACAGATTCCAAAGAGATATATTTCATGATTTTCAACTTGAAAGCCGCTCAATGATGCATTGTCATGATCTAACGCGCATCCGGGAAGGTCAAAAGCACGATTGCAGGATCGACAGAGGAAATGATGATGATGTTCTTTGTCTGCTCGTTCATAGAGAGTTCCGAACGCTTCATGTGCCAGACGCTCAAGCCAGCCTTCTTCCACCATAAGTTTCAGGTTCCGGTAGACGGTGGCCTGATTCAGAGATGTCACCTGTTCACGCCCCAAGGAGAGAATCTCCTCAACACCTAGAGGACGGTTTTCCTTAAGAAATATATCTTGCAGTACTTTGCGCTGTTTTGTTTGTCTAATCATACTCGTCTCTTTTGTTTTTGTTACTATAAGTTTGATAACAGCTTAATGCAATTTGTTTTGCATTAAGCTTGACAGCGTTCTCTCAGATATTATTGTTGCAAATGCATTTGCATTAGCAATGTGTAAGGTTGATAAAAATAAGAAAAAACATAAGGAGAGAACAATGAAAACAATCTGGAATTTATTATTTTCTTTGAGCCTGGTATGCGGCCTAATGGCAAAAAGTGTGTCGGCAGCAGAGAATATCTCGGTTTTTGTTAGCATTGTCCCACAGAAGTATTTTGTTGAACAGATCGGGGGAGATATGGTGGATGTGAAGGTTATGGTGAAACCTGGTTCAAGCCCGCACAATTACGAACCTAAACCGCAGCAGTTAACCGATCTTGCGAAGGCAAAAATTTATTTTGCCGTAGGTGTGCCATTCGAAGGTTCATGGCTGGATAAAATCGCATCTTCCAATCCTGATATGCTGGTTGTCCATACGGAGGAGAACATCGAAAAACTGCAAATGGCGGCACATCATCATCACGATGAAGAAGCAGAGGGAAATGATGAAGAGCATCATGACCATGACGTTAATGAACATGAAGAGGATGAGCATGATGAACATGGGCTGGATCCTCATATATGGTTGTCTCCAGTGCTGGTTAAAATACAGGCCTCTTCGATTCTTAGCGCTTTGCAGAAAACTGATCCTGAGCATGCAGCAATCTATGAAAGCAATTTTAAGAGTTTCATTCAAAGAGTTGATGCATTGGATAATGAACTCAAAGAACTCTTTAAAGGGCGGAAGGGGCTGCAGTTTATGGTATTCCATCCGTCATGGGGATACTTTGCCGATGCTTATGGCTTGAAACAGGTTCCCGTTGAGCTGGAGGGAAAAGATCCAAGTCCAAAACAGCTCCAAATTCTTATTCATGAAGCATTGGAGGACAATATAAAGGTAGTGTTTGTTCAGCCGCAATTTTCAAAAAGAAGTGCTGAGGTTATTGCTGGGGCTATCGGCGGGAGTGTTGCGGTTGCCGATCCTCTGGCTGAGCAGTGGGAAACAAATTTGCGGGATGTTGCTGATAAATTCAAGGCGGCCCTGAAGTAAATGCTCTATGTTTTTTCAGTGCTCTAACTGAAAGCAGTAAAATGACAGGGAGAAGGCTTTGAAACTTCTCCCTTTATAATAAGATTTATGGAAGATCAGCCAGCCTCTTGAACATATTTCCCTTATTTGACTGTTACCGTGGAAAAACTCTTGTTCAGACAACTTTTCAGGATTCCGGAAAAGAAACAAGCCAGAAACGGTATAAAATGTTACCGATCTGCTGTCACAGCTTTTAGCAAAAGCAGCGGTGATCTCCTGTGTTAGGGAGACAGGGGTGCCGGTAATTATAACGGTTAGGGTATTTAACATCATACAGTTTAACCAGAGGCGGTAAAGGACTTGCAGTTGCTTCTGCTGGTTACAAGATGAACAATTCTATTAAAAGTTCTTTTTTGAACAGACTTCGATATGTTACAATCATCTGTGATGTTTATCTTGACCGAAATTAGAAACAGTGAAGTGGCAGAGGGAAGAACTCAACTTGACGGGTTGTTTTCACGGATGGTTCTTTATGGCTATCCAGAGAAATATATTTCATAGCTGATCTATGAGAGATGGAGAACAGTATGGTCTTATCACAACCATTGATATGGTTTTTTGTCGGCGTGGCATTTCTCATATTAGAGATGCTGCTTCCCGGTTTCATACTAATTTTCTTTACTGCCGGCAGCTGGATCGTTGGTTTGTCGCTGCTGGTTCTCGATTACAGTGTGGCTGCTCAGATAGTCACTTTTCTGGTTGTTTCTCTGATTCTGCTTTTCGCCCTGCGAAAATACAGTATCAAAACGTTTAAGGGGGATACTGCAGAACATCTCGATGATGCCTATGCCGATTCAAAAATCGGTAAAACGGCAATCGTCACTAAAACCATAACCCCTTCCATTCCCGGTGAAGTTAAAGTCATGGGGAGTTTCTGGCGGGCTGTTGCTGACAGTACAATTGATGAGGGAGAATCTGTTGTTATTGAAAAGAAGAGTTCTGAAGACGGACTTACTTTTAAAGTGAAATTATTATAGGAAGACAGACATGAATGAATCATTAATTGTTGCCGGAGTGTTGGCGGCAATAATAATCGTACTGTTTTTGAAAACTGCCGTTGTCGTTCCACAGCGTTCTGAATATATCATTGAGCGACTCGGGAAATTCAATAAAACCCTCGGTGCCGGATTTCATCTCCTGATTCCCTTTCTCGATACTGTTGCGTATAAGAGATCATTGAAGGAAGAGGTCATGGATATTCCTTCACAGGATTGCATTACAACGGATAACGTTTCCGTTTCAGTTGACGGTGTTCTCTATCTGCAGGTTATTGACAGTAAATTATCGGCATATGGCATCGATAATTACAGGCTGGCAGCAAGCCAGCTTGCCCAGACCTCTCTGCGTTCTGTTATCGGCAAGATCGAGCTTGACCGGACCTTCGAAGAGCGTGAAAGTCTCAACCAGCGGGTTGTTGCGGCAATTGACGAGGCCGCGCAGAACTGGGGGGTAAAGGTACTCCGGTATGAGATAAAAGATATCACGCCTCCGCAAAGCGTCATGGATGCCATGGAAAAGCAGATGCGGGCGGAACGTGAGAAAAGGGCTGCTATTGCCACATCGGAAGGTGACAGGCAGTCACGCATTAACCGTGCTGAAGGTTTGAAAAAAGAGGCGATCGAGGTTTCTGAAGGTGAAAAACAAAAACGTATCAATGAAGCTGAAGGACAGGCAAAGGAAATTGAGCTGGTCGCTACGGCAACAGCCGAAGGAATCAGAAAAATAGCCGAATCATTGAATCTTGCCGGAGGTGAGACAGCTGCCAATTTACGGGTTGCCGAACAGTATATCGCGCAGTTCGGCAAGCTGGCAAAAGAGAATAACACGATGATCATTCCTTCTAATCTGAGTGATATTTCAACCATGGTAGCAACTGCAATGACGGTGCTGGATCAGACTAAAAAAACTGCGTTGACGAATAAGCAGTCTTAGAAATCGGAAGGAGTCTTTGAAGGGAAAAAAACTGCCTTTTTACCCGATGGAGCAATTTCTTTGCAAAAGGGTGGGAGGGTGCGTGGCAGGACGGCCATTGTGCCGTTTAAGAAAAACACCATTGTTCATGTAATACAGCATGTTACAGCAGGTCAGCGGAAACAGCTCGCTTGGACCATAAGCGGGGAAAGATGAAAAAAGTACATCTGTCGTGTTTTCGGAGCTCTTTTTTTCTGCCCTTAAGTAACAAGATATTTTACAATGGTGCCGTTGTTAAGGTAGGGGACTTTCACTTTGTGAATATCTAACGTTCAATGATAGGTAGGGCATGAGATTATCACTTGTTATTGTAATATTGTTGTTGATTCTTCCAGGTTTAACCGGTTGTTATAAAGCGACTGTTGGCCAATACGCTAGAATTACAAAGAATGTTTCCAAGAAAAGTCCTGAACCTCCTGCAAGAATTATTATTGATGTGGCCGTAACAGATGGCTTTCCGGAACTGCTGGAGACGACCACAGATAAAGTGTATTCACAATATCAGGAATGGAAAGGGATACGCTATATGAGGGGGGGGATGAGCAAGCAAGGTATAGATTGCTCCGGCCTTACCTGCATTATCTATCTTGAAAAGTTTGGCATAATCCTTCCACGCACCGCAAGAGAACAGGCTGGGGAAGGTGTGCAGATAAAAAGAAGTGAACTGGCTTCCGGCGACCTGGTATTTTTCAAAACAGGGAAACGTTCATATCATGTCGGTATCTATATTGAGGATGGAAAATTTCTTCACGTATCAACCAGCAGCGGGGTGATGATTTCCACTCTGAATGAGAAATACTGGAAAGGCCATTACTGGCAATCCAGAAGAATTTGATGGTGTTCGAACAGCAGATAGTAATCGGGAAACTTCGTTTTTACAGAATGTCCCGAGTTCTTCTCGATGAGCGTGCTGCCATGCGGCGGTGTTGAAGAAAGTTCCGAACCGGAACAGAATGCCGCCGTTCCTGTCTCATTTCAAAAAGAGGTGCAGATCATGATGATAAAGGCTTTGATGTTCAGCGCATTGTTTGCCGGTGTCGGTTCCTTTGCCTATGCTGATCAGACTTTTGAAAAAGATGTCTTCAAAACATCCGGGGGAGAGCTTGGCGTAAGCTTTATAGGTCACGGCAGTCTTTTGATTGCCTATGGAGGCAGGACAATTTATATCGATCCCTACAGTAAACTTGCCGACTATTCAAAACTGCCGAAAGCAGATCTCATTCTTCTCACCCATGCCCATAGAGATCACCTTGATCCGGAGGCTATTAGCCTGATTAAGACAGCTGATACCGCCATGGTCATTGCTGCAATCTGTTCGTCTGCAATTGAAGATGGTGTTGTCTTGAAAAACGGGGACATTACCACTGTTGACGGTCTGAAAATCGAAGCCGTGCCTGCATACAATGTTGTTCATAAGCGGGATGATGGACAGCCGTATCATCCAAAAGATGAGGGTAATGGCTATATTGTCTCCTTCGGGGATAAGAGGATGTATATAGGTGGAGATACCGAAAACATTGCTGAGATGAACAATTTGAAAGACATTGATTACGCTTTTCTGCCGATGAATCTTCCTTACACGATGACACCCGAAATGGCCGCCGACGCTGCCCGCAGTTTCAAGCCGTCAATTCTGTATCCCTATCATTATGGTGATACAGATCCGGGAAAACTCACGGCATTACTGGCAAACGACAAAGATATTGAGGTACGTATTCGGCAGATGCAGTAGGTTTGCTTATCAGACAAAGAGCTGGCGGCGGAGGGTTGGCGAGACAACCTTTTTTGTGTTGTTTAATTTTTTGAGCAAGTGAAAGGCCAATTCTGCCAGGGTGTAAAAAGTCAGTATCCCATTCTTCTTTCTGGAGAAGAAACCTGTCGTCGTGTATAGTGGCCTCCCATGAATCTTGAATATTTTACATTCAGCCCGGAGAACAGGCGACGAATTCTGATGACTCTTGTAGGTGTCCTCACCACCGGTTTCAGCGTTGGTATGTTCAATTTCTCGCATTTCGGCGTGGATCCTTTTCAGGTCTTTTCCTTTGGGGTATGGAAGCATACCTCGCTGGGCTATGGGACATTCTATACAGTGACAAACCTGTTGATGCTGATTGTGGTGTTCTTCGTTGATCGATCAAAGATCGGCCTCGGAACCATGATCAACATCTTTCTGCTGGGTTATATGGTGCAGTTCTCAAGCTGGCTGTTTACGACATTGATACCGGAACCACTGTTGATTCAGAGAATTGTCCTGCTTCTTGTCGGTATTATTTTGCTCTGTTTCGGGTCATCTCTCTACTTTACTGCCAACTTAGGTGTTTCAACCTATGATGCAGTTGCTCTTATCATGGCCGATAAGAAAGTGGCACCTTTTGCCTACTGCAGGATCAGCACCGACCTGATATGCACGATAACAGGTGTTATGCTTGGGGCTACTGCCGGAGTGGGAACACTCATCACCGCCTTTTTTATGGGACCTGTTATTGCTTTTTTCAATAAGACTGTGGCTGTCCCGCTCCGGTACGGTAAACGAAACAGCTATTAGCAGACGCCGGTCTTTCTCAGGTTGAAGAACGAATAATCAGTTCAGGTTTGAGAATTATAGTGTTGTCTTCCACTATCGGGTCGGCTGTTTTACTGTCTGCTGCCGAGAGGAGTTTGTTAACACCCACTTCTCCCAGGCGGTAAAAGTCCTGACGAACGGTTGTCAACGGAGGTGAAAAATAGGCGGCTTCAGAAATATCGTCGTATCCTCCAACAGCAAGCTGTTGCGGTACCGAGATGCCGCATTTCCAGGCATGAGAAAGCACTCCGAGCGCGGTCTGATCATTTGCGGCAAAAACCGCATCGATCCCTTTATACGTTTTCAGCAGGATAGAGCAAGCTTCTTCACCCCTTTCTGATGACCAGTCACCCTCAAGCAGGGCCTGTTCCGGAATCTCCAGTCCTGCATCGACCAGAGCCTGGCGCCAGCCTCGCACCCTTTCTCGTGATTCCCACCAGGAGAGCGGACCGGAAACGTGACCAATTCGCCTGTATCCTCTGTCGATCATGTGTCTGGTGATGAGATAGGCACCGTTATAGTTATCGATCGAGACGGTGATTGGCGCTGAGCTGGGGTTGCCTTTCAGAAACACCATGGGCAGTTTATGGCTGGTGAACCGCTTCTGGATAAAGGCCCAGTTGTCACCAACTTCCGGAGCCGCATAGAGAATTCCATTTACCTGATGTGAGATTAATGACTGGATCAGCGGTCTCATCCCGGTTGAATCAAACGATTCGAGAGCCTTCACAATAACCGAATAGCCTTTGCGCTGTGCAGCCTGGGCAATGCCGTTCAAGGTTGTAGAAATGCCCTTGTACTTCAGCCCAGTTACAATAACACCAATGGTTCTGCTGCCCTGACGCATGCTTTTAGCAAGTGCGTTGGGTTGATATCCCATCTGTTCAATGACTGCGAGCACCTTTTCCCGGGTTGCGGGAGAAACGTCGCTTTTGTCATTGATGACACGGGAAATCGTCTGGGTAGAAACACTACAGGCCCGTGCTACATCTTTAATGGTAACTTTTGATTGTTGTGAGGAATTCATCTTTTCATTAAAAGGAAAAATAAAATTAGTTGCTTATAACATATCACCATAAAAAAGAAAAATAGAATTGGCTTGCTGTTATTTAATGAAACGTTAACGTTAACGAAATATCGTACAAATGTTCAAAATAATTACTCATTTCTTTGTTATACATATTTTTATGAAATAGATATCCTGAAAAATAATGAATAAAAATCTATCTAAATATAAGTTATAGCGCTATAATAACACATATGTAAAATTATATTTGACAAAAAGTTACCCATTAAGTAAATCGGTGTTAACGATAACGTTAACGATAACATTAGCGACGAATGAGCATTCTTAATCGCGGCATAACCGATTTTGAATAGCTGTTACGGCAGGGAGTCCGCAGGGCTGCTCGATTCGCTCATACAATAGCCACCCTTTCCAAGAGGAATGATATGTACTCAGACAAAATTCATGAAGTGTGGTTGGTAACAGGTTCCCAGCATCTCTACGGCCCGAAAACCCTTGAACAGGTCGCGGCAAACAGTCAGCAGATTGCACAATCGCTCGATAATTCTCCTGCCATCTCGGTTCGGGTTGTTTTTAAAGCTGTGGTTAAAACTCCGTCTGAAATTCTTCAGATCTGCAGAGAGGCGAACAATGCTGAAAACTGCATCGGTTTGATCTGCTGGATGCATACTTTTTCACCTGCCAAGATGTGGATAGGCGGGCTGCAGACTCTGACGAAACCGTTTCTTCATCTCCATACCCAGTTTAACCGTGAAATCCCGTGGGATGCTATAGACATGGATTTCATGAATCTCAACCAGGCGGCTCATGGTGACAGGGAATTCGGCTTTATCGGTACCCGGCTTGAACTGCGCAGGAAGGTGGTTGTCGGTCACTGGCAGGATGCGGAAGTATTGAGACAGGTTGATGTCTGGTGCCGTGCCGCCCTGACCCACAACGAGATGCAGACCACCAAAGTTGCCCGCTTTGGTGACAACATGCGCGATGTGGCTGTTACCGAGGGAAATAAAGTATCTGCCCAGATTACTTTCGGTTACTCGGTGTATGGTTACGGGGTTGGGGATCTTGTCAAAGTCGTCAACGAAATGTCAGACGGCGATGTCGATAGTCTGGTCAGCCGCTATATGGATGAGTACAAGGTTGCCGGTCATTTAAAGGAAACCCGCGAGTACTCACAGATCAGGGAAGCAGCCAGGATTGAACTTGGAATGCGGACTTTTCTCGAAGACGGCGGATTTACAGCCTTCACTACCACCTTTGAAGATCTCAACGGTCTTACTCAGCTTCCCGGCCTTGCCTGCCAGAGGCTGATGAACGACGGTTACGGTTTTGGCGCCGAGGGAGACTGGAAAACGGCGGCCCTGGTGAGAGCAATGAAAATTATGTCCGGCGGCATGAAGGGCGGGACATCCTTTATGGAAGATTACACCTACCATTTACCGGAAAACGGAACAGATATGGTGCTTGGGGCCCATATGCTGGAAGTTTGTCCGTCAATTTCCACCCAGACGCCGAAGCTTGAGATTCATCCTCTCGGCATTGGTGGTAAAGCGGATCCGGTTCGTCTGGTTTTTGATGCGGCTGCGGGGGCGGCACTCAATGCCACAGTTGTCGATTTAGGCAAGAGATACAGAATGCTGATCAATGAGGTTGATGGCGTTGTGCCTGAAAAGAGACTCCCAAATCTGCCTGTTGCCCAGGCACTCTGGATTCCACGGCCGAATCTGAAAGTATCAGCCGCCTCATGGATTTACGGCGGCGGCGCCCACCATACTGTTTTCAGCCAGGCTGTCACCACAGAGCATCTCCAGGATTACTGCGAGATTGCCGGTATTGAATGCTGTGTAATTGATAAGAACACGGATGTGGCGAGTTTCAAAGAGAAGCTCCGCTACAACCATCTGTTCTATTCGTTGTTGTGATGATACCGGCCGGCTGAACCGCCGGATATCATTGTCCAACCAAAACATCTACAAAAGAGGAGTTTGTGATGAAATTCAGAAGGTTTACGGTTTTATTGGCAGCAGTAATGGTGGCATCTCTCATGCTGACTACTGCTCAGGCAGCAAAAAAGGTCGGTATCGCCATGCCCACCAAGTCATCCCAGCGCTGGATTGATGACGGTAACAACATGGTAAAATCCCTTGAAGATCTGGGATACGAAACCGATCTTCAGTATGCTGAAGATGTTATTGAAAATCAGCTTTCCCAGATTGAGAATATGATCCTGAAAGGGGTAGACCTGCTGGTCATTGCCTCCATTGACGGCACTACTCTGTCAAACGTACTGCAGCAGGCAGCGGATATGAAAATTCCGGTAATTGCTTACGATCGTTTGATCAAACAGTCTCCGAATGTTGATCTGTATGCCACCTTCGACAACTTCCAGGTTGGTGTTCTTCAGGCCAGTTATATCGAGAAGGCTCTTGGACTGAAAGAGGGAAAAGGTCCTTTTAATATCGAACTCTTCGGCGGTTCCCCAGACGACAATAATGCCTATTTCTTCTACAATGGCGCAATGTCTATCCTGCAGCCGTATATCGACGGCGGCAAGCTTGTTATCCGTTCAGGACAAACCGGCATGGACAAAGTATCCACTCTTCGTTGGGACGGTGCTGTTGCCCAGGCCAGAATGGACAACCTGCTGAGTGCTTTCTATTCAACTGAAAGAGTTGACGCTGTTCTTTCTCCTTATGATGGTCTTTCAATCGGTATTCTCTCCTCTCTCAAAGGTGTTGGATACGGTACTGCAGATCTGGCGATGCCGGTTGTAACCGGACAGGATGCAGAGATTCCTTCCATCAAGTCAATTATTGCCGGTGAGCAAACCCAGACGGTCTTCAAAGACACCCGTGAACTTGCTCAGATTGCAGCTAAAATGGCGGATGCCCTGTTAAAAGGCGAGCAGCCTCCAATCAACGATACCAAGACCTATGACAACGGATTCAAAGTAGTTCCTTCCTATCTTCTTGTTCCTAAAAATGTGGACAAGAGCAATTGGGAAGCCATTCTCGTAGACAGTGGATACTACACCAAGGATCAGATCGTTCAGTAACAGAAGAAACACAAGGGATACGGCTGCTAAAAGCCGTATCCCTCTATTTTGAAACGGGGTTGTCATGTCTAAAGCAATTCTCGAAATGCGGAACATCACCAAGACCTTTCCCGGTGTGAAGGCGCTTGATAATGTGAATCTCACTGTAAAAGAGGGTGAAATTCACGCGCTGGTCGGGGAAAACGGGGCAGGTAAGTCAACACTGATGAAGGTGTTGAGCGGTATTTATCCTGCCGGAGATTATGAAGGTGATATTTTCTTTCAGGATCATAAATGTCAATTCAAGCAGATTTCCGACAGTGAACATCTGGGGATTGTAATTATTCATCAGGAACTGGCGCTGATACCTTTTCTCTCCATTGCTGAAAATATCTTTCTTGGCAACGAGCAGCATAGAGGCGGCGTAATAAACTGGGATAAAACACAGGTCAAGGCTTTAGAGCTGCTGAAGCTGGTCGGCCTCAACGAGTCACCTGACACACTGATTACCAATATCGGTGTCGGAAAACAGCAGCTGGTTGAAATTGCCAAAGCCCTCTCGAAAGAGGTGAAGCTGTTGATTCTGGATGAACCGACGGCAACGCTGAATGAAACAGACAGCAATAAACTGCTCGATCTTCTGGTACAGTTCAAGAATCAGGGGATATCCTCCATCCTCATCTCTCATAAACTCAATGAGGTGGAGAAAATAGCAGACTCCATTACCATCTTAAGGGATGGTGCAACCATTGAAACTCTCGATTGCACGACGCAGAAAATAAGTGAAGATCATATCATTTTCGGCATGGTCGGGCGTGATCTTACTCATCGCTACCCTGAACGACACAGCCAGATTGGCGAGAAAGTGCTTGATGTCCGCAACTGGACGGTTCATCATCCGCTTCATCCGCAGCGCAAGGTTGTCGATAATGTATCATTCACCCTCAATAAAGGTGAAGTTCTGGGGATTTCCGGGCTGATGGGCTCAGGCAGGACAGAGCTTGCAATGAGTCTCTTCGGTCACAGCTACGGTATCGATATTCACGGCGAGGTAATCAAGGACGGCAAACCGGTCAACATCAATTCGGTAAATAAAGCTATCGCCAACGGTCTTGCCTACGTTACCGAGGATCGCAAAACTTACGGGCTTATCCTTGATCAGGATATAAAAGACAATATCACTCTGGCCAATCTTGAGCGGGTTTCATCGGCCAATGTTGTTGATCAGAATCAGGAGATCCTTCATTCTCGTGATTATAAAGAAAAATTCAATATCAAATGCTCAAGTATACTACAGAAAACGCTTAATCTCTCCGGCGGTAATCAGCAGAAGGTTGTGCTCAGCAAATGGCTGTTTGCCAACCCTGATATCCTGATTCTCGATGAACCCACCAGGGGTATCGACGTCGGAGCAAAGTACGAAATTTATACGATCATCAATGAGCTTGCCGCCGCCGGCAAGAGCATTATCCTGGTTTCCTCCGAATTGCCCGAGATTCTCGGGGTGTGTGACCGCATTTACGTCATGAATGAAGGGCGGATCGTCGGTGAAATGCTTCGCAAAGATGCGAGTCAGGAAAAGATCATGAAATGCATTATGCAGCAGAACGGGGAATAACAATGCCTAGCTTACTTCAGCTTTTTAAACAGAATATTCGTCAGAACAGCATGCTGATTGCGCTTGTGGCAATCATGCTCCTGTTCCAGGTGCTCACCGATGGTATATTGCTCAAGCCCCTGAATATCACAAATCTCATTCTGCAGAACAGTTATATTCTGATCATGGCAATCGGCATGCTCCTGGTCATCGTGGCGGGCCATATCGATCTTTCCGTCGGATCCATAGTTGCCTTTATCGGGGCCACTGCAGCGGTCATGATGGTCAATTATCATATCAATTTCATGGTCACCATCATCACCTGTCTGCTGCTCGGTTTTGCGATCGGCGCCTGGCAGGGATTCTGGGTGGCCTATGTGAAAATTCCGGCCTTTATCGTTACTCTTGCAGGCATGCTGGTATTTCGCGGCCTGACCCTTGTTCTTCTTCAGGGAGCTTCAATCGGTCCTTTCCCTACCAGCTTCCAGCGCATCAGTTCCGGTTTCATTCCGGATGTCTTTAACGGAAAGGATCTGCATATTACTTCCATTGTGCTTACGGTTATTTTCCTGGCAGTCATTATCTTTCTCGATTTCAGAAAACGGCAGGCCAGGGTGCGATACGGTTTTGAAGTGAATCCGATCTGGGTCTTTTTTGCCAAAAACGTCTTTATCACTGCAGCGGCACTCTACTTTACCTATCTGCTGGCTTCGTACAAAGGATTTCCGAATGTATTGGTCGTTCTCTTTATCCTGACCGTAGCCTACACCTTCATGACCACAAGAACCGTTACCGGTAGACGCATTTATGCCCTTGGCGGCAATGAGAAAGCAGCCAAACTCTCCGGTGTAAAAACAAGAAGAATGGTGCTGCTCACCTTTGCAAACCTTGGTCTGCTCTCAGCTCTTGCCGGTCTTGTCTTTGCGGCACGATTAAATGTTGCCACTCCGAAGGCGGGAACAGCTTTTGAGCTTGATGTTATTGCCGCCTGTTTCATCGGTGGTGCTTCAGCAACCGGTGGAATCGGAACGGTTATCGGCGCTCTGGTCGGTGCCCTGGTCATGGGTGTCATGAACAACGGCATGTCCATCCTGGGTATCGGCATTGACTGGCAGCAGGCGATTAAAGGTCTGGTTTTGCTCACTGCGGTATTTTTTGACGTGTATAACAAATCAAAAAATTAATACGGGAATAACAATGACATCTGCGCAAGAGAAAAAATATGTAATCGGTATCGACTACGGAACCGATTCTGTCCGCGCTGTGCTGGTCGATACGGCATCAGGCGCTGAGGTTGCCTCTGACGTTTTTTATTACCCGCGATGGGCGGAAGGGAAATATTGTGACCCGGCTGCTAACCAGTTTCGCCAGCATCCGCTTGACCATCTTGAGGGCCTCGAGACCACCATTAAAAATACCCTGGCAAAAGCACCTGCCGGTTCGGCAGAGGCGGTTGTTGCCATCAGTGTAGATACCACAGGATCGACTCCGGTGGCCATTGATGAAAATTGCAAGGTGCTTGCTCAGCGTGATGATTTCATGGAGAATCCGAACGGCATGTTCATTCTCTGGAAGGATCACACCGCCGTGAAAGAGGCCGAGGAGATAAACACTCATGCCAGAACATGGGGCGGTGAGGACTTTACCAAATATTCCGGCGGAATCTACTCTTCAGAGTGGTTCTGGGCGAAGATTCTCCGCACTCTGCGGGTTGATGAAAAAGTACGGGAATATGCTCATAGCTGGATAGAACACTGTGACTGGATACCTGCAGTACTCACCGGCGTTACCGATCCGCAGCAGATAAAACGGGGTCGCTGTTCGGCCGGTCATAAGGCAATGTGGCATGAAAGTTGGGACGGATTACCCAGCGAAGCGTTTCTGGAGTCCCTGGACTCACTCCTCTCAGGGCTCCGGAAACGACTTTACCGGGATACCTACACAGCAGATAAGGCAGCCGGTACTTTGTGCCCTGAGTGGGCAGAAAAAACAGGCTTGAAAGAGAATGTTATTGTAGGCGTCGGTGCCTTTGATGCGCATATGGGCGCGGTCGGCGGCCAGATTGAGCCGTACGCCCTGGTTAAGGTCATCGGCACTTCAACCTGCGATATGCTTATAGCTCCGCCTTCTGAGATTGGCGACACCCTGGTTAGAGGTATCTGCGGTCAGGTGGACGGTTCGGTGATCCCCGATATGATCGGTCTTGAAGCCGGTCAATCCGCCTTTGGCGATCTCTACGCCTGGTTCAAAAAAATGCTGCTCTGGCCGTTTGCAATGGTCAGGGAAGAGGGCGGCAATGATCCTCAGCTCCTTGCCCTGCTTGAAAAGGTGGAGTCAAAGATCATCCCTGAACTCTCTAAACAGGCCGTTATGGTTCCGCCGACTGAAAGTTCGATTGTTGCTCTCGACTGGCTCAATGGTCGGAGAACCCCTGATGCGGATCAGGCCCTTAAAGGGGCGCTGATCGGATTGAACCTTGGCAGTGATGCCCCGAAAATCTTCCGGGCACTGGTAGAGGCGACTGCTTACGGCACCAAGGCGATTGTCGAGCGATTCCTGGCCGAAGGTGTGCCCATTAAAGAGGTTATTGCCATTGGCGGCGTGGCGAAGAAGTCATCTTTTGCCATGCAGACCTGTGCCGATGTGCTGAACATGAAAATCAAAGTCGCCCGTGCAGAGCAGACGGTTGCCCTCGGTGCGGCCATGTTTGCTGCCTGCGCAGGAGGCATTTATCCGGATCTTGACCATGCACAGAAGATAATGGGCACAGGGTTTGAGTCTGAATATGTTCCAGATCCTGCCAATGTCGAAGTGTATAAGAAACTCTACAGCGATTACCAGAAACTGGGCAGTTTTGTCGAAAATGAAATGACCAGGAGGTAAAGGATGAAATCCCGCTATGATCGTATAAAGCAAGAGGCATATGAAGCCAACATGCAGATTCCTCAAAAGAATCTTGCCATTTATACCTTCGGCAATGTCAGTGCCTATGATCCTGAGCTTGCCGTTTTTGCCATTAAACCGTCTGGAGTCCCTTATGAGAGGCTGACGGTTGACAGCATGGTTGTGGTTGATCTTGAGAATACCATCGTTGAAGGAACACTTAATCCTTCTTCAGACACCAAGACGCATTCGGTATTATACAAGGAATTCAAAGGACTGGGAGGGATAACCCATACCCATTCCCCGTATGCAGTTGCCTGGGCGCAGGCAGGAAGATCCATCCCGGTTTACGGAACGACCCATGCAGACCACCTGACGGAAGCGGTACCCTGTACGGCGGTAATGTCCGATGAGCTGATCAGGGAAAATTACGAAACCTCTACCGGTTACCAGATTGTTCAATGTTTTCAGGACAGCAAACTTTCTTATGCAGAAGTGGAAATGGTGCTGGTTGCATGTCATGGGCCGTTTACCTGGGGAAAAACTGCCGAAAAGTCACTGTATAACAGTGCGGTACTGGAAGAACTGGCCAAAATGGCCCTGTTTACAGAACAGGTCAGCAGTCAGGCCAAACCGTTGAAAGCTGCTCTCATTGATAAGCATTATCAGAGAAAACACGGCAAAGATGCCTATTACGGACAGTGATTTACTGAAAATTATAAAAAGGGAGTCATAAATCTCACTGGTGAGATTCTAACGGGAGAACGGAGTGGGAACTGTTCTCTTATTGAAAATGCAGTACCCAAAAACAGGTGCTGCAGGGGCTAAACAACAAAAACTTTAGGGAGGAAAACATGAAAAGGTTTACCAGTCTTTTTGCATCAGCACTGCTTGTCTGTTCAATGGCTGTAACGTCAGCCCAGGCAGCAGACAAGATCGTTGTCGGTTTTTCACAGATTGGCGCAGAAAGTGCCTGGCGTGTGGCCAACACCGATTCTATCACGTCAGAAGCTAAAAACAGACCGAACATTGATCTGAAATTTTCCGATGCTCAACAAAAGCAGGAAAACCAGATTAAAGCCTTGCGTTCATTCATCTCTCAGGGCGTTGATGTTATTGCTTTCTCACCGGTGGTAGAAACCGGTTGGGAGCCTGTTCTGAAAGAGGCCAAAAGAGCGCATATCCCTGTCATTCTGACCGACCGTGCGGTTGATGTTCAGGATGATACTCTCTGGGTAACCTTTATGGGTTCAGACTTTGTCGAGGAAGGCAGAAGAGCCGGCAACTGGCTGCTTGAAAATTATGGCAGACTGAAAGCGGAAGGCAAGAGCAGTGACGTTATCAATGTTGTTGAACTGCAGGGCACCGTAGGGTCTGCACCAGCCATTGACCGTAAAACCGGTTTTGAAGAAGTTGTTAAAGGCAGTCCTGTAAAAATCATCAAGAGCCAGAGCGGTGACTTCACCAGAGCCAAGGGAAAAGAAGTTATGGAGGCCTTCCTGAAATCTGAAGGCAAGAACATCGATGTTCTTTATGCCCATAATGACGACATGGCACTCGGTGCAATCCAGGCTATCGAAGAGTATGGTCTGAAGCCGGGCAAAGATATCATCATCGTTTCCATCGATGCAGTTCGCGGCGCATTTGAGGCAATGGTTGAAGGAAAACTTAACTGTACCGTAGAGTGCAGCCCGCTTCTTGGACCACAGCTTTTTGATGCAGTTGAAGCACTTGCTGCAGGAAAAGAACTTCCTAAACGTATCGTTACAAACGAAGACGTGTTCCCTGCGGAAACTGCAGCTGAGATTCTGCCAACCAGAAAGTACTAAGATAACAGAGCAGGAGGGATTTTTCTCTCCTGCTTTTTCTACTGCACTGTCAGTACGGGGAGAGCGGCAAAGGCAGCTGCCTCTGCCGCAAATCGCCTCTGGCTGACTCACAGGAATATTGTATAACTGCTGGGGACGGGCATGAGTAACACAGACGCTCTTATTGAAATTCGCAACCTGAGCAAGACCTTTCCGGGTGTCAAAGCACTGGATTCGGTTAATTTTACCCTCCGTAAAGGAGAGGTTCACGGGTTGATGGGGGAGAACGGAGCCGGTAAATCCACCCTGATCAAAGTTCTCACCGGGCTGTATCAGCGTGATGGTGGAGAGATCCTTCTGGAGTCTAAGCCGTTCCATGCTAGCCGGCCGCAGGAGGCAAACAATGCCGGTATTTCAACTCTTTACCAGGAAGTCAATCTGATTCCTGACCTTTCTGTTGCTGAAAATATCTATATCGGTAGAGAACCGAAAAAATTCGGCCGTATTGACTGGAAAAAAATCTACCAGGATGCGGAAAATGATATCAGAAAGCTTGATCTGGATATTGATGTGACCGAGCCGGTTTCATCCTATTCCATGGCCATTCAGCAGCTGATTGCCATAATCAGGGCCTTGAATCTTTCCGCCAGGGTACTGATTCTCGATGAGCCGACTTCAAGCCTTGATCTGGCAGAGGTCAAACAGCTCTTCAAGGTTATCCGCAAACTGAAAAATGACGGCATCGGGATACTTTTTGTCACCCACTTTCTCGATCAGGTATATGAAATAACCGACAGGATTACGGTATTGAGAAACGGCAAGTTCATCGGTGAGTATGAGACTGCAAAACTGCCGAGACTTGAGCTGATTGCCCATATGCTGGGAAAAAATCTGGACGAATTTACTCTGGAGCAGCAGAAGGAGCTGAAAACAAAGAAAAAAGCTTCCGACTCCGATGACTTTTTAAGGGTCGAGAATCTTCAGAAAAAAGGAGCTATGAATCCATTTTCCCTGGAGATTCGGCGGGGCGAAGTCATGGGGCTTGCCGGTCTGCTCGGCTCCGGAAGAACGGAAACGGCACGTCTTCTATTCGGTATAGATAAACATAGTGGCGGCAGTCTGTTTTTAGATGGTCATGAAATTGCCATCTCTTCACCGAAAAAAGCCATAGATCAGAACTTCGCATTCTGTCCTGAAGACAGAAAAGTCGAGGGGCTTATTACCGAACTCAGTGTCAGGGAAAATATCATCCTTGCCCTGCAGGCCAGAACAGGTGTTCTGAAACCGTTGAGTCCGAAACAGCAGGAAGAGCTTGCTGATAAATACATTGAGTTGCTGCAGATTAAAACTCCGAGCCGTAATCAGAGTGTTAAAAATTTAAGCGGTGGTAATCAACAGAAGGTGATTATTGCCCGCTGGCTTGCTACAGATCCGGTCTTTCTCATTCTTGACGAACCGACAAGAGGTATTGATGTCGGGGCAAAAAGCGAGATTGAAAAACTGATTCTGCAATTACGTGATGAAGGTATGGCCATTCTTTTTATCAGTTCCGAACTTGAAGAGGTTGTTACCTGCAGCGACAAAATAGCAGTGCTGCGTGATCGCAACATCATTGGTGAATTGAACGGAGAAGAAATGGAAGTAGGAAATATCATGCGGGTCATCGCAGAAAAGGAAGCTGTCCAATGAAGATACTCCCCGACATTCAGAACCCGAATTTTCAGCGTTTGCTCTGGCCGCTGGCTGCACTTGCCGGTATTTTGCTTTTTAACCTGTTTTTTACGCCGGGTTTCTTTGAAATAGAGATTAAAGACGGCCACTTTTTCGGTTCGTTGATCGATATCATCAACAGGGCTGCGCCGGTTATGCTGCTGGCTATCGGTATGACCCTTGTCTTTGCCACCGGCGGTATTGATCTTTCAGTCGGTGCGGTTATGGCAATTTCTGGTGCGGTTGCAGCAACTGTTATCCGGCCGGATTACGTGAAAGGCGTGCTTGAATACGGCGAGATACAGCCCCTTTATCTGGTGATAGGAATACCTCTGGCCCTCTCCGTGCTGTGCGGGCTATGGAACGGTATTCTGGTGGCCTTTGTCGGCATTCAGCCGATTATTGCCACTCTTATCCTGATGGTCGCAGGCCGCGGTATTGCCCAGCTGATTACCCAGGGACAGATAGTTGTCTTTATTCACGAGCCTTTTCAGTATATCGGCTCCGGTTTTTTTCTCGGCTTTCCGTTCCCGATTGTGATGGTGGTGCTGATCTTTATTCTTACCTACCTGCTGACGCGTAAAACCGGTCTCGGTCTCTTTATTGAGGCCATTGGTGCCAATGCCGTAGCCAGCCGTTTCATGGGGGTACGGGAGAAGCAGATAAAACTTGCGGTCTACATGTTTTCCGGATTATGTGCAGGGATTGCAGGCTTGGTTGTCTGTGCCGATATCAAGGCAGCAGATGCCAATAATGCCGGTCTTTTTCTTGAACTTGATGCCATCGCCGCCGTCATCATCGGCGGGACTCTCTGGGGCGGCAGGTTTACCCTGCTGGGATCAATTATCGGTACGCTGATTATCCAGAGTCTGACAACGACCATCCTTACCCGGGGGATCGCTCCTGAGGTAACGCTGGTATTCAAGGCGGTGGTTATTATTGCCGTGGCTCTTATCCAGTCAGAAAAATTCAGAAACGTTTTCTCCGTCATGGTGGCAAGCAGGAGGACTAAAGCATGAAATTGTTACAGATCAAACGGAAGAATATTCCCTTCCTTGCCACAATCAGTGTCTTTTTCCTGATATATCTGGCAGGGTCGCTGATGTATGACAACTTTTTCTCGCTGCGTGTCTTCGTCAACCTGTTCATCGATAATGCGTTTATCGGTGTTTTGGCTGTCAGCATGACCTTCGTCATTATCTCAGGCGGTATCGACCTTTCCGTTGGTTCGGTCGTTGCTCTTGTGGGCGTTCTGTCAGCAAAACTGATGCAGGATTACGGGGTGCACCCGATGCTGGCCTTTGCTCTTTGTCTTGCCTTGGGTGCCTTGATTGGTTCGGTTATGGGGGCATTGATTCATTTTTTCGAGCTGCCGCCCTTTCTGGTAACTCTGGTTGGGATGTTTCTTGCCCGTGGACTGGCGTTTCTGATCAGTCTCAACTCCATTCCGATCAAGCATCCCTTTGTCGATAAAATTATCGATTTCGGTATTCCGCTGGGCTTCAGAACCTGGCTGCCGGTTATTGCCATTATATTTCTTGTTATTGTCATGGTTGGCATCTATCTCCAGCAGTTTACCAGGTTCGGCAGAAACACCTATGCCATCGGCAGCAGTGAACAGTCGGCTATTCTTATGGGACTTCCCATTGGCCGGACCAAGGTTCTGATTTACACCTTCAGCGGTACCATGAGTGCTCTGGCAGGCATTGTCTACTCGCTCTATACATGTTCCGGTTATCCTCTGGCCTGTGTCGGACTTGAACTTGATGTAATCGCAGCGGTAGTTATCGGCGGCACCCTGCTTACCGGAGGCGCCGGATTGGTTCAGGGAAGCCTGATAGGTGTGTTGATTCTCGGCTTAATCCAGACCTTTATCACTTTCCAGGGAACACTCAGTTCATGGTGGACTAAGATTGTTATCGGCGTGCTGCTATTCTGTTTTATCCTGATTCAACGCTATCTCTCGCTGGCTGGCAACAGAGAATCATAAATGGTTTAGGTTCTTTTCCCTGCGGAGTTTTGCCTGCAACAGTTACAGGTGAATCCGCAGGAGGTAGGCTGGCAGGGGAGAGCTTTTGCTGAATAGCGCATTGCCCGATTGGTATCATCCTTACCTCATTTGAACACCCTGTCCTTATTGCTCCTGTCGGGAGTTCCTCTTGTTTATTTTTCCAAACTTCTTGCCGTCATGCTGACGCAGCTGGTCGTTTATTTCAGCTGTATTGTGGATTGTTCTCCAAAAGTGTAACGAAGGATCTTGAGTGAAAAAGAGATGCTGCAGATGATGGCAATGAAAAACCGGGAGAAAGTGATTTTATTCCGGGAGTATTGGTTATAAAAAAATTTCCCCGGTCAGGACACAAGTCTGACCGGGGAAATTAAACAGCTGCAGTTTAACTGTACTCTGTTGATTTAGTCGTCAGCCTCTACTTCCTGCGGACAGAGTTCCGGCTGCCAGAAATAGGCAACAGGTTCGCTTCCTTTTCTTGTGTAAATGAAGAATACAACAAAAGCGACTAGAGCGATTACAACACTGGCGATATTAGATGGATACGGCGCCAGGTTGAAACCTATCGGGGCCTGCAGGATGAAAGCCGCGTCCACTGCTGTCATGAAAACGGCAGGGATAGAACAGATCCAGTGCAGTTTACCTTTCTTCGCAAGATAGATGGCGGCACTCCATAAGACGAGCATGGAGAGCATCTGGTTTGACCAGCCGAAATATCTCCAGATGATATTGAAATCAACCTGTGAAATCAGAAAAGCAATGATGAAGAGCGGAATGGCAATATACAGTCTTTTGGCAACGCCGGACTGGTCTTGTTTGAATGTTTCTGCAATGATCAGGCGGGTTGAACGAAAAGCGGTGTCACCACTGGAAATAGGCAGGATGATAACACCGAGAACAGCGAGGAAACCGCCTACAGGACCAAGAAGAGTATTACAGGCCTGATTGACTACTGCTGCAGGGGAGCCGCTGGTTATAACGCCGCTCAGATCTCCTGCTCCATGATAAAAGCTCAGACCGACGGTTGCCCAGACAAGTGCGATTATACCTTCAATGATCATTGAGCCGTAGAATACGCTTCGTCCGTGGCTCTCAGACTTGATACAGCGTGCCATAAGAGGGGACTGGGTAGAATGAAAACCGCTAATTGCACCACATGACAGGGTGATGAAAAGAAGTGGCCAGATCGGTTTGTCACCTGGATGGGTATTAACGGTGAAATCAAGGTTCGGCAGAATAGTATAGCCATGATAGATCAGGCCTCCCATGACGCCGAAGGTCATGAAAAGAAGCAGTGCGCCGAATATCGGATAGAGACGACCGATAATCTTGTCAATCGGCAGTACAGTGGCTAAAAAATAGTAGGCAAAAATACAGCCGATAAGCAGCTGGAGGTTGATTCCGGTCAGTGAGTTGAGAAGTTTTGCAGGTCCAAGAATAAAAACGACACCAACCAGCATCAGCAGAATGACTGAAAAGATTCGAAGAATCTGGCGAGCCGGCATTCCCATGATATCGCCGACCACTTCCGGAATCGATTTGCCGCCGCTTCGAACGGAGAGCATGCCGCTGAAGTAGTCATGAACAGCACCGGCAAAAATGCAGCCGATAACAATCCAGAGCAGGGCGGACGGGCCGTAGAGGGCCGCCAAGATTGGTCCGAAGATCGGGCCGAGTCCAGCAATATCAAGAAGCTGGATAAAGAAGACCTTCCAGGTTGGCATGGAGATGTAATCCACTCCATCCTGCTTGGTCAGACAAGGTGTTTTTCGCGCAGGTTCAATGCCGAACACCTTTTCCACAAAGACGCCATAGGTAAAATACCCGATGAGCAAGAGAGCTACGCAGCCAAAAAAAAATCCCATTATTTTCCTCCTGTTTACTAAAATTTCAGTAACGCAATAGTCATACTCCGGGCACAATCCTAGCTTTGCCGGAATCAGCAGACAAGGGAAGACAATGAAACGTCGTTTTTTATGGTTGAACTGTCGTTATGCGAGGCTGAAAAGAGCAAAGTTTATCGGAATTAACGCAGGTTACATCCAGTACTGCAGAGCGGCATCCGTTTTCACCGGAACATGTTAATGGAAAATATGATAATTAATATACCTGTTCTACTGGTTTAGCATGAAAGTTGAGGCCGGGGACATTTTGAAGGGGAGGAATGCGAAAAAATATTCTGGTACCCTGGTTCTCACGGCTGACGATATTCATAAAATATTCCGGACCGTAAATCTGCACCAGGCGCTGGTTGGAGTTTCTCAGACCGATGCCCTCAACCGGCGATTCGATGAGGTTACGGGCAAGAAGGGATTTTAGAACTTCCCCGCGCATACCTGCCCCGTCATCTTCGACTGTGACTTCCAGCAAACTGTCTCTTTGTTTGGCTGTCAGCGTAACTGTTCCGCCATCTTCCTTTACGCTGATGCCGTGTCTGATGGCATTTTCAATCAGCGGTTGAATAATAAGCGGTGGAATAGGCCAATCTTCACAGCCCGGTTCAATATTGAGAGATACCCTGATGCGGTCTCCGAAGCGGGCCTTTTCGATGGTGAGATAGGAGTTGACCTGTTCAAGTTCTTCTTCCAGCCGGATAAAGCCCCGCGAAGAATCGAGGTTTTTTCTCATGTACAGGGACAGATCGAGTATCAGCTCACGGGCTTTAGTCGGTGCTGTTCGGCAAAATGACGCAATGGTATTGAGAGAATTGAAGAGAAAATGCGGGTTGATCTGGGCCTGAAGATGCCGGATTTCTGCATGGGACAGCAGCCGGTCTTTTATCTGGATGTCTTCGAGCTCAAGTTGTAAAGAAAACAGATCGGTCAGGCCTTTGGCAATTTCGAGCTGAATGTTGTTCAGTTCCTTCTCTTTTGTGCCGTAGAATTTCAGGGTGCCGACTATCTTTGTCCCTTTCCTGAGCGGGACAATAATAGCCGAATAAAACGGGCAGGACGGGTGGTTACAGCCGATAAGGCTTTTCTTCTTGTGAAAGATCGGTATCCCTTTGTCGATGACCTGCCTGGTTGATTCGGTGCGTAGCGGTTTTCCCGGCAGGTGATGGTCGTCACCAAGGCCGACGTGGGCAAGGACATTGGCTGTATCGGTGATAGCAACAGCAACAACGTCCATGCGCTGCTGGATGATCCTGGCAGTCGCCTGGGCGCTTTCCATATTAAGCCCGTCACGCAGATGACGCACTGTGCTGTTGGCAATGTCAAAAATACGCTGTGCCTGGACGCTCTCTTTTCTCTCCCTGAACTCATAGAGGGTCTTGAGGATGTGAATAAAAAGAGCAGCGCCAAGCATATTCCCGGCGATCATGGGGAAGGCGATGACCTTGACCAGCTCGGCAGCCTGATCAAACGGCCGGGAAAAAAGCAGGACAAGTCCCATGTGGAGAAATTCCCCGATAAAGGTGATGAGCAGGACAAAGCGCCAGTCCATACTCTTTTCCTTGTAATAATGGTGTATGTAACCGGCTCCCACCCCTTCGATGATGGTGGCAACAGCGCAGGAAACGGAACTGAATCCCCATGGGTCAATGAAAAATCTGTGACCGCCGGCGATAATACCGGCACCAAATCCGACGATAGGTCCACCGAACAGACCTGCAGGAATAACAGCCATTGCGCGCAGATTGGCGATGGAATCAAATATCGCATTGCCGCTGTACGTTCCCAGAACGCCGAAAAAACCAAAGAAAAGAACCAGAAATATCCGGTTGATAACGGACTGCTGGCGGAAATTGAGTTCCTGAACAGGTGAGAGAGTCAGGAGAATAAACGCTCCTGCTATAAGCAGACCGACATGCTGGAATAAAAGGGTGGCAAGTTGTGTAATGGACATAATGATCAGATACCCAGTTGCTGTTTGAAATCCTTTACCCGTGTCCTGCTTACCGTCAGTTCGGTGCCGTCACTGTCATTCATTACCAGACGGTACTTTCCGTTCATCCAGGGGCTGAATTCCTTGATATGATCAAGATTGATCAGTGCCGAGCGATGAATGCGGAAGAACGAGCAGCTGTTGAGGCGGGCGGCAAGCTTTTCCATGGTGTTGATACCGTATAAGGAACATTTTTTCGTACGGGTATGGATGATGATTTCGTTTTCCTCCGGTGAGCAGTAGACAATCTCTTCAGGAGAAAGCAGGTGAATACGTCCCGAACACTCTGCGGAAATCTTCACTTTCTTCTCGTCACGGTGATGAATCTGGTTGATGAGATTTTGCAGGCTCTGGTTGATTGAATCAGGGTTGTTTGTCGCCAGAATTTTCCTTACCCTCTCGATTGTCTGGTCAAGCCGTTTTGAAGAAAGAGGTTTGAGAATATAATCAAGAGCACTTTTTTCAAAGGCTCTGACCGCGTGACTGTCAAAAGCGGTAACAAAGACGAACAGAGGCATTTTGGGCAGATCTGAAAGTTTGTCAATAACATCAAAACCGTTGCTGCCCGGCATCTGGATGTCAAGGAAGACCAGATCCGGACGTTCCTCCCTGATGAGTGTACAGGCCCGGGAGGCGGAGTGGGTATCTGCTATTATGTCAATATCATTATAGGATGAGAGCAGATATCGTAATTCATCCCTGGCGGGTTTTTCGTCATCTACCAGCAAACAGCGGATATTCATTTTATTCAAGATACTTCAATTGCTTATGTTAAATTGCCGCAGGGCATACTCCTTGTGTCCGCAAACTTCAGCGGTTAATTACCGGCAGATCATACCACGGACGGCAGGAGAACGCATTATTTCCTGCCGCCACGCAATTTCTGCTATTACATTTGCAGCTCTTTCTTCCATACGATCATGGCTTCAGCAGAAAGTTCCGCCCGTTTTTCCCCTCTGAATTTTTTGCGCACTTTTTTCTCCCACTCCGGAAACAGTCCGAAATTGACATTTGACGGCTGAAAGTGCTTGGGGTCTGTATCAGTCAAATGATGAATGAGTGCGCCGAAGGCGGTGTGTTTCGGTGCTCTGGTCGGTGTTTCTCCGAGCGCAATTCTGGCCGCATTTATACCGGCCAAAATGCCCATGGCCATTGATTCTACATAGCCCTCAACACCTGAAAGCTGGCCGGCAATGAACAGATCAGGTCGTACGATGGTCTGCAGGGTCGGCTGGAGCAGTTCGGGTGCACAGATAAAGGTGTTGCGGTGAATCGAACCGAGGCGGGCAAATTCACACTGTTCAAGACCAGGGATCATGGTGAAAATTCTTTTCTGCTCCGGGTAGGTAAGCTTGGTCTGGAAGCCGACAAGGTTATAGAGCGTACCTTCCTTGTTTTCCATTCTCAGCTGGACAACGGCGTAGGCCTCTTCCCCGGTTCTCGGGTCGGCGAGTCCGACCGGCTTCATTGGTCCGTAACGCAGGGTGTCCACGCCGCGGCCGCACATCACTTCAATCGGCAGGCATCCTTCAAAATATTTCGGGTCTTCAAAGTCCTTGGCCGGCACATAGTTCGCCTTGCTCAGCTCATCAATAAAGTGCAGATACTGCTCCTGATCCATCGGGCAGTTGAGGTAGTCTCCGGGGCCGTCATCCCAGCGTGACTTGCGGAAGACGATATCCATGTTGAGACTGTCACCATACACTATGGGGGCAATGGCATCATAGAAAGCAAGACGATCCTTACCGGTCAGTTCGGCAAGTGATTCCGCCAGGCTGTCCGAGGTTAGTGGGCCGGTGGCAAGAATGACCGGATGATCAGTTTGTGCAGGGATTGCTGTAACCTCCTGACGAATAAGATCAATATTCGGATGAGATGAGATAATAGCAGTGATCTCATGAGCAAACAATTCCCGGTCAACGGCAAGAGCCTTGCCGGCAGGAACGCGGGTTTTTTCAGCAATACGCATTAGCAGTGAACCCAGCTGGCGCATCTCTTCTTTTAAGAGACCGACTGCTGAATCAGGCGCATCAGAGCGGAGTGAATTTGAGCAGACCAGCTCAGCAAGGTTCTCGGATGAATGGGCAGGGCTGAACTGCTGCGGTTTCATATCGTAAAGGGTGACCTTAACGCCGCGCTCCGCTGCCTGAAAAGCAGCTTCACAGCCGGCGAGACCTGCCCCGATAACGGTTATTTGTGGTGTATGCGTCATATATTTATTAGCGTAGTCGATTAAAAGTAGGGTTAAACAGACGGTTATGGATAATGGATTTCGACGGCAACTTTTCTTCTTCCCCAGATGAGTGCGTCACTGTGTGAATCAAAATAGAGGTCTATACGGTTCGGTCCTTTAATGGCCCCGCCGCGGTCTTCAACCACACCCCAGCCGTAACCGGGAACATGCATTCTGGTGCCGAAGGGGTAATAGTTTGTATCGGCGGCGATGGTACCATCTTCAGGAAGCAGGTACCAGGGGAAAAAAATAATCCTGAAGGGTATTTTCCATGGATGGAAGATGGAATCGAC